>JBILTQ010000458.1:0-4096 GCA_044371435.1 Pirellulaceae bacterium | reverse complement strand
TTCGGCGATTGCCACGGCGACTGCCGCTGCAACCGTTGTTTTCCCGACCCCACCCTTGCCCATCGCCAAGATGACACCATGACCTGGGGCGACCAGATCATCGATCAATTCAGAAAGCAACGGCAGTCCATGAACCCGTGAAGTAACTAAGTCACTCGCATTTGAAAGTGAAGCCGTGTCGATCGTACCCAGGCGACGTAGCGATTCGATTCCGAGAATCCCATCTGGCCGTAGCGGCACAATAGTCTGCGGAAGCGATCTCAAGCTGTCTGGCATCGTATTCAGTGCCTCCGCTCCTCGCTCTTGCAAGGCTATGGCATACAGATCACTTGTATCTAGCCCACGGAACACGCCGTTGACCACGAGGTGCTGATTGCGAATTCCAAGCTCAGCCAGTTCCCTACTGGTTCGAGCTGCTTCGCGTATGGCACTGGCTTCGGCGCGAGCCACGAGTACCAGCGTTGTTACTCCAGGATCGCCTAGAGCTTTGACGGACTCTTGATAGAGCTTTTGCTGGGCCTTCAAGCCAGCCAAAGGCCCGAGGCAACTAGTGCCTGTTGTGTTCTGCTGCATAAAACCATCCCAGGCCGATGGCAGGGAAAGCAATCTTAACGTGTGGCCGGTTGGTGCCGTATCGAAGATCACATGATCGAACTTCGCAGTCGCAGCTGGCTCACCAAGCAAGCGAGAGAACTCATCAAAGGCTGCGATCTCAAGGGTGCAAGATCCGGAGAATTGTTCCTCCATGCTCTTGATGGCTGCTTCTGGTAACAAACCACGATAAGGACCAACCATTCGTTCCCGATATTCGGCTGCCGACTTCTCCGGATCGAGATTCATTGCGAACAGCGTCGGTAGCGATGGGATCGCGGTCGGATGGTTTCCCAGAGTTACATCCAACACCTCGTCCAGGTTGGACGCCGGATCAGTCGAGACGAGCAAGACTTTCTTGCCGGCATCTGCCAGCTTGACTGCAGTCGCACATGCTACCGATGTTTTTCCAACGCCGCCTTTTCCCGTGAAGAATAGATTGCGAGTGGGATGCTCCAAAAAATTCATGATTCGTGTTCCATGAGATGGTCGGCGAGAACTAGCGAAACACTACTGTTGTTGACGTTAACAACAGCCACTGGTTCCACAGCATCCTCCGCTGGGCTTTGCGACCGGCAATAATTGTTTAGCTGAACCCCCGGCCATCCAACCTGCGAGCTCTTCCCGCGATGGATAGACTTGCTGGCTGACAATCTCTCCCTCAACCATTACGACCGGCAGGCAACTGGTACCAACGGTACTCAATAGTCGGTGAACCGCCTTGTTATCGATAAAAGCTTGTGGCTGCTGAGCAAGGTTGTATCGCTCCACAACGTGACCTTGATTCTTTAGCCAGTCGAGATCGGCCGCAAACCTTGGCAACACCGGATCAACCTCTGGCCCGCAGATTCCGGTCGAGCAGCACATGGGTTTGTCATAGACTTGAACAGTCTTCATCGTTTTCTCCTTAGGGATTACCTGACGATTCAAAATTCGCGTGATAGGCCCCGTTGACTATGTCGATGGCCTGGTCGCATCCACACGAATGTGGCCACCTCTTCAGCGAAGCTCCCGACCGGACAATGATTCTCGGTAACCTTCAAAACCCTCGCAGTGCCGTAGACGAATCCAAGTCGCTCACAGGCTCAGCTACACGGCTTCAGTTGCCATCAGAACACGTCCTGTAATATTTGCAACGGTTGTGATTTGTTTTCATAGGAAGCAAAAGCCCTCAGGAAGTGATATTCGTTGAGCCTTTCCTTATTTCCCTGCCCCTCCGTGTCTGAGAAAAGCTGCGAGATACCCGGCCGCATCCGTAAGAGTATTTTCAGACGATAGCCCACGATACGAAGATCGGTTGACCAGACGACTGCCGCCCCAGCGTGATTCTGTCAGGATTCATGCGGACCTTCCGGCCTCGATTTTGAAGACTATCTGTTCGTAGGACTCCGTCTCCTCAGGTGAACCGATCGCTTGCGAGTAAGACTTCACTCTTTCGAGAGCTTCCAGCAATTTCTCCTTCGAAGCTGTAACCGACGATAGGGATATCGTCCCGGGAGTTCTGCGTTCTATCTTACGGATATCATTGTAGAGCTTCCGACGTTTGGAGATAACGGCAGACCAGAGACGCTTGAGGAGCGGCCAATCACCCCGCTCAAGGAGCGTTTGGGTCAGTCGTTCCAGGTAATCGTTGAGACTATGCTCCCAATTCCAGGAACGGAAATGCTGGACCAGTTGCTCAAACGCCCCTGCCTCAAGGTAGCAATCGAACATCACCTGGAGTGCCTCATCATATCCATGAAAGACGATGAATCCATCTTCCGTCTTATGACGCTTCCCTTGGGCTATAAGGTAGGACTCAATATCCGCCTGAAACTTGACAAAGGAAGGTGAGAAAGCACGAACCATAGGATACGCGACGCGGAAGAATAAAGTGAAATGACGAATTGGTTCTTCAAACTGCGGGTGGCCAATCTTCAATTCCGAAACTATTCGCCGCTTTCTCTAGAAAATCTTGTCTCCAATCCGCGGCTTTCGCTGGACTGATGATTCTCTGAGCGCGGCGAGCCGATGGGAAAGCCATGAACTTTCTGCATTCTTCGCGCAGTGCACAAACCGCCCCCCCTCGGCATGGTCCATCGCCTCATCGAACCCATCCTTGGCCATGAACCACCTTTAAATATACACGCTCAAACTATCGATGTATATTCAGGCTCCCCGTCAAGGCTGTGATCAGCGCGATTGCAGCCCTTTGTATTAAGAGCGTCCACCAGTTTTTTAGAGAGTCCACTAGGCAATGGCTTGCGGACTCCAAGACGTTACACGAACCGGCAGGTCATCGCGTCTGTCGTCATGGCTTCAAAACTAGCGTCACGGGTGTCAGAGAAATTATCGGTCTTGATAGCTCGCGCCGCATTCAGCGATGGCGACGGTGGAACTGACAGAAGCCAAAGATCATGACTAACATAAAACAGGAGTTGGGTTCGGGAACCGCATGTATCATGGCAATCCGAAAGCCATTTTTGGTTTCTTCGTCGATAGGCGAAACGAATCGGACAAATCGATATCCGATCGTTGCCCCGCCACTGTCGCCGGTACTATAGGATTCACCGCGAACGGCGAATCCGCCGGATCTCACCGTTTCGGTCCACTCGCCAACATTTCCCATCTGATCATAGGTTCCCCACGGTGACAGCGAATTTTCAAAGTCGCCAACATTGGTCCGCAAAAAGGAGGGCAACGAGTAGCCGTCCTGAAAAAAATTAGCATTATTACCTGGATCAGGATTAACCAGGTCATTGCTTGGGGTGGTATTACTACCGGTAGCGAAGTTCCAGTATTTATTCCCACCAGCGATCGCGGGATCATAATAGGCAGCTTTATACCACTCATCTTCCGTTGGTAGCACAAACGAAGCTGTTGGGCTTCGGGTGATCATCATATATTGAGCGCTGGTAGTGGCCCCATCCAGAGTGTACGAACCTCGTTCGGTGGTACTCGCTCCTTGCAGACCCACCGGTTGGCCATTATGCAACCAATTACAGAAGCGAGCCGCGTCCCCCCAACTGATGAAATTGATCGGCCGATTCGCATAATCTGCCGCCACCGAGTAGCTATAGTTTCCCGCCCCCCCGGAACGTTGGATGCGAGGACCGGTGGGCCATGTTCCCATGTCCGAAGGATTGGAATCGTAGAGCCCATAGGGATCGGAGCGAGCAACCGCATTAAGAAAAGTGGTGTACTGAGCGGCGGTAACCTCAAAGCGACTCATGGAGTAACTGTAAGAGACGTCGCCAAAGCCATTGCGAATGTCTGCAGCATTCCCGGGACTCGTCACCGCAACCATCGGAAAACTCACCACTGCCGCCCAGGCAGGAGAGAAAGGACTCACGAGTAGTGAGAGTACGATGGTAAGGAGAGCGAGAATGACGCCTCGCCCCCTCGAGCCCAGATGGGAGCTGGAAGGAGCCGCTGTTGTGAACGGGAGATCCAAAGTGATTTGAAGGGATGAGATCTGCATACGGCAAGTTTTTGGAGAAAACATCCAGCGGAGAATAGTTTCAAG
>JBILTQ010000135.1:0-12695 GCA_044371435.1 Pirellulaceae bacterium | reverse complement strand
CACCTGGACCCATCGAACCTACGCTTGGTTCACTCAATCCAAACGGGCCTCGCTAAAGCGGGACTTCTCAGCCCGGCAAAGCTGGCCAGCCGCCATTATTTTCTATCACCGGGTTGCTAACGATCGGCCCAATCCGTGGACCCTCTCGACCGCTGCCTTTGACGCCCAGCTTGAGCTCTTCAGCCGCCTCGGGAGGCTAGCTTCTTTGGAAGAGATCCAAAGCGAGCAACGGCTTGGACGACGGGAGGGCTTGAAGATCGGGATTACGTTCGACGATGGTTACCGCGATAACCTCGGCCATGCCATCCCGGAGTTGGTTTCACGAAAAATTCCGGTCACCTACTTCGTGACCACCGGAAATGTCGAAAGGCAGCAGCCCTTTGCCCATGATTTAAGGCGAGGAGAGCCTTTGGCAACGCATACCCAGGCGGAGATTCGGCGGCTGGCGGAGATGGGAGTGGCGATTGGCGGGCACACCCACACCCATCTGGATCTCGGCCGCCCCTGGCCCCAAGCCCGGTTGGTTCGAGAGATCAGTGATGCCCGGAAAAAACTTCAGGATTGGTCGGGGCAAGCCGTACCTTTCTTCGCTTTTCCCTACGGCTTCCCGAGCAATATGTCCCAAGCGGCCATCGATACCGTAGCTGACGCCGGATATACAGGTTTCGTCAGTGCTTTCGGAGGCTGGAATTTTCCCGGGGGAGATTTCTTTCATCTCGTGCGATTCCATGGGGATCCATGCCTGGCCGCGGTGGAGGATTGGCTGACATTCGATCCTCGCAAACTCGACCTCCATCGCCGATTCGTTTACAACCAACCGCAGCGATCGTTGCCGCCGATGTCCGGGATCGGGGGGCTTGGTCTAGCGGCAGTGTCACTGGAACCGAGCTCAACGATCGACGTATGCAGCTAATCGAACAACCCCTTATCGAACCACTTCGGTTGATCCCTGCTATCCCATCCCTGCCGAATACGGATGGGTCGAGCGAGGTATGGTCGGTCCCCATGGCCGTCCGGCCTTTGCGGCTGGCTTTCGTGATCACCAGCATGCCCGTCGGAGGGGCGGAAACGCTGTTGCTCAATCTGGTTCGAAGGCTGGATCGCGTCCGGATCGCGCCGGAGATTGTTTGCTTGAAAGAACCGGGACCTCTCGGCGAAATCCTGGCCGAGGAAGTGCCTTTCAGCCACTCATGGCTCCGGTCGAAATACGATATTTCGGTTCTCTGGAAACTCTCCAAGCACTTTCGCCATCGACAAATCGATGCGGTGGTCACAGTGGGCGCAGGGGATAAGATGTTCTGGGGGCGACTGGCGGCCAAGGCGGCGAGGGTCACGGTCGTGGGGTCCGCCTTGCATTCCACCGGTTGGCCGGACGGCGTCGGTCGTCTCAATCGGATGCTGACACCCATCACCGACGTATTTATCGCTGTAGCTCAGTCGCACGGTCAGTTCATGGTCGATTTCGAGCGTTTCCCGGCTGAACGAGTGACGGTCATTCGTAATGGGATCGACACCGATCGCTTCGTTCCCGATCCGCTTCATGGCTTACGACTGCGGCAGGAATTGGGGGTGCCGGCCGAATCCCAGTTGGTGGGGGTGGTAGCGGCAATGCGACCCGAGAAGAACTTGCCCCTGTTCCTGGAGGTGGCTGAGCGGGTGGTCGAGCGTGAGCCGCAGGTCCATTTTGTGATGGTCGGCGACGGACCGGAGCGGCCGGCTATCGAAAAATTAATTGCGACCAAAGGTCTGCAGCATCGCGTGCATCTGCTGGGATCGCGCAGCGATACGCCGCGGTTGCTGGCGGCTTGGGATGTCTTTCTTTTGACCAGCCACAATGAAGCCAACCCCGTTTCCATCCTCGAGGCCTTGGCTTGCGGCGTTCCGGTAGTAAGTACGCGAGTCGGGTCAGTGGCCGAGACGGTTCAGGATGGCAAGACTGGCTTCACCGTCGATCCCGGAAATGCGGAAGCGGCTACCGAGCGGGTGAGGTACCTACTGGCTCATCCTAGAGAAGGAAAAAAGCTAGGAGAAGCTGGCCGCCGTCTGGTACAGCAAACCGGATCGCTGTCGGCGATGGTCGCCGGCTACCAGGATTTGATTGAGACCATCTTCGCTCGCAAACGAATAAACCCGGGTTGGAGGCTGCCAGACTCTTTCGCCCGCAAACGATAAGGAGAGGTTGACTCTCCTTATCCTAGCAAACGGTTGGCCCGGGGAACTTCCCCCAAGAAGTTCCCATTCTTCTGCTCAAGAAAAACTAAGCCGCTTTCTTCTTCCTCTTGCCTTGGGGAGGAGCTGCAGGCGAAGCCGCTGGCTCGTTATCAAAGGCCTTGTTGCCATAGGCTGAGCGAGGTGGCGGTTCGGTCTCTTTGACTTCCTTGCGAAGTCGTTCGAGTTCCGCGTGCAGTTCCTTGACGGTGGTGGCATAAGCCGGGTCATTGTAGAAGTTCCTCGTCTCTTGAGGATCCTGTTCACGATCGAGGAGTTCCCAGTCGTCGACATCCGGCTTGTAGTAGTGAATGAGCTTATAGCGATCGGTAATCACCCCATAGTGAGGTCGAACTCGATGCGGGACAGGGAATTCATAGTAGTGGTAATACAGGCTTTTCCGCCAATCGGCCGGCGTATTTCCCTGACACAAGGGGACCACGCTGCGTCCCTGCATTTCAGGGGGAATCGGCTGCTTACCAATTTCCAAAAAAGTCTCAGCAAAATCGATCAGCGAGACAATCTGGTTGCTGGAGCTGCCAGCCTTGGTCACACCCGGCCAGCGTACCAGCAGCGGGCTGCGGAGCGACTCCTCGAAGATCCAGCGTTTATCGAACCAGCCATGCTCACCGAGGTAGAACCCTTGATCGGAGGAGAGGATGACGACCGTGTCCTTGGTCAAGCCTTCCTGATCGAGGAAATCGAGTAAGCGTCCGACGTTCTCGTCCACGGCTTTGACGCAGGCCAAGTAGTCATGCATGTACCGATTATACCGCCAGCGTACCAGTTCCGGGCCCTGCAGCTTAGCCTTGGCAAAGGCTTCGTTGCGTGGACCATAATAGGCATTCCATACCTTGAGTTGCTCCTCGGTCAGGTTGGGGGCTGGTCGTAGTTTGGCATCAAGGTCAGTAAAGGTCCGATCGATCCCCATATCGTGATCGACGATAGCCTTGCTGCGCCCGGCATAGTTGTCGAAAAGTGTCGACGGTTCTGGATACTGGCGATCGTTGTCCCAGCCCAAATGACGAAGGGCGGGGGCCCATTCGCGATGCGGTGCCTTGTGCTGGCTCATCAACAAAAAAGGCTTGGTCTTGTCCCGCTTCTTCAGCCAGTCGATCGATAGGTCCGTGATGATATCGGTGGTGTAGCCTTCATGCTTGACTTGTCGACCATTATCGATCATCGGTGGGTTGTAATAGAGTCCCTGACCGGGAAGGATATGCCAGTAATCAAAGCCTACCGGATCGCTTACCAAATGCCATTTTCCGACAACCGCCGTCGAGTAGCCCGAGCCTTGCAACAGTTTGGCGAAGGTAGTCTGAGAACTATCAAAGCGGCTATTGGAGTTGTTGTAGAAGCCGTTCATGTGCGAATACTTGCCGGTGAGGATCGTCGCACGGCTGGGACCGCAAATGGAGTTCGTCACCAGGCAACGGTTGAACTGCATCCCTTCTTTGGCGAGCCGGTCCATGTTCGGCGTTTGAAGCAAATGGCGTGAATCGCCATAGGTACTGATAGCCTGGCAGGTTAAATCATCGGCGAAGATGAAGACGATGTTGGGCCGCGGATTATCGGCGTTGGCAATCAAGGGCCGGGCATTGCCGATGATCGCTAGCAGCGATAGACAGCCAAGAAAACGAAGGGTATGCATGGAGGAAGGCTTTCGCGAGGAGGGAAGAAACACGCAATTCGGATTGTAATCGAAGTCATTGCCATAGGGTACTTTTCGGCAGGCCTGGCCAGCGGGAAGTTCCCACGGTTGAGGGATGGATTTGCAAGGCATCATTGTCGGCGATGATCGCTAGCCGTTCAGCCTGACCTGCTGAAAGGGGGTGGGGTCGGCCCCACAGTAGATGCTGGCCTCGACCTCCCTGCCAGCGATGCGGACGACGGCGTAGCCAGCAGCCTGGGCGTAGTCAAAGCTGCTGACGAACGGCCGCTCCCGCGCGTAGATGCCGCGCCGCTGGTCGATGGTTTCCGGCGAGTGCTGGGGTTCCAGCAAAACCTGGTCGCCATGGTAGTGTTCAACCCCAGCCAGGCTACCTTTCGGCCGGGCCGTCAACGAATCGACGACACTGCTGACGGCTAGCTGACGGAACTGCCCGGAGGCCACGCGCCGCGTCAAGGCGGCATACTTGTGAAGATGTCCGCTGAGGACGATCGCTTCATGGGCGCCGAGCACCTCCAGCAGTTTTTCTCGCTGGGTGGTTTGCTGCTCATTCGAGAACAGATGCCAACTCGCCCGCGCACCGTAGGGGACAACCGGCGGATGGACCACAAAAAACATATGCGGGGCTCGACGCTCGGCGACCGCCGCTACCAACCACTCGAGGCTCGTCTTATCGTAGGCGTCAAAGAAAATAAAGTCGGCCTGAGGATGCCGCAGCATCAAATTGGCTCCGTGGCTTTGGCCATCGGCATCGATCCGTCGGCTATCGCGATGAAGAGCCGGCAGAAGAATCGAGTCAAAGGCCTGGGTAGCTCCTTCGCCGGTAATATCATGATTACCTTTGGTAAAGACGAAGGGCAAACCCAAGTCCGCCTGCTGGATGAAGGCAATCGCTTCCATGTTTTGCCGCCGGGCCAACGCCTCATTCCCGCATAAACCTTCCACCAGATCACCAACCTGGATGATCATGGCTGGCGGGGTGGAGGATGATCGCAAGCGAACGATGTGAGCGGCGATCGACTCCAATAGGGCCGGCATGGTGCTGTTGGTTAGCTGCGAATAGTTTCGAATCTGCGAGATATCCTTGGGGTGATGCTTTTCCACCCAAGCCCAGTCATGGTGGTCGAGCTGGTCATAGTGCAAGTCGCCCAGGACAATCAGCGAAATCCCGGTTGCTTCCTGGGGGCCGCCGCGAACCGGCTCGGGCATGGCCAAGAGGCTGCCGAGAGTCGCGGCCAGGAAGGGTCGACGTCCGGCCGGGCGATCGGGTGCGGCATTCAGCATGTTGATTTCATTCCTCTTCGTAAAGGACGACCGAGCGGCGGCGAAACCATGGTTCCGGCGTCAAAAATGGTTGTGCCAGCCAGATAGGTTCTGACAACCTGGCCTTGAACGCTTCTCCCTTCATAAGGAGTAAGCTTATGACGATGAAGAAGCTCTCGACCATGGATCGTCCAACGCTGGTCAGGATCGAAAACTACGATATCCGCTAGACGGCCGGGCTCGAGCGAACCTTTGATGCTGCTCAAACCCAGCAACTCGGCAGGCCGAGACGATAGGCATTCCACGAGCCGCGAGATCGGCAACTGCCGTTGTTGCGCGGCATCCCACATCACCGGCAGCAGCAGCTGTAGTGAAGCAATGCCGCCCCAGGCGGTGGCAAAGTCCGCATGGTCTATCATCTTCATTTCTGGCAGACGGGGAGAATGATCGGAGCCGAGTGTGTCAATCTCACCTAGTTCTAAAGCGTCCCACAAGCGATGCTGATTCTGCCGGTCGCGAATTGGCGGACAGCACCTGAATCGGGGATCGCGAGGTGGGATATCTTCTTCGGCAAAACACAGGTAATGAGGGCAGGTCTCGACGGTCAGCGGCAAGCCTTCCCGCTTGGCGCGGCGAATCTTGTTCAAGGGACGGGTATGGGAAAGATGGACGATATGTGTCGGGCAGGCGTACCGCCGACAGAGCTCGATCAGCTGGGCGATAGCTTCCTCTTCGAAGTCCTGCGATCGAACCTCCGACCATGGACGATAGTCCTGGATGACCGGCGGAACACGCCAATCGGACGGAACGATTTCGGCATGTACCCACAAGGGAACCTGGAACTTAGCCAGCAGCGGCATCAACCATTCCAGCTCGACCGGTGTCACCGGTGGAAATTCGTCTAACCCTGAATCGCATAAGAAAACCTTGATCCCCATTACCCCAGCCTCAATCAACGCTTCCACCTCGGCTGGACTTGACGCAGGTTGCCCGCCTCGCCCTGCGCCTACGACCCCCCCATGAAAACCCAGGTCTATCCAAGTCCGGTGCTGGACCGATCGCTGTTTTGCCTCAAGGGCCGAGCGACTGATGGTGACGGGAGAGCTATTGAGTGGCATATCCACGATCGTCGTAATCCCACCAGCAGCCGCAGCGCGGGAAACCAACTCGATCCCCTCCCAGTCGGTGCATCCAGGTTGATTGACATGCACGTGGCTATCGATCACGCCTGGCAGCAGGTAGCATTCGCCAAAATCAGTAATAGCCCCAGAGAAAGCTTGCAGGCGTTCCACCGTCAGGTCATCGATGACCTCGATGATCCAGCCATCCTCGACGACCAGCCCGCCGGCCACGATCCCGTGGGGAGTCACCATTCGTTGGCTATGGATCAGCTGCATGGATAATCCAGGGCGAAGCCGGCTTGGGATCGGGAACCGCGTCTTGCCATCGTCAACTCAAGGTAGCTCTCATTCGAACCCGCTACCCGAAGGATGGTGGCCATCCTTCTCTCAGCAAGTGGCGGTAGTTGCAGAGTAACAGCCCGCTTCCTGCCAGCTCAAGCCTGGCCGCTGGGGGAGGTTTGCGGATCGACGGTGGCTTCTTCGTGCATCCAGTATTTGAGCACTGGCGAAAGAGCCAGGCAAATCATGGCCGAGATGATGGCGGCGACGGCAATCTTCAAATAGAGATCGCCATAGATATGCAGCGATTCCCGCGGAATCGGGATCCCGTTGGATTCCCCGCCGCTATGGGTATCGACGCTGGTCAGCATGGCGATCATCCCGGCCAAGTACTGCGAAAAGGCGGTTGCCAGGAACCACATCCCCATGACAGTGCTTACCAGGATTTTGGGTGAAAGTTTAACGATCATCGATAAACCGACCGGGGAAAGGCAGAGTTCGCCGGTGGTGTGCAGCAAGTAGCCGAGCAACAGCCAAAAGACGCTGACCATCCCGCGTTCCGTCGCGTACTGGGCTCCCAACCAGAAGGCGCCGAAGCCTAGACCTAATTGCAACAGCCCCAACGCAAATTTGACGGGGGTACCCGGTTCCAGACCACGACTGCCAAGGTAGGTCCATAGCGTAGTGAAGACTAGGCCAAGCAAGAGGATATAGATGGCATTGACCGACTGGAACGTGCTGGCCGGGAGTTCCAGATCGCGGCTGGCGATCCCCATCCCGACATTGCCGGAGGTTACCTGCCAATCGATTTCGAAGTTGGGATCATCGTTCTCCTTGCGTAGCTTGGTAAGCGTATCCAGCGTGAACATCTCGGTGCCGTTGAGATACCCCAGTTGCTCCTGGGTCGGCTGGAGGCGGAGAACGGATCCGACTTGCTGGGCTGTGACGACGCTCGATTCATGGACGCGGTCGATATTGCGGTCGGTATAATTGTTTAGCGAACTGCCCGCCTGTTCAAAGAAAGCCCAGAATAGCAGGGAAAAAAAGGTCAGAATCAAGACGACATACAGACGTTGCCGCGGGATCTTCGGCATCTGAAGCATCGACCAGAAGAGGTACGAGAGGGCGATCAGTCCCATCAGCAGCAAGACCAAACCCGCTGGTTTGCTGATCTCTTCGAGAATGACCCCTATCAGTTGCATGAAAGGCCCACCTTGCGAGATCGAACGGATGGTCTCTTCTTGAATCACGCGTACCGGTTGGGCATCGGGACTGAGGATGGAAAACCCGGATACCAACAGGCAAATCACGGGGATGGCCAGCAGGATACCACCCAAGACAAGCATTAATGACCGCGTCGATGCGTTGCCATTCCTGGGGGCTCCAGCCGCGCCCTCAAGCCCGCCTCGCTGCAACGCTATCCAGGCGACAACGGCCGCGGAAAGCAGGGCCAGACCGACAAAGACATTCATCCCGATGGCGATCCAATTATTGGGATGATAGACGAACAAGGCCAAAGCCGCGGCGATGGCCGCCGCGGCGATCAGCAGTTGCGAGACGAGGTTGGGCATGACGAAGGTCGCTAGCCCAACCAGCATCCCGAGCGTCGCTAACCCGAAACCATAGTGCCAACCATAGGTTTCGCCGATATACCCGCAAAGCAGCGGGCTCATGGCGGCCCCCAAATTGATACCGATATAAAAAATGGTGAAACCACCATCGCGGAGTTTGCTCCCCTCGGGGTACAACGAACCGACGATCGTCGAGATATTGGGTTTGAAAAAACCGTTTCCAACAATGAGCAGAGAAAGTGCTCCAAAAAAAGCGAAACGATTTTCGAGTGTCATGGTCAGATGGCCGAGGGCCATCAGCACGCCGCCGATGATCACGCAGATCCGCGAACCGAGTAGCTTGTCTGCCAGAATCCCGCCGATGAAGGGGGTAGCGTATACCAGCGCGGTATAAGCTCCATAAACGCCGTAGGCCGTGTCGTCGTTGTAGGCTAGAAATCCTTTCATCATGTAAAAGACAAGCAACGCACGCATTCCATAGTAAGAAAAGCGTTCCCAAAGCTCGGCAAAAAAGAGGAGGAAAAGCCCAACAGGATGGCCGAACAAAGTCCTTCCGGCAGCGACATTTTCAACCATGGAATACTCCAGCGATGGGGGTGAGCGAGACGTATGAAGGCGACCTTGGCAGTGGATGATAGCCCATCAGCGGATCGGCATGATGGTATCCTTCAAGCCGAAATCTTCTCGCAAGTCCCGAAAAGACTAACGATCTAAGCTAGACTTTTCAATCGCGAGTTCACGGTAAACTCTGCCAGAAGCATTGGCTCGACCAAGATTTGGGCAAGCTGAACGAATAGCTGATATGACGAGCTTCACCCTTCTCTCCTTCCGAAGATCACGCAGTCCTGAGGCGGTGGTGGCTGATGTCGTCGGCCCGTCGGCCGAGATGCGACTGCCTTCCTCGTTGGGAGCTACCCGCCGGTGGGGCTGGGGGTGGCTAAGCCAAGGGTTCCGCGGTGTTTGCCTGCTGCTCATGTTAGCGGTAGCGGCCACTCTGCCCATCGTACAATGGGGTGCTTTAGGGTACCTGCTCGAGGTCTCCCGGCGGCGGGCGGTGGGGGGACGCTGGCAAGACACGCTACCCGGACTCGAGGTGGCGGGACGGCTGGGAGTGGTTGCCCTGGGGCTCTTCCTTACTTGGTTACCAGTGGGTTTCAGTATGTACTTCGCCTACCAGGCGGAGTTGATCGACCCGCACTCGCCCACAGCGGACAGATGGCGGGCCGCGGCTGGGGTTTCAGGCATTGCCTGGTTGATACACGCCGTCTGGGCATGGATGCGAGGTGGACGATTCAAAGACTTTTTGTGGCCAGCTCCCCTCCGCTTTTTCAAGGAATTTTTTCGCCCGGCAAGCTGGCTGGCTGCCGAGGATCGGCTTTGGGAAACGGCGGTACAGCTTCATTTACCGCGCTTGATCTGGCTGGGCCTACGGGCATCGGTCGGCGCTTGGCTGTGGCTGGCTGTACCGGCGACCCTGATGGTTATCGGGATGCAGGCCAACGATAGCCCATGGCGAGCGGTCGTGGGCGCGGCCGGGTTTTTAGCGATGGGGTGGGTTTTGCTTTACCTTCCCTTCCTCCAGACACAACTGGCGGTAGAAGGAAGGATGGGGGCCATGTTCGACCGAGGCGGAATTCGTCAGGCATTTCAACGCGCTCCCTGGGCTTTCTTCCTAGGGCTGTCGGCGACCTTACTGCTGGCCATCCCCCTGTATCTGTTGCGGATTGAAACCTTGCCGCCGGAGTTGCTGTGGTTGCCTTGTTTGGTTTTTGTCCTGTTCAGCCTGCCGGCCAGGATAGTTTCAGGCTGGGCTCTCCATCGCGGTCGCCGTTTTCCTCAGCCTCGAGCCTGGTGGTCGCGCTACGCGGCGTGGCTGTTGCAACTGGCTATCCTCCCGGGTTATCTGTTTTTCCTCTATCTCGGGCCCTTGGCGACCTGGGACGGTTTCCTGATTCTCTATTGGCAGCATGCCTTCCTGCCGCCGGTCCCCTTCTTTCGCTAAAGAGCCCAGCTTCTTTCATCGCTTGGGTGGTAGCCTGATAGCTGAGCGCAGCGTTAGAGTGCAGCTTGGCCAAGGTCCGAGGATTTCGCCAAAGTTGGCTGCTGCCCTAGAGCTCGCTGGTAAGCGTTCCCAGGTAGAAGGGTTCCTGGGCTACCAACTCGCTGCCATCGAGGAGGTAGACTCGCACCCGCAAACACCAGCGAATTTTGAGCAGTCGACCTTCGTAGCTCAGCGGCGCGTCGGGCAGGATGGTGGATAACGGTTGTGGGGCAGACCAGTCGCGACCGGCAATGGCCTCACCGGTCAGCCGTTGGAAGAAGTGAACGCCCAGATCTTCGTTTCCCTTCCCTTCGGTGTGCCAAACTACCGAAGTCTCCACCGCGGAGATCTTGTCGGTCTCGATATCCTGGAGTTGAAACTGAAAATTCAGCTGATCGCCAGGCATGTAGCCGGGTTGGAAGCCCTGGAGTTGAATCATGACGCGACCACTGGACGAACTGCCTTGGGAGCGCGTGGATAAACCACTACGGGGAAACTTCGGCAATACGATGGCCACCGGTTGGCTTCTCCTTCAACCAAGAATTTCCAAGTAATCGAATTGTGTGGACTCTGGAAGGAATGCATCAAATGATCGGGCAAGGCAAACTTGCACGACAATTCGAGAGGTCGTCCCCAATCGATTCGACAACGCCCCTGTTCGAGCACTGCCTGGCGGTACACTTCTTGTCTTTCCGTCCGCGTATCCGTCCCAAAATGATAAGTGGCGACTTCCTCGCAGACTAGCGCAATTGAGAGTTTTTTCAGTACCAGTCGCCCGTACTGCACCAGGTTCAGCTCATAAGCTTGGCCAGCCTGAAGCGGCAAGTCATCGACTTCGATGGTGGTCTGTCCGATCCCGGTAGCTCGCCGGAACATTTGGAAAAACCAGCGACTGACCCGAAAGCCGATGTAGGCGAAAAGGGGAGCTGCAAAGAGAGTCAGGAACCAGTCGGGCCGGCCGCGAGCAATCTTGCCGAAGGCGACGCCGACCAGCAGCACCGCCAAGGCGTCCCATGCTAGCACAAACAAGCTTGCCAGGACCAACTGGCGTGTTTCGGGGCGATATTCCGGGAGACGAAAGGTCAGGCGGACTCCAGGACTATCGGTGAAGGCTTGGAGGTTGGGGACCATCGGTGGCGGAGGTTTTTGTTTCGAGCGGACCAGCCGTTGGTCCTGGGGGGTCAGGTTACGGCTGGCCAGGGCGCTACGGTACTCCGCGCTGTAAACGACGCTCAGGACGCGGTAGATGAAGCCGACCGCTCCAATGCCGATGAAAGATGACGAAATCAACACCAACAGCCAAAACCCGTAGCCGACTTTGAAGGCGTTGGTCTCGGGCGAAAACAACTGCATCGCCAGGACAAACCCCAGGGAAAGGACTCCCAGGGCCCCGACAGCAGCGAACCAAAAGGCTTCGCCCACCCTTCCGGCTAGCCACCATCCGGAGAGCCGCTGCCCACGCTTCTTGCCATAAAGTCGAAATAGACGTCTCATGCCAGTATTTGAAGCCTCTGCCGATCATCGTCAACACCCGGACTACGAAATCCTCGGGATTCGCTCGGTCGACCTCTCGGGAGGGTACGGCTAACGACGAGTGGCGGAAGGCCTGGATGGGTTCGGCACAACAGCCGCCGATCGAGCGCGCCGCCTGCGAATGTTGCAAGCGGCGCTGGACGGTAAGCAGGGGGATCCCCATCGACCCAGCTTCCGGGCTACACCGCGATTTCGTAGCCCTTCCGTTGCTCACGTCGCTGCCAGCCGTTGGCCTCCGCGTCGCCGACAATTTGCTCGGTCTGAGGATCCCATTGAAGTTTTCGCCCAAGGCGGATGGCGATGTTGGCGAGATGGCAAGTCGTCATGGCCCGATGATGCGAAACAACATCGGAGATCGGCTGTTCGCGGGTCGCGATACACTCAAAGAAATTCCCCATGTGGCTCCCCGGTGTTTTCCCTTTGTAGAGCTGGGTGATGGCGTCCTCGGGAAGCGGTTGTTCGGCCAAGGCGTCGACGGCCGAGCCGCGGAGGGCGCTGCGACTGACGAATAATTCCCCTTGGTCTCCGGTGATCAGGATGCCATTTTCGCCGTCGCTGAGGATACGAAGCTCGACTCCGTTGGGGTACAGGCACTGCACATCGAAACTGGTGGCGACGTTGTACATGTTGGACTTGGTGGGCATGCCGCCGACCAATTCGCACGGATGATCGACCATCAAGCCTTCCACGCTGAGGGGGCCGCTCTGGTCCATGCCGATGGCCCAGGTCGCGATATCGACATGATGGGCTCCCCAGTCAGTCATCTTGCCTCCGGAGTATTCGTACCACCAGCGGAACTCATAGTGCACGCGGCTATGCGGGTACTTGGCATTCTCACCCGCGGAAGCCAAGACATAGTCGGTCATCGGGGCCTGGCCAAGCCACATATCCCAGTTGAGGTTCTTCGGTACTTCGGCCTTGGGCAACTCGGGCGATCGCGGTGCTTTCCCGATCCGGCATTCCACTTTTTGGATCTTGCCAAGCCGACCGGCATGGCAGAGGGCGACGGC
>JBILTQ010000186.1:0-10448 GCA_044371435.1 Pirellulaceae bacterium | reverse complement strand
GGTGAGGAACTGTTGTTTGAATTTACCCTTCTCAGCCGACATCTCGCTCCGCTGTTGCGTCCCGACTTGAAAGACGCGGCCGGTCTGTTTCAGAACCTGGATGATTTGCTTGCCTTCTTCGATCGTCAGCGTCAGCGGCTTCTCGCAGTAGACATCCTTGCCAGCTTGCATGGCTTCGATGGCGATTTTTGAATGCCAATGGTCGGGGGTAACGATGGTCACCACATCGATATCCTTGCGATCCAGCAACCGCCGGTAATCCTCATAGCTATCCACCGAGCGGCTCCGTCCACCTTCGTTTTGCAGGCCTTCGACCTTGGCCTTGCCTTCGGCCATGTGGTCCGCGTCGACATCGCAGACGGCAGCCCCATCGGCGAATTTCAAGGCCCCGCCGACAATCTGTTTCCAGCGATCTCCGGTTCCGATGCAACCCAGAACCGGACGATCACTGGGGGAACGGCCGCTTTGAGCTGAGGCCGTAGTAAAAAAATAAGGGGTGGCGGCAAGTCCAGCGGCGGCTGCCGATTGTTTGAGGAAGAGTCGACGATCCGAACGGCGGCGATTCATGGGAAGCGGTCCTGTCGTAGAGGTTGTTACACGAGTGTGGCGGTTGCCGCTAAGCTATGATTGGCGGATGGGTCCAACCGCAGGGCCAATTGTGGTCAATACCGGGCTTGGATGCTACGTTCCGTCGTTGTTTCTCCCCGAATTTCCCGTGGATCTTCGGAGGTCGCCGCCGTGCCTTCTCCTGACTTACAGCAGCCGGACTCCAGGACACCCGAAGCTCGCCGGTCCGGTTGGGGGTGTTTCTTTGCTGGCTGTGGGGTGACGCTGGTTGTCGGGGTGGGGGCCGTGATCGCTTTGGGGGTAGGCGGCTATTTCTACCTCCAGGGGCAAGTCGCCACGTACACCACCTCGGCGCCGCGCGAGCTACCGGTGGTCGAATATAGCGAAGCGGAATCTCGGGCTCTCAGCCAGCGTTTGGAGTCCTTCGGTAAGGAACTTCAAGCCGACCGCCAAGCCGATTCCTTTGTCCTGACGGCCGACGATATCAATGCCATCCTTTGCGAGCAGCCTGGGCTCCAAGGGAAGATTTTCATCCGGCTGGACCAGGGGCGACTTTTTGCCGATGTCAGTATCCCACTGGATGATCTACCGGTCGCTCTGGGTTCCGGGCGGTATTTCAACGGGACGTTCTCGGTCAAGGTTTCGCTGGAAAACGGGGAGCTGATCGTTACCTTGGACCAAGCGGAGATCCATGGGAAAAAATTACCGGAGATCATCCTCGCTCCACTGCGCCGCGAGAACCTGGCCAAGGACCTTTATCAAGATCCCAAGTTGGCCGCCTTGATACGGAAATTCGATCGTGTCATCATCGAGGACGAGACGATTGTTTTGGTGCCCAGCAAAGTTCGTTCGGCGGAGATAGCTTCGCCGGGAACAAAGACGGTGGATGAAAGGCCTTAGTCAGCCATGATGATGAACTTCAGTTGCTGGAGACGGATGGAGTCGACTCGCCTGGCCTGCGCTCGCGGGTTGGTCTTGTTGTTGCTGATGGGGGTCGTCCAGCTCTCCGCCTGCGCTCAACTGCGGGGTTCCAAGACCGAGGTCTGGACCTATCGCATCCTGCAAACTTATCCACATGATGAGGGGGCTTTCACACAAGGGTTGTTATTCCATCAAGGTAAACTTTATGAGGGAACTGGTGGCTACGGACAATCCACGATCCGCCGGGTCGATTGGGAGACTGGCCAGGTCGAGAAAACCGTCCCCATCCATCCTCGCTTCTTCGGGGAGGGGATAACTATCTTCGATGGCCGTCTCTATCAACTGACATGGCAGAACCGGGTAGCCCTGGTCTACGATGTCGATAGCTTCGAGCTGTTAGAGACGCTCGATTACAGCGGTGAAGGGTGGGGATTAACCCATGACTCACAGCACCTGATCATGAGCGATGGTACGTCGTTGCTGCGTTTCGTCGATCCCAAGACCTGGAAAGTAGTCCGCAAAATAGCGGTTCATGCTGGTAAGCAGAAAATCGGAGCCTTGAACGAGCTGGAGTATGTCGAAGGCGAGATTTGGGCCAATATCTGGCATGAAGATCGCATTGTTCGGATTTCACCGAGCGACGGTGAAGTCCTGGGCTGGATCGATTTAAGCGGTCTTTATCGACGTTTGCCCCAGGATCAAGAGCGTGTCTTGAATGGGATTGCCTACCAGCCGGAAACCAAGCGACTGCTGGTCACTGGGAAAAACTGGCCGCAAATGTTCGAAATCGAAGTTGTTGCGAAGAAAGGTGCCAAGTGAAGGTTGAGCGTTGCTTTCGCCATGGGTGGGTTTTGGGCTGGGCTTTGAGCTGGAGTTGCCTTTCGAGCTTGGGGAATGCAGTCGAGGTCTTCGAACCTTCCCATCAGGTGGCTTATGACTTGGCACTACCGCCTGGGATGTCACCGAGTTCTTTGGAGTCGATGACGGTCGGTCCTCGCGGCCACATCTGGTTGGCTTGTCGTGTATCTGGTCAAGCTGGCCGGGAGGATACTGGCCAACTGGTTGTGTATGAACCGAACGGTCTGCTCTTCGATGTCGTATCGCTTCCCTTCGTCCCGCTAGCCATGAATTTCTCTACCAGGAGTTGGCTGTATCTGGCGACGAAGGAGAAAATTGTTCGCATTTCGGTGCGAGGGCAAGTCGAGGCCGAGATCGCGGTCGAACGCTTGTACGGTAGTCCTGAGGCGGCAGCCAAAGTCAGCCGTGGCCGGCCAGCCATCGCTGCCAACGAGGACGCCGTTTTTGTCGCTTATCCCGATTCCGGCGATAACGCCTATAGCATTTGGCGATTGAGCCCGGACCTCTCGATCGAGGCCAAAATCGTGGAACGGGCAGAAAGCTGCCTGCCGCAATTCGAGATTCAGGCCGATGGCGAGCATCTGCTGGTAGCTGAGGCCACCCGGGGCCAGGTCGGGATCTATGATCCACAGGGGCGGCGGATCGCCGGCTTTGGCGAAAAAAACAAGGAAGGTTCGGCTGATTTTTCCGGAAGCTGTAATCCCATCGCCCTGTGGCCGCTATCGTCCGAGCATGTTCTCACCGGTGAAATCGGCAACGGTCTGCTCAAGCGATACACGCATCGAGGCGTGTTGCTCGGTCTGGTAGCCAAGCTTCCTGTCCCTTCCGATAGCCAGCGGCTGTGCCTTGCTTGGGACATGGAAAGGAACTGGTATTACGTGTTGCTGGCGTCTCAAGCGAAGGTGGCCGTGCTGTTGCCGACCGAGGATATCGAAAGCGAATCGTCCACCAGCGCGATCTCTCCGGGAAGTGGCAACTAAAGCCAGCATTGGAAGTTGATCTTGTCTTTCGGTAGCTGAAAAAGCTATCTCTCCACCCTCAAAGTATCTCTGTTTCCTCGCAGTTCGTGGATGCTTGTCGTTTCCGGTCGCCGATAGACGATTGCGCAATAAAGTGTGGGCTTGAGCCGTTCTCGTGGTGCGGGAAGTTCGCCTGAGTCGAAGGCTGACGACGAATAGCGTGGAAGCAGGGTAGATGCCGATGATCTCCTTTCGCGATCCTGCATTCCAATGTTGCCACAAAGGTGGGGAAAACGACTCAAGCTCCAAGAAAGCACGCAACGCACCTGGTGCCGCTGCGGCTTCCTCGTCTTGGCTTTGCTGCCTGCTCTCGTGCTGGTGACTGGATGGGGTTGGTCGCGAACTCCTTGGGCGAGGCAGTGGGAACGGCATGCCGTTCAAAGCTACCTCAGCGGTCGTTTGGGGGTTACCAGCAGGGTCTCGCATCTTCAGGCGTTGAGTCCGTTTCGTCGAAGGCTTACGGGGCTCGATATCCATCATCCCGAGACGGGCGACGTAATGGCCAGGATCGACGAGGCGGAAATCCTGCAACGATCCAGCGGTTGGGAGGTTCTGATTACCAGGCTGCAGATCAGCTCCCAGTCCGCTTTACAACTCGCCGACCGCTTGCATGAGTGTGTGCTGCGACAACCAGACCTGATCCAGCCGCCATTGGCAATCTCGATCCGTCAGTTAGAGTTCGCCCAGGAAGAGGGGGCTACCGATAGCTATCGGCTGGCAATGGAGTACCGAGGGGACGAGCAATGTAGTCGAGGGATCCTGACCTTGCAGCCGACGAAGTCATCCGTTTCCGCTCGTAGCCGCGTGGAAGTCGAACGCTGGCATCAATTGGAGGAACCGCTGACGCGGGTCGTGCTACAGACCGGGGACGAGCCCTTGCCAGCTGAGCTGGTCGCGACCTTCTGCCCGTCGGCGCGGCACTTGGGAAAGCAAATAAAGTACCAGGGAAATCTTGAGTGGCTATCCAACGGGACAGCCTGGAGCTTGGCTCTCCAGGGGCGATTGAAGGATGTCGAATGGGAACCGGTTACTTCCCACCTGCCGCATCGGCTGCTGGGACGCGGCGATTTGCAACTGGATGAGGCGAGGATTCTCAACGGTCAGTTGTTGCAGGCGGTGGGGTCCATGACCTCGACTGCGGGGAAAATCAGCCGTGACTGGTTGCGTCAGGCTCATGAACGTCTAGGCTTGGGAATCGATCCTGAGATCGTTCGCGGCACGGCGAGTATGGTCTCGTTCGAAAAGATCGGCTTCGGCTTCCACATCAGCGCGGAAGGGGTCGCTGTGCATGGCCAGATCCCGGCTCATCAAGCCAATTACTTACCGAGCTTGATGGCGGACGGAGGTGAAGGCCTGGTTTATCCAACCAACCCGCCGCAATGGATCCCGCTCGATCGAATCCAAGGCTGGTTGATCTCCTACCCCGAGCTGACGGGGGCCGACCATGCCGTCCGCACGGCCGCTCATCGGAGTTCGAGCTGGGGGGGGTGGTCCGCACCGGTGGCGCGCTGGCTTTCGGCCGTCTTGCCGACTCCCGCTCCGGCTCCCTCGCTGGACCTCGGTGGGCAGTCGATCCAGCGTTAGATTTCTGGCGAGAAGCGGCTTACCTTCGGGCACAGGCGAGCAGCCATCGCGCCGTCGAGCTAGGGCCGGCTTGGGCTGCCGGTTGGCCGCTTCGAGTTCCACTGGTAGCGATTGTGGCGGCGGTAACTGCGTCCTGTCCAGCTTTTGTCGCCAGTCGGACCGGCCCGCCCGCGATCACGGCCATTGGGACCTAGCTTTCTAAAGGTCTTTCACCTCCTGGATGATTCCATGCACCCGCGACAATTCTCTCTGCTGACCTTATTTTGGTCGGTGCTCGGCCTGTCCGCCATCGGCATGCTGAATTGGCTGGTCGATCCCTTCGCCCAGTACCAAACCGGTCTTTTACCGCCGATCATCCAAGACTCACGCAAAGAGAAACTAGCGTTGCTGGAAGCAAGTGCGGAATCGCCGGATGGTTTGATTCTGGGCTCGTCGCGCGTGATGAAGATAGAGCCGCACTATCTAACAGCCAAGACGGGGCTGCGTTTTTTTAATGCGGGAGTCAATCATGGCAGGCCCGCCGATTACCTCGCCTGGATTCGCTGGTACCAACAGCGCTGGCAGCGTTATCCCAAGCTGGTCGTGCTGGGTGTCGATACGGCGGCTTTGCATCGGTTGGTTCCCGTCGATGGCCGGGTAACAGCGGAACCTGCCTTGGCCAACGAGGTTCCGGAATTGGTGACCTGGAAAGACCGCTGGGAAAGAGCCACAGAGCTTTGGGGGTTCAAGCAGACGCGAGCCAGCTTACAGTCGATCGTCAATCGATGGCGTCGCAAGGAACGGGTATCGCCGGCGGAATATTTTGCTTCCGATGGCCGTATTGTCTATCGCGAACGCGAAGCAGAAATCCAGCAGGGAACTTATGATTTCGCCGCTGCGCTGCGTTACAACGAAGGGGAGTTTCAGCAACTCTACCGCGACTTTGACGATCTTTCGCTGATCGAGGTAGTGACCTTGATAAAGATCGTCGAGAACCTCAGCCAGCACGGTACCCAGGTCTATCTCTTCAACACTCCCTTCCATCCCGACTTGCAGCATTCGCTCGAACCGCTTCCTTATTTCGTTCAGCGTCAGCGGGAGGCGAAGAGGCTGCTCGAACTGTTGGCTGATCGCTATGGAGCGTCGATCGCGGACTTCAGCGACATCGAAAGCTTTGAAGGAGATGAGAGCGATTTCGTCGATGGGATCCACCCATTGGAATCGAATACGCGTCGCATGATGGATCAGCTCTTAGCCAATCCAGGAGCCAAAGGCTATGCTCTTCAATAGCTACGAATTCATATTGCTGTTCTTGCCGTGTACCTTCGTTGCCTGGTGGGGGCTTGGACGTTGGCCGAACCTGCGACTGAGCCTGTTGGTGGCAGCCAGCTATCTATTTTATGGCTGGTGGAACTGGCATTTTACCGCCCTGCTCGCCTTTTCTACCCTGTTGGATTGGGGGGTAGGGCTTGGGATTGCCCGAGCACGTGGTCGGGGGTGGCGGTTGGCTTATCTGCTGGTCTCGCTGATCGGCAATCTGGGGGTCTTGGCATACTTCAAGTATACCGGTTTCCTGGCTTCGGCTATCAACGACGTCTTGCATGCCCTGCGGTATGGAAGCATGCTGCCGGTACCTCAAATCATTTTACCGGTGGGGATAAGTTTCTATACTTTCCAGACGTTGACTTACTCGATCGATCTCTATCGCGGCCAGGTCAAGCCGGCCAAGAGCTTGCTGCACTTCGCGGCTTACGTATCGATGTTTCCACAGTTGATCGCTGGGCCGATCGTGCGCTACAGCGATGTCGAGGATCAGTTTCGCCAATTACCGCGAAGTCTCGATTGGCACCAGTTGGCTAATGGCATTTGGTTTTTCGTCATCGGGATGTGCCAGAAGGTCTTGGTCGCCGATTCACTGGCGAAGGCGGTCGCTCCGGCGCTGGAGGATTGCGGAACACTGCAATTCTTCGGCGGTTGGCTGGCTCTGATCAGCTACGCGGGACAACTTTATTTCGATTTCGCGGGCTACTCGAATATGGCGATCGGTCTGGGATGGATGTTCGGGCTATCCTTCCCCAAGAATTTCGATTCGCCGTACCAGGCAGCCAATATCCAGGAATTCTGGCGGCGTTGGCACATGACTCTTTCGTCTTTCCTCCGTGACTATCTCTATATTCCCCTGGGTGGCAGTCGCCAGGGAACCCTGCTTACCTACCGGAATCTGCTGATCGTGATGGTGCTGGGCGGAATATGGCACGGTGCCGGTTGGACTTTCCTGGTGTGGGGGCTGTGGCATGGGATATTGTTAGTCGGCTACACCTTCTATCGGGAGCGGGTGTCCTATCGATGTCCGCGCCCGCTAGCGGTTGGGTTGACCATGCTGGCGGTATGGATCGGTTGGCTCTTCTTCCGCTCCACCGATCTCGTCATGGCGGGGCAATGGCTGGCGGCGATTACTGGGCGGCATGGCTTCGAACCTCATTTCGGACTGGCTGTGTGGGCCAGTCTGAGCGGCATCTTGGCGGTAGCTGCGATGGCTTTCTGCTTCTTGGCAAAAAACTGTTGGGATTATCGACCCAGCCTGAACTGGCAAAGCTCGGTAGTTCTCGCCGCGTTGTTGGTGGTCTGTATCCTGCGGTTTGATGCAGATAGCCCGTTCCTGTATTTCCAGTTCTAGCAAGAAACCCAAGACCCCAGGCGAATCCAGCGATGTGGCATGTTGAACGAATAAGCGATCTCCATTCCTTGGACGGCTTGAAGGCTGTTTGGGATCGCTGGGGAGCTCGAACTCCCATGCGATCCGCAGCTTGGCATCGAGCCTGGTGGGGGTGTTTCGGCGGCAAATACCAACCTTACGTTCTGGTTGCCCGCCAGCGGGATACCATCGGAGGGATCCTACCCTTGGCGCTGGGAAGTGACATCCTTTCTGGTCGGCGGTTGATTCTCTCGGGGAGCGTCAAAGCTTGCGGCGACGATTTGGGGCTTTTGGCAGGCCAAGGCGAGGCTGCCGCGGTCAGCCGGGCGATGGTCGAATGGCTGGAGAAAGCCAACGGGCAGGATACATGGGATAGTCTCGATCTTGATGGTTTGCAACCGGCAAATCCGTCCACCTCTGCCTTCATGCATGAACTCAAGCAACAGTCGGCCTTGTGGGTCGAGGAACGCCACAGTCCGGCTTGCTGGGCAGTGGACTTGAGTCGTGGATGGGCTTCGCTCTTGTCGCAACTCTCGAAACGCGCGCGGAAAATTGTCAAGTCCGTAGAGACAGACTATCTGCAGACCGGCCGGGCCAGGCTGAGGGAAGCCGAATCGCTCGAGGATGCCCAGGCGAAGTTGCAGACGATTATTGCCTTGCATCAGTCACGCTGGAAGGAAAGACAGATCGCCGGCTGTTTCAGTACGCCCGGTTTTCAGGCCTTCATCGAAAATATGTTATACCAGTGGTGGCCCGAGCGACTTGCTTACGTGGCTACGCTCGAGTTGGATGGGCGTGAGGTGGCGGGAGCTTTCGGTTTTTGGAATGCCGAGGAACTCGCCCTCTACCTGGTGGGAATGGATATCGACGCCAGCGAACATCGGCCGGGATGGATATTCAACATTGCAACCATGCAGCATGCCTTGGCAACCGGTAGGCAGCGAGTGAACTTCCTGCGTGGGGATGAAGAATACAAAGCCCGTCTGGGCGGTCGGCCGATCGAGCAGTCGCGTTGGGTGGTGACATCACCACGACTCGCCTCGCGCTGGCGCCGGTCGGCGATTCGCCGTGGCCTGGAGGTTCGCGACTGGTTTCGTTCGCAGCCCGCCAGATGTCCGGCAGCAACTGCGGCCGACTAGCCTAGCGCGGACCGATCGCGGCATTGTAGTCAGGCTTGCTACCGGGGCTGATGGCCGGACCATCGCGCCATGAGCCGCTTCGTCCCGCGGAAGCTAGTAGCGTGGGGAAAGGGCTCGCCGGGAGGCCTTGATTCACTGTCGACCGAGGCCCCGGCGATGGCTTATACTGGTCGATGGTTGGACTAGGAACCGTAGCCAGGTTGTGCGATGTTCCCTCCATGAGCCGTTTCATCAGTCGCTTGGGCGGCGTGGAGGGTTGCCCGCCTTCGAGGCTATCCAGCCGGCGGTGGGCCGGTGGATGGGGACCGTTCCTATGGCCCTGATCGACCATGCCGTCGAGCCATCGGTAAGGAATATCGGGGTCCAAAGCTGATTCCGACTCTTTGCCTTCGAGAGGATGGCGATCCAACGGCGATTTCAGCGTTACCGATGGCTGCCAGATCGATGGTGCCTGTTGTGAGCTCGTGGGGAAGTAGATGGCCGGCCTTAAGATTTTGGTCGTGGACTGGCCGTTGTCGGTCGCCAGGGCGAGGAACGGAATACGCTGGAGTAGCTGGGAGCCGCTGCTTGTGAATGAAAGTGTCGATTGAGGAGAGAGTGTGTGACTGCCTTGAATGACGGGAGACAAACGGGGCTCAGCGATGGCGAGAGCTCGGCGGGACGCCGATTGGAAGATATCGGCGCTTTGCGCATCGGGAAGCTATCGGTGGATCCGCCGATCCTCCAGGCACCGATGGCTGGTTTCACCAACTACGCTTTTCGGCAGATCGTTCGCGATTATGGCGGCGTCGGCTTGCAAGCCACTGAAATGATCAATGCCCGAGGATTTGTGTGGCTCGACGAGCACGAGTGCGAGCATCCTGACCGGCTTTGGGGAGTGCGCGAGGAGCCGAGGCCGCTCGCTGTTCAAATCTGGGACAACGACCCCGAAACGATGGCCAAGGTCGGCAAGCGGTTGGTCGAAGAATATCGGGTGAGTGTCGTCGACATCAACTTCGGCTGTCCGGTCAAGCAGGTCACCGAAAAGGCTCACAGCGGTTCCTACCTGTTGCGTTATCCGGAGCGGATGTATGCCATTATCGCCAGGTTGGTCGAGGTCTGTTCGCCAACACCGGTCACCGCCAAAATCCGACTCGGCTGTACCCGTGACAAAATGAATCACGTGGAGGTGGCCAAGACCGTAGAACGGGCTGGGGCGGCCGCGTTGACGGTTCACGGTCGTACGGCCGAGGATTATTTCCGAGGTTCCGCGGACTGGCAGCGGATCTCGGAAATCAAGGAGCACCTGCAGCGCATCCCTTTGATCGGTAACGGCGATCTTCAATCGGCGGAGCAGGTGGTGCACGCTTTTACCCATTACCAGGTGGATGGAGTGATGATCGCTCGGGCAGCTCTGGGGCGACCATGGCTGTTTGCCCAGGCGACTGCGGCGTTGCGGGGTCAACCGGTGCCGCTAGAGCCGTCGTTGGAAGAGCAACGTGAGTGCATGCTCCGCCACTACCGGATGGTCCTGGAGCGGTTTGGTTCGGAGAAAGGCACCTTGCTGATGAGGAAATACGCCTGCTGTTATGCGCAGGGTAAACCCGGTGCTCGATTCTTTAGGACGCATATTGATAAAGTGACGAATCCTGAGCAATTCCACGCGGTGGTCGAAGAATACTTTCCGCGGTCGCTTTCAAGACTTGA
>JBILTQ010000308.1:0-6908 GCA_044371435.1 Pirellulaceae bacterium | reverse complement strand
CGTTTGCTGCCGTCCGGGCCGCGGATCAGGTGACCGCAGATCGTCGGAATGTCGGTCTGCTGCGGATACTTGTCGAGGAGGTAACTGCCGCTGCGAAAGAAGTCGGGTGGCACCTGGTAAGGGCCGACGGTGTTGTGAAAAATGGGGACGTCGAGCACCGCCGCCCCCGAGAGCCCGGCGACGTATTTGGCTTGCAGGCAGAGATCGGTCGCCCAAAGGTGCCAGCCGAGCTTGGGATCGATCGCCAAGGGTGTCGAACGATGCAAGGCCACCCCGAATTCATCGATCGCGACCGCCCGTCGGGTGGCTGGATATCGATACAGTCGGCTACGATCGATAGCACATCCTGCGTACCTGCACTCCGGGATACCAGACGCGTTGGTCAGTTCCAGGCCTAAAAATCCCGTTGGCAGGAGAGCGGCCCCCTCCGCTGCCTGCCGCTTCAATTGCTGCGTTAGCCGGTAGCCACTTCCCCGCGGCAAGTAAACGTCCTGATGGATGAACAACCGCCAGTCGTAACGAGCTTGCACGGCCCCCTGGGCAAAGGCCTCGGCGGCCGAGCAGGCGTTGAAGACAGGGATGATCTCGCCTTCCAGTTCCCGCCATCCCGGGGACTCGAGCAGATTGCACTCGTACTGCCAAGGACGATTCACGGGAACAATGATGGACAGCGGAACCGACGCAGTCGACGGATCTGTCGATGGCTGGATGGGGGTACAGTGAAGCAACAGATGCGAGCGACCAAATTGCAGGCGAGCAATTTCTTCGGACACCCCCAGCTGACAGACCGCTTCACGTAGCTGCTGGCTCCCAGGTGCATCGGCTTCATCTCGCCAATCACTGGCGATCAGGTCGGGTAACCACTGTGCGTCAAGCAGCATTTTGATGGCGGCCGGCAACAAGCATCCCGCCCCCTCCATGCGATCGGCAGGGGCGCGGGTGGTGGGAAGCTCGCCCACCAGGTACCTCGTCAGGGCACCGCGGTAAAGAGCATTGGCGACATGCACTAACAACTGGCCATTGGGGAGTATCCGCCGATGCAATAGCGCAAGCAGCCTGGCGGCGTCGGCCGAATGGTCTAGCTTGCGATCGATGAAGCCCAAGTCCCAGCGGCCGTCAGCTGACAGGGCGGACCATGACGGCGGATCCCTCCAGCCATGATCAGTGAAAACCTCGTCGGACACTTGACCCCAGGGAAACGGACGATAGGGAAAGAACTGCCAACAGGCATCGGGCTGAAGCCGCCGCAAGCTTTCGCTCCAGAGGCGAGGCTGGTCACCGAGAAACCAAAGGCTTTTCGGCGCAGGCGACAAAGTCGACAAGATCGTCGCTACCTGGTGATACCAACTGTCTCGCATGGCGGATGGGTCTTTCGACAGCATCATGGTCTTCAAGCAAGTAACAGGCAAACGTGAGGCAATCGTCCCACCGCGAGGCATCGAGCCCACCTCATCGATAGCAACTCCAGCGATCCAGCCCCTCCCGCAAGCCCTTCGAGTCAAAAGATCGGCCGGCTAAGGCGCGGGTGGGGTCCATGGCTGCGGTGCAGCGATCGGGGCGGGAACTGCCGACGGTGAAGTTGCTTGCCAAACGTGACGAAACCAAGCTGGCAAACGGAAGCGATGAGGGTTGGAGGAGGCTAGCTCCGAGGGCGATTCGGGCTTGGAGCACTGCATCCGCAAGGGCCCATAGCAGTTGTTGAATTGATCGATGAAGGCCTCGCTAGCATCCGGGATGCAGATAGCTCCAACAATCCTGCTCCCCTGCCGGATAATCCCTTCGGGACGCTCTCGCTCACTTCCTGATGACGACGTCGGCACGCGGAGATTCCTTACGCGATGAGGATGGGGATGGCTCGATGCGATCGAGAGCTTGCCACAGTCTATCACGACAAAGGCTCCCGGTGCGAGATCCGTTATGGCACAACGCTCCCCGCAGGCCGACGACCGTCGCGCCAACCTCCACCGCCGTCTCCAGCTCGTCGAGTTTCAGGGAGCCGGCCAGGGAAAGCTGAAGTCCGGCGAGGCTAGCCTCCCTCGCCATCCGCTTCAGGTCGGCCGGTGAGTACCAATCCCAAAGTCGGCCGGCTGATTTTTGGAACGTATCGATCAGGAGGTAGGAACTCCGCTGCTTTGCCGCCATGGAAAGGGTCGGCTTCCAGGCAGGGGCGTCGGCCAAATGATGATCGGCATAATGGGTCAGCACCAGCTTTTTTGGATCGCCCAGGCTGTCGCGCAACCCCGCAAGACGCGACTCCCACTCCGGCTGCCGAGCGCAACCGGCCAAAGCTACCTTGACAAAGTCGAAGCTCGAAAAGAAATCCGCAACCTCCCCCCAAGCCTGCTCGAGCAGTTCGCCGACTGCCAAACTCAGGGTGATGGCCGAGTGTCCTTCGAGTTTCGAGAGCCGCTGCAGGAAATCTTGGATCACGCTGGCGGAAGGGCATCCCAGGGAACCCGCCGAAGGGTTCTTCAGATCGATCCATGGCACGCCGCAGCCCTCGATCAACTCGAGTTCTGCCGCCGATTGCAGACTGACCAGAAGCTTCGCCGTAGTCATCAAAGGTAAGATCGCCAATAATTTGGGGAAGAGTGGGAACAGGAAGGCCGACAGAGCGTTCGCAGGCCGTGCCCGGGCACTCTATTGTGGCGGTCGAATGGTTGCTGTCTATTCGCTTGCCGAACGATTTTTGGACTTACTTTGCCGATCGATGTGGGAGACAATCCCAGGCTTCGCCCGGGAATGGCCGCGCAGTGCACGATTGGCATGGAATATTTCCTGTGAACCCGCAATTCATTTCAACGCCCGAACAACTTTTAGAGCTTTGCCAACTCTTGTCGCAGACGGACTTGCTGGCCTTCGATACCGAGTTCGTCGCCGAGGATTCCTACCGTCCAGAATTGTGCTTGATCCAGGTGTCCAGCCGCGATTGCTTGGCGGTGATCGACCCTTTGACATGTGGGCCACTCGACGAATTCTGGCAGTTGCTGTTGGAACCGCAACGCCGCGTCGTGGTCCACTCAGGGCGTGAAGAGGTCCTGTTCTGCTACCGAGCCACCGGAAAGCTCATCCCATCGCTGTTTGACATCCAGGTCGCTGCCGGTTTCGTGGGGCTCGACTATCCGGCCTCCTACGGCAACCTTGTTCAGCGTTTCACCGGCAAAGTCCTCGACAAGGAAGAGACCCGCAGCGATTGGCGGCGGCGACCCTTGTCGGCCCGGCAACTCCGATATGCCTCGCAGGATGTCCGTGACTTGCCCGACATCTACGAGCTGCTGCGTGAACGCCTGGCCGAGGCGGAGCGTTTGCTGTGGTTGGAAGAGGAGTTAACCATCCGTCAGACGGAATTAGCGGCCAGCGAAAGCCAGGAAAATTGGCATCGCATGAGCGGGATTCATTCCTTGAATGGATCGGCGTTGCCGGTAGCTCGAGCCCTATGGATTTGGCGCGATGAGCAGGCTCGGGCTCGCGACATCCCGCCGCGGCGGGTGCTGCGCGACGACCTCCTGGTGGAATTGGCAAGGCGGGGAACGTCGGATGCGAAACGTATTGCCAACCTTCGCGGGATGGAGCATCGTCACCTGAAGTCGGCCATCGACGAGTTGGCCCAGGTCATCGAGTCCGCTCGCCAGGAACCGGTTCCGAAGTGGCCGCGACGCACCCGCTACGGGACCGGGCAACCGCCGGGCATGGTCACGCAATTCCTCGGGGCCGCCCTATCCTACATTTGCAAGTCGCGACAAATCGCCCCCTCGATCGTCGGAACGGCCGAGGACCTGCGTGATTTCGTCCTCTACCGTACCGAACGGCAGCCCCCCGATGTTCCACCGCCGGCCCTGCTGGAAGGCTGGCGAGCCTCGATCGTCGGCCGATATTTGGACGATTTGCTCAAAGGCAAGTTGGGGTTGGCGTTGTCGGATGCTAAAGAAGAGATGCCGCTGCGATTTTGCGCCGCCGAATTACCGGTGGAAGAGTTCCGATAACCCCGCTTTTGGCTTGTCATTCCCCCGGCTTCACGATAGTTTGATCCTTCCCTTTTTGTTTTCATCGCCTTTTTGGTTTTGTGGTGGTGACCATCCCTACCTATGATCGCCGTAGATAAAACTCGACAACTGCCCGACGAGCAGCGGATCGTGATCACATCGATTGGTCTGACCGCCCCCAACGGGAACGACTTGGCGACCTTTCGCGAGCGATTGTTGGCCGGACAAAGCGGCGTGCAAGACTACGAGATCCGCTATGTCGGCAAGACCTTGGCCGGCATCTGTGGCTTTGAAGCCACCAAGTATCAGTCGCGGAAAGACTTGCGGCGTGGAACACGGGCTGGGGCTGTCGGTATCTGGGCTGCCCGAGAAGCAGTAGCGAGGAGCGGGTTGGACTGGGAGAATATCGATCGTTCGCGGGTCGGTATCTATATCGGTGTCACCGAACACGGGAACGTCGAAACAGAAAACGAAATCTACAGCATCAAGGCTTACGATTACGACACCCAGTACTGGTCGCACCACCACAACCCACGGACTGTCGCCAACAACCCAGCCGGTGAAATCGCCCTCAACATGGGGATTACCGGACCGCATTACACGATCGGCGCGGCCTGTGCCGCCGGCAACGCGGGAATTATCCAAGGGGTCCAGATGTTGCGGCTCCACGAATGCGACTTGGCTATCGCTGGCGGGGTTTCCGAGAGTATCCATACCTTCGGTATTTTCGCCTCGTTTCGGTCGCAAGGGGCTTTGGCGCAGCATACCGACCCGACCAAAGCATCCCGACCCTTCGACGTCGACCGCAACGGGATCGTCGTCGCCGAAGGAGCCTGCCTGTACGTGCTCGAGCGTCTCTCGGATGCCAAAGCCCGCAGCGCCAACATCCTTGCCGAGATCGTCTCCTACGCCATCAATACCGATGCGACGGACTTTGTCCTCCCCAATCCCGAGCGGCAGGCCGAATGTATTGAATTGGCCTTGAAGCGAGGCGGACTAGCCTCGGATCAAATCGATATCGTCAGCACCCATGCGACCGGAACCAACAGCGGGGATGCCCAGGAATGCCAAGCCTTGCGGCGTGTCTTCGGCGACTCAGGGCGAACGCGATTCAATAATACCAAGAGTTTCATCGGCCATACCATGGGTGCGGCTGGAGCATTGGAACTGGCGGGTAACATCCCCGCCTTCCATGATCGCGTTTGCCACGCGACAATCAATGTCGATCAACTGGATCCAGAGTGTGCCCTGCCGGGTTTGGTTCTCAACCAACCCCACGAGTTGTCGCGAGTGGATTACATTCTGAACAACTCGTTCGGGATGCTGGGCATCAATTCGGTACTTATCGTTCGCAGATTTTAGAGGAAGACCATGACACCAGCCGAGATTCGCGAAGAAATTCTCGACATCCTCAGTGAGATTGCTCCCGACGAAGATCTTTCGGATCTCGACGACAACAAGAGTTTCCGCGAGCAGATGGAATTGGACAGTATGGATTTCCTGGATATCGTCATGGAACTGCGGAAGCGGCATCGGGTGCAGATTCCCGAGGACGAGTATACCCACCTGGCGAGTATGGCCAGCACGGTCACTTACCTCGAACCTAAAATGCGTGACATTGTTCGAGCGTAGGCTACGGCCATCGCCTGTTGATCGACCATGTCGAATTCGCCCACCGATGATTTGTTCCGCGGCAGCCTTCAACTGGTCGAGCATCTCCAGCGTTGCGGGTTGACTTGCATGCCACGCCCGTCGGAGGCGTGGTCGGCCTGGCCGTCGCTCGCGTCGAGAAGCTTGGCTGCCACTCCGAGTTCTTCGCTACCGCCGGTGGCATCCACTGCACTCCCTTCGAAGCAGCTGATGACCGCTCCCGTTCCTCCGGAGAGCGTCGATCCGCGACCATCGGTCCGCGAGGCCCCGCCGCAGCCGGCCGCGGTTGCCCTGGCGACGGCGAACTGGGCGAGCCCCCCTTGCCAGTTGCCGCAACGGGCCGAGCAGCTCCAGCAGTTGCGCGACGAGGTCCGAGGTTGCCAGCGATGCCCGGAGTTGGCCAAATCCCGAACGCAAACCGTCTTTGGCGTCGGGCATGTCGCCCCTCGCGTCGTCTTTTTCGGCGAAGCGCCTGGGGCCGACGAAGATCGCCAAGGGGAACCCTTCGTCGGAGCCGCCGGTCAACTGCTGAACAAGATCATTCAAGCCTCACAGATGAAGCGAGAGGAAGTCTACATCCTCAATTCTTTAAAGTGTCGCCCACCTGCCAACCGTACGCCGGTCGACCCTGAGATCGCCAATTGCCGGCCCTTCTTCGAGCGTCAACTGGAAATCCTGCAACCGGAATTCATTGTTTGTCTGGGCGCAGTCGCCGCGAGAGCCGTCCTGCAATCGACCGAATCGGTAGGCCGGTTGCGGGGCCGCTTCCACGCCTACCGCGCCGCCAAAGTTTTGGTCACCTACCACCCGGCCTATCTTTTACGGACGGAAAGCGCCAAGCGTTTCGTCTGGGAAGACATGCAGATGCTGATGGCCGCCCTTGGTTTGAAACTCCCTTCGCCCAACAAGCCCTAGGTCGCCCCCGCTATGCAAACGGTAACTATTGGCAAGGTAGCAGTCGGCCGAGGCCAGCGTCCCCTGCTGATCGCCGGTCCCTGCGTGCTCGAATCGAGAGAACTGGCCCTTTCGATCGCCGAATCGCTGGTGGCCACGGCAGCCCGACTGCAGGTTGGCCTGGTCTTCAAAGGTTCGTTCGACAAGGCGAACCGGACAAGTGGTACCAGCTACCGGGGGCTAGGGATGGATGCCGGTCTAGAGATTTTGGCGGAAGTCGCTCGCCAGTTCAGCATCCCGGTGACTACCGACATCCACCTTCCCGATCAAGCCATTCCCGTCGCCAGCGTCTGCGAACTGCTTCAAATACCTGCCTTCCTC
>JBILTQ010000307.1:0-6913 GCA_044371435.1 Pirellulaceae bacterium | reverse complement strand
TGATCCCGGCGAGACCAGTAATCTTTACCTCGAGCATCCCGAGATTGCCGATGGCTTGGAGGCTTTGCTGCAGCGATGGATCGCCGATGGCCGCAGCACGCCAGGGCCGCGCCAAGCCAATGATGTCGAGGTGTTTGCGGGGGGGCGGCCCAAGGACAACCCCAACCGGAAAAATCAAGTGAAATCCAAGGATATACGGTCTAAGCCAGCCAACAAGGCTCGTCGATAACAGGCCGTCGAAAGTAAAACAGTGAAAGCGTCTGAATCGGTGTGATTGAGAGGAGCCCATGGATGAAAGTCGTTCAAACAAGCAGTCGTCGCCAATTCCTTCACCAGAGTGCAGTTGCGGCCGTAGGGGTGGCGAGTTTTGTACCATCGCGCGTGCTGGGGCGTGAGGGTGCGACCGCACCCAGCGAAACGATCCGTTTAGGGGTCATCGGGATTGGCCCGCGCTGTACCTATGATTTGAAAGCCATGCTTCCCTTTCAGGATGTGCGATGCGTGGCCATTGCCGATGTGCAGGCGAAGCGCCGCGAGGCGGGTAAGCAGTTGGTCGATGAGCATTACCGCAATAGCGACTGCCAGCTTTATCGCGACTTCCGCGAACTGTTGGATCGACGGGATATCGATGCCGTGCTGATCGCGACCGGTGATCGTTGGCACGCGGCGGCCTCGATCCTGGCGGCCAAAGCCGGCAAGGATGTCTACAGCGAGAAGCCCTGCGGCATCACTATCGGCGACTGCCAGGAACTGGCCGAGACGATGCAGCGAGAGCAACGGGTGTTTCAAGCCGGTACTCAGCGGCGGAGTGTCCCCAATTTTCAGCAGGCGGTGGAATGGGTTCACGCCGGGAAGCTCGGAAAGCTCCATACGATGCACGCCTCGGTTTATTTCCCTAGCTTGGACAATAGCTGGCTGCCGGCGCAACCGACGCCGCCGCGCGAGGTGGTCGATTGGAATTTGTGGCTCGGTCCCGCAGCCTGGCGTCCGTTCCATCCACTGTACTGCGATGGCAAATGGAGAGGCCAATGGGATTTCGACTCCGGGGCCCGCTTGTTGGACTGGGGAGCCCACACCGTCGACCTCTGCCAATGGGCCAACCAAGCCGATGCAACGCTGCCGATCGAATACGAGCCTACCCCGACCCATATCCTTTGTCGCTATGCCAACGGGGTGAAGCTGGTGATCGACTTCCTAACCGATCCTTTCAAAGATCGGTCGCCGCAGTACCTTACGCGGCTCGGGACTTGTCCGGTACGTTTTATCGGTGATGAGGGCTCGGTCGAGACAGGGGACGAAGGGGAGTTGGTGGTTTCCAAGCCATCTTTGCAAAAGGAAGTCGAGCATGCCAAACGCGTGCGTGGCTTGGATGTCTCGGCTCACGCGCGGAATTTCTTCGATTGCATCCGCTCGCGCGGACCGACCGCCGCCAATCCAGAAGTGATGCGACGCTCGCATATCGCCTGCCATGCGGCAGCGATCGCTTGGATCTTGAACCGCAAGCTCAAGCTCGACCCGCTCACGGAATCCTTTATCGACGACCCGGAAGCCAACCTGCTACGCACGCGTCCCTCGCGGAATTGGGAAAGCTGAAACGGCGAGAGTTGAGGCACATGCACGCTGGTAAATTTCCAGGAAGATGCGGGCCGCGCAGTGTACCGGGGGAAAGCCAGGGTTACAATTCGAGGCTGCGTTGCGCGCCACGGGACGCAGCCCCTTCCGTTCGCTGCCTGCCTGCCCGACTTCGCGTCGACGGTGATTCAGGTTTTGACCGTCGACTTGAGATAAGCTCCCGTCGCACCCGATTTACCCGGCGATCGAGAAGGAAACATCAAGGTTCGGTCGTCGACGTTTGCGAGTCGCCCACGAAGTCGTGTTTTACTACCCTTGGCGGGTGGTAGGCAGGCTACGCTGGGTGCCGATCGTTGCGACCAGGTCGCTGGAATACGAATTTATTCATCCTTTCTCCCTTCCCCTCAGGATCCTTTCCTCGATGAAGTACCTGCTTGCTCTCTCTTTGTTTGTCGTCCATCCTATCGCTGCTTGGCTGGTCGCAGCCGAGGCCAAGCCGACGCAGCCTAATATCGTGATCATGCTGGTAGATGACATGGGGGTGATGGACACCTCGGTCCCTTTCCTCACCGATGCGGCGGGAAAGGCGAAGAAATACCCGCTGAACGAATACTATCGCACTCCCAACATGGAGAAGTTGGCAGATCGCGGTATTCGCTTCAATAATTTTTGCGCGATGAGTGTCTGTTCACCGACGCGGATCGCCATCATGACCGGCCAGAATGCGGCTCGGCATCGGACCACCAACTGGATCAATCCCGACAAGGACAATGCGGGGCCCAACGGTCCGCCGGCTTGGAATTGGCAGGGGTTGAAGAAGGGGGATGTCACGCTGGCCAGCCTGTTGCGGCAGCAGGGCTACCGCACCATTCATGTGGGCAAAGGGCACTTCGGTCCGCGTGGTTCCGAGGGGGCCGATCCGACCAACCTCGGCTTCGACATCAACGTGGCCGGGGCATCGATCGGAGCTCCGGCGAGTTATTACGGCCAAAAGAATTTTGGGAACCAAGGCGGTTCGGTCAAGGAGACGGCCAAGTCGGCGGTATTCGGTCTGGAGAAGTACCACGGAACCGACATTTTCCTGACCGAGGCGTTGACCATCGAAGCCAATGGGCACATCACCGAGGCGGTGCATGCCGGTAAGCCGTTCTTCCTCTATTTCCCGCAGTATGCCGTGCACAGTCCATTCAATTCGGACCCACGCTTTGCCGCCCACTACGCCGATTCCGACAAGCCTGCGGCCGCTCAAGCCTTCGCGACGTTGATCGAAGGGATGGATAAGTCGCTCGGCGATGTGCTCGGCCATCTCGAGGCCTTGGGGGTCGCCGAGAATACCTTGGTGTTTTTTGTCGGCGACAACGGTAGCGACGCCCCTTTGGGTCATCAGCACGATGTCGCCTGCGCTGCGCCCTTACGGGGCAAGAAAGGTTCGCATTACGAAGGAGGGACGCGGGTGCCTTTCATTGCGGCCTGGGCCAAGCCGGACGCCACCAATGCATTCCAAAGCCGTCTACCGATCGCCAGCCGCGCGATCCAGGGGCAGCAAGCTGCCGTTTATGACATGTTCCCTACCATCCTTGGTTTCGTTGGGATGACACCGCCGGCTTCGCATGTGATCGACGGCAAGAGGTTGGATCTCTTGCTGACAGGTAAGGCTGACAGCGCGCGGCCGGAACGTTTCCTGATGCACTACCCGCACTCGCCGCATCGTACCGATTATTTCACTGTCTATCGCGAGGGCGAGTGGAAGGTGATTTACCATTACTTTCCCACCGAAGTGTCTGGCGGTAGTCACTATCAGTTATTCCATTTGCAGGAAGATCCTTTTGAGCAGCAGGATCTCGCAGCTAGCCGGCCCCAGGAATTGCGGCGAATGATGGAGGGTTTGATCCAGTCGCTGGAAAATCACCAGGCCGTCTATCCGGTAGATTCTCAGGGGCAACCGGTGAAACCCAAGCTTCCTTCGTAAGCAATCGTTCCCGTCGAGCAGGCGTTGGTCTGGTTAAGTTTCGTATTCCCTAAGGATCGTGGTTCGACAATGACTTCAAGAGCTCTGTGTGCTTGGCTGGTTTTTTCCCTGGGGGGATGGCCGTTGGTATCGGCTGCTGCAACCACCGGAGCGGTGTCGTCACCCCCGAACGTGCTGATCCTCTACGCGGATGATTTAGGGTACGGGGATGTTCAGTGCTACAACCCGGATCGCGGCAGGATTCCGACGCCGCACATCGATCGGTTGGCGGCGGAAGGGATGAGGTTCACCGATGGGCATTCATCGTCGGGGGTTTGCTCGCCATCGCGTTATACCTTGTTGACGGGAAGGTACCATTGGCGGACTCGATTGCAGCAAGGGATTGTTGGTACTTTTGGCGAGCCCTTGATTTCGCCGAAGCGAATGACGGTCGCCAGTCTGGCGAAACGCCATGGCTACCGCACTGCCTGCATCGGCAAGTGGCATTTGGGGTGGGATTGGCCGATCGCTGAAGGGCAACGCCAGTTGTTGAACGGATCGAAAGATGGCAAAACGGTGGCGACGGCGGCCCATCGCGAGGCATGGCAAATGATTTTCTCGCAAGCCATCCAAGGTGGTCCCACGACCTGCGGTTTCGATTGTTACTTTGGGACGGATGTACCCAACTGGCCCCCGTTCTGCTTTATCGAGAATGATCGGACGCTGGGGATTCCCACGGAATTTCTACCGCCATCGCTGCTTCGCAAGAATCAAGCCAGCGTGCCAGGTCCCGCCTTGGCCGATTGGAAATTGGAGCCGATCTTGCCGACGTTGGGGGATCGGGCGATAGCTTTCCTTCGCGAGGCGACTGCGGCTGCCGAGCCGTTCCTGCTCTACCTGCCGTTGACGACTCCCCACACCCCCTTGGCGGTCAATCCGGAATGGAAAGGGAAGAGCGGTTTGAATGACTTTGCCGACCTGGTGATGGAAACGGACGCGACCATCGGTCGTGTCCTTCGTGCGCTCGAGGATACCGGTCAGGCCGGGAATACGCTGGTCCTCTTTACATCCGACAACGGCTGCGCGCCGTACATCGACGTGGCCGGCTTGGAGAAGATGGGGCACTACCCCAGTGGCCCGCTCCGCGGCTACAAAGCCGATGTTTGGGAGGGAGGGCATCGAGTCCCATTTATCATTCGCTGGCCGGGACGGGTGAAGCCGGGAAGTAGCTGTCAGCAGCTGGTGCACCAAGCCGACCTGCTGGCGACCCTCGCCGAAATTCTCGAGACGCCACTGCCAGACAATGCCGGTGAGGATAGTTTCAGCCTGTTGCCTTTATTGCGCGGCGAGGATCGACCGATTCGCGAAACGGCGGTCAGCTGTTCGATTCAAGGGGTGCCGGGGGTCCGCCTTGGTTCATGGAAATACATTCCTGCCGAGGGATCGGCGGGGTGGGGCAAGGGGGGCGACACGAGTCAGCCGCTACAGCTTTATGATTTGGCGGTCGATCTCAGCGAACAGCGCAATCTGGCTGGGGCTGACCCCACGCGTCTGGCCCAGATGCAGCAGGTCCTCGAAAAGCTGATTGTGGATGGCCGTAGTCGACCCGGGCCGGCCCAAGCCAACGACGTCGAAGTGGTCCGCTATCCTCGCTCGCCAGTCCAAAGAAAGGCTAAATCGCGGTAGTCGAGGGTATGGGCTGAGCTCTATGGGGAGCTGAACCAGCTTTCCTACGGAAAACGCGATCGATCCGAGAGGCTACCGTTTTGTCCAGGGAAGGAGGGCGGTTAGAATGGGATCGGTTTCAGATGACTTCCCTCCCCGCCTCTGGCCATCATGCTCCTACCTCGCTTACTCGCTTACTTCAGCGGTTCTTGTGCGGTCGTTATTTTCTATGGAGTGGTCGTTGGTGGCTTGGTTTGGGCGGATGAGAGTCGGCCTGCGGTCTCGATTGATTTCAATCGGGAGGTGAGGCCGTGGTTAGCCCAATATTGCCTTCCGTGTCACGGAGCCGACCCGGAGCATCGCGAAGGGGGGCTGAGGCTTGATCATGCTGAGTCGGCGATGGGGGCTGGAGATTCAGGAAAAACGGTAATCGTGCCCGGGAAGCCCGAGGCGAGCGAAATGATTCGTCGCATCTTGAGCGATCAGGAGGACGAGGTGATGCCGCCGCCGCATACCAAAACGGTACTGCCGGACGCGGCCAAGCAGCTTCTCAAGCAGTGGATAGCCGAGGGAGCGGTCTATCAGCCGCATTGGGCCTATGTGCCTCCCCGTCAGAGCGTCCCGCCGACGCTCCCGTCGTCGACGGAGACCCCCGGGATTGCCTTGCACCCGATCGATGCCTTCATCCGATACCGCTTGGCTCAGCAAGGGTTTAAGCCCAGCCCGGAAGCGGATCGGTATACCTTGATTCGCCGCTTGTATTTGGATCTGATTGGTCTTCCGCCGACAGCGGCCGAAGCCGATGAGTTCGTCAACGATCGCGCGCCCGACGCCTATGAGCAGTTGGTCGATCGTCTACTCGCCTCGAAGCATTACGGGGAACGCTGGGCCAGGCGGTGGCTGGACTTAGCACGTTATGCCGATACCAATGGGTTTGAGAAGGATCGTCCGCGGACGATTTGGCCTTATCGCGATTGGGTGGTCAGGGCGCTCAATGACGACATGCCGTACGACCAATTCAGCATCAAGCAGTTGGCTGGGGATATGCTGCCTCATCCGCAACCCGACGATTGGGTAGCGACCGGCTTTCATCGCAACACGATGCTCAACGAAGAAGGGGGAATCGACCCGCTCGAGTATCGCTTCTATGCCATGGTGGATCGGGTCGGCGTTACCGGGACCACTTGGCTTGGATTGACCTTGAATTGCGTCCAATGCCACACGCACAAATACGATCCGATCGAGCATACGGATTTCTACCGGCTGATGGCTTTGCTTAATCATGCGGCGGAACCGACGTATTATGTCCCGACCGCGGAGCTCTCCACTCAGTACCGAGCGCATCAGCAGCGGATCGCCGAATGGGAGGCGGGGTTGGCCGCGAAATATCCAGGAGGTCCCGAGGCCTTGGAGGCTGCTTTCCAGGGCTGGCTGGGGGAGGCGTCACCGCGTTCTTCGCATTGGCAGGCTTTGACGCCGACAGCGATCGAAACCAACCTGCCGCAATTGCACTTGCAGCACGATGGTTTTTTGTTGGGGAGCGGCGATATCACCAAGAGCGATCGCTACGAGTTGCGTTTTCAGGCACCGCTGCGCGGGGTTCGCGCCTTGCGCATCGAAGTCGCTTCCCACCCCAGCCTTCCCAACGATGGCCCAGGGCTGACTTACTACGAGGGACCGATCGGCGGCTTCTTCCTCAGCGAATTGCAGCTGTTCCAGGGGGAGCGG
>JBILTQ010000305.1:0-6932 GCA_044371435.1 Pirellulaceae bacterium | reverse complement strand
CGAGTTCGCGGAGGCTGGCGGTTGACATCGTTGCTGGCACCGAATCAAGAAGCCTGGATATCGGGCAATCCCAAGCCGCCGCGGGGATGCCAAGCGGCAAATGCTGGCTTTAAGGACTGCCTCTGTCTTTTATCTTCATAGTACCGTTATCGACCGTCAACCCGGACCAATACCTGTGAAAACCGGCGAAGGCTGCATTTCAGGCAAAAAAACACCGGGTTTTCGCAGTTTTTCGAGCTTTTCCCAAAGTCTTGCGATCCGGCCAGGCTTTGGAATCTAAGCTTCCCAAACCTGAAAATCTCCGAGGTATCGGTTCGTCCGTCCCTAGCGAAGGTAGTGACGCCACCCATGACTGCGTTGGCCATCAAAAACACTGGATCCTGGCTCCCTCATCTCCACCGCCTGGCCGATGGGGTGATTGTCCTTGCCTCGCTGCTTGCCGGCGAATTTCTGATAGGTCAGCCTCACGACGAGCGGGCTCCGATCCTTGGGCTGATGGCTAGCCTTGGCTTCTATCTCTTTGCGGAATTGCTCGGCCTGTATCGGGTCAGCCGCAGTCGCACGCCGGATATTGAACTGGTTTCCACCGCCATGGCCTGGACGATGACCTTGACCACCGTCTTGGGGATCGGCTTCCTGACGCAACTTACCGAGTCCTTCGCCCGTAGCACGATGGTCAGCTGGTTCCTCTTGGCCGGCTTGTGTTTGATGTTGTCACGCATGCTTTCGCGCACCTTGGCGGAGGCCTGCTGCCAACGAGGCATCGGCGTCCGCACGACCGCCATCGCTGGCCTCAATGAACTGGGCTTGAGGGTGGCCGAGAACGCGACTGCCCACCCCGAGTGCGGACTCAAGGTGATGGGGTTCTTTGACGACCGGGCCGAGGAACGCTTCGCCCGCGACCATAGCCTGGCTCCATTCCGCGGTGACATCAATACCATGCTCGCGATGGCCAAGGCCGGCCAGATCGATACGATCCTGGTAACACTACCGATGCGGGCCGAAAAACGCATCCAATCGATCATGGACGCGCTGAGCGATTCGACCGCCTCGGTATACATCGTCCCGGACTTCTTTGTCTTCGAGTTGCTGCATTCCCGCTGGGCCGAGATCGGCGGCCTGCCAGTGGTGAGCATTTTTGAATCGCCGCTCTACGGTGTCGATGGCTTGCTAAAACGCTTGCTCGATGTCGGGCTGGCCTTGGTTGGGCTGCTGCTGGTGTCCCCTATCCTGCTGATTTGCGCCCTGCTGGTTCGCCTGAGCGGTCCCGGCCCGATCTTCTTTCGCCAGAAACGCTATGGCCTGGACGGCAAGGAAATCCTGGTCTGGAAATTCCGAACCATGGTCACGTGCGATAACGGGCCGGTGGTCAAGCAAGCGACGAAGAATGACCCCCGCGTCACGGCCGTCGGTCGTGTCCTACGCCGCACCTCGCTGGATGAACTCCCGCAACTGTTCAATGTCATCGCGGGAAACATGTCGCTGGTCGGTCCTCGCCCCCATGCCAATGCCCACAACGAGCATTTCCGACGTTTGATTCGCGGCTACATGTTGCGGCATAAAGTGAAACCGGGGATCACGGGCCTGGCTCAGGTTGAGGGGAGTCGAAACCGATACGGTCGAGAAAATGCAGCAGCGTATCGATCTGGACCATCGCTACATCCGCGAATGGTCGTTATGGTTGGACCTGAAGATCATCTGCCGTACCTTCTGGGTTGTCTTCGCCAAGGAAGCCTACTGAGCCGACTTGTGGATGGGGAAGAGATCGTCGAAAATTTTGTTCGCGTTTTCGCAGGCGGCCACCTCGTTTCGCTTTGCAGGCCATGACACACCCAGCGGCACTCGACGACGATCAGTTCCTCCAGGGATGCGTTTGGCAGTTCCTCCGCCGCGGTGGCCCTGGCGGCCAGCATCGCAATAAAACCGAGACCGCCGCCGTACTTCGCCACCAGGCCACCGGCATCACCGCCGAAGCCAGCGAACGTCGTTCGCAAGCCGAGAACCGTCAGCAGGCAGTCTTTCGGCTCCGCCTGGCGTTGGCACTCCACTGCCGCCAACCGCTGCTGCCGACCGACCTCCCCTCCGAGCTATGGAGACAACGCTGCCGCGGCGGGAAGATGGCGGTCGCTACCGATCATCGGGACTATCCAACGTTGTTGGCCGAAGCCCTCGATCGTCTGGCCGCCAACAACTTTCACCTACAGGAAACCGCCGATCAACTGCAACTGTCCTCGACACAACTGGCGAAGTTTCTCAAGAGCTACCGCCCGGCGTGGGATCTGCTAAATTCCGCACGCGAGCAACTCGGATGGCCGCGCCTCCGCTGAGGCGCAGCATGACGGCGAAAACCAGGAACTATGATGCCGCGTTTCGAACACCAAAGACACAAACTTCCGACCGCGCTAGCCGAACCGCGGCCACTGATCGTGGTTTTGGCTCCGTTGAGAAGTTCGGTCAACCTCAGTCGCATCGTGCGTCTGTGCGGTTGCGCCGGGATCCGCCACCTCATTCAATGCGGGCCCGGCAAAGTCGATCGCGAGATCGCTCGCGATGCGGCCGACTACGTCGAGATCACGCAGCGACGCTCGCTGGCCCCAGTCCTGGAAAAACTCAAACAAGACGACTGGCCGCTGGTCGGCTTGGAGCAGACCAGTCACTCGACGCGTCTCTATGACTACGCCTTTCCCAGAAAGTTAGGGCTGGTGATCGGCAGCGAGCGTGAGGGGCTGGACCAGGAATGCCTGAACCTGCTCGACGCCGTCATCGAGATCCCTGTCTACGGTCAGCCCTTCAGCTACAACGTGGCCACCGCTACCACCATGGCCATCTACGAATACTGCCGGCAATACCCTGACGGCTAAAGCATGGTCAGGCTGGTCAAGCCGCTCGAACCCGCCCGTGTCGTCGCCTCAGTCCCCCCCCTTCGACATCGGCAGAGCGATCCCCCAGGGACCATGGGTCGTCTGGTTGCGAGGCCGCCTGAGCTTGCGTTCGAGGGCCACGAATTCGGGCTCGACGGTCGCATCGTGGAAGTCGCCGCGAAACCGCCGAGCCATCTGCTCGAAGCCTTCGCGGTCGCGGGCCCGCTTCATATCGAAGCCAAAGGTATGGATGATCACGCGAGGATCATCGCGTTCCAACATCTGCGCTACGGTACCATCGGTGAAGGCGCCATCGCCGAGCAGGTAGATGACGTCAGGCTTGAGGGCCATCGCCATTTCCATCGCCTTCTCGCCGCGGGTGTGCAGGCAATGCTCGACCGTCTTCAGCCACTCCCGCAGTTTCTCTTGGTTGGCCGCGGTCGCCCGGACAAAGGTCCTGGCGGCGGCCGGATAAAAGAGAGGATAGGCGGTATCGCTGTAAAAGATGACAAAAAAAGACTGATCTGCCTGCAGCATCCCGACCGAGTTCTGCACCTCAGCGATCGCCGCTTCCAGCCGACCTTGGCTCATGCTGTTGGAATTATCGACCACATAGACGAAGCGTTTGCCGCTGGTCCGGACCCCGAACACGCTGGTCATTCCCACCCCGGCCCCCTGACGAGCCCCCCCCCCACCGCTACGGCTGGCCGCTTCCAGCGTTTCCCAAGGCGACGAGGCCACCGACGCTAACTGGACCATCACCCCCAAGTCGGGTTCGACCATCAACTCCTCGGTGGAAACTAACTCCAACCGCTCGGCGGCCGGGCTGCTGGCCGCTAGTTCCGCCAGTTCCCCAGGCGCCCCGGCCTCATCGCTGATCTCAAAAATATAGTCATCCTCCGAAGCTACCGAGGCGATCATCGTCAGTGCGCCGCGCGGTTCGAAGGGGAGCGGGAGAGTCAGGATGGCCAAGGTAATGAAGGCGATGGCATGCAGGAAACAGCTGACTAACCAACTGAGCGTCGTTCCCCAGAAACGCTCGCCCAGACGCCCCTCGACCGCCTCCGCTTCGGCCGGCGGCGTTGGATTTTCTTGGATCAATGCCATCTCTCCGAACCTTTCGGCCGTGTCATTCGCACACCCCTCGCCTGTCCGTACCGATCCCCCTTGCGGCAGGCGTTGGCCGCCTTCGCCCTCGCAGCTGCTACTAAGCGACAGCGTTCAGCAGCAGGCCAAAGTACCCGTCGAATCAGGGGACGGCTCGACAGTCACCCGCCATGCCGCTTCCGACATTTCCGCGGCGGGCCTGACGATCACCCTGAAAACGCACAGCCTCGGTCGTCTCGAAGACGCCGAGGCCGTTTCATGGAAAAGGGAAGCCCTTCCGCCGTTGATTCCGCAGTCGCGATGCCTGACCGGCTAGGCTTTGCCTTGCTGCTTCTTGCGCTCGGCGATGATGTCATCCTGCAAGTTGCGGGGAACCGCTCGGTAAACCGCCAGTTCCATGGTGAAGGTCCCCTGGCCCTTGGTCATGCTGCGAAGGTCGGTCGCGTAACCGAAGGTTTCCACCAGCGGGACCTCGGCGACGATGTAGGAAATCGCATCGCGGGTGTCGGTCGACTGAATGATGCCACGGCGTCGGGTGACGTCGCCCACCACATCCCCCTGGTAAGACTCGGGGCACTCGATTTCGCACTTCATGATCGGTTCCAACAGCATCGGATCCGCACTCCGCATCGTTTCGCGGAAGCAATCGCAGGCACAGATATAGAATGCCCGCTCGCTCGAGTCGACATCATGGTAACTTCCGTCCATCAGATCCCATCGCGAACCAACCACGGGGAAATCGGCCAGCGGCCCCTTGGTGGTCGAATCGCGAAAGCCCTTCTCGACCGGCGGAATGAACTGCTTGGGGATGCGACCGCCAGTGACGTGGTCTTCGAACTCGAAGGTGACCTCACCTTCGGTGGAAATCGGACTCATCTTGCCGACGATGTGGGCATATTGCCCCGAACCACCGGTCTGCTTCTTGTGCTTGTAGTTGAACTCGACCGCCTTGCCAGGTGCCTCGCGGTAACTGACTTTCGGTGCGCCCACCTTCACATCCACATCGTATTCGCGACGCATCCGCTCGACGTAGATGTCCAAATGCAACTCACCCATCCCGCAGATGATCGTCTCGCTGGTCTCTTCGTCGTTGAAGACGCGGAAGGTCGGGTCCTCCTTGCGAAAGCGGTTGAGGGCCTTGCCCATCTTGTCGAAATCGGCACGGCTGGCTGGGGTGACCGCCACCTTGATCACCGGCTCGGGAACGAACATGCTTTCGAGCGAGCAGAAGTCGCGTTCCGGGCAGAAGGTATCCCCGGTGGCACAATCGACACCGATCACCGCCACGATATCACCGGCCTCGGCGACTTCGATTTCCTCCCGCTTGTCGGCATGCATCCGGACGATCCGGCTGAAGCGTTCCTTCTTGCCGGTTCGCTGGTTGACGTACATCTCTCCCTTGACTGCCTTGCCTTGATAGATCCGCATGAAGGTCAACTGACCGAACGGATCTTCCACGATCTTGAAGGCCATCCCGACCAGCGGCAAGCTGTTGTCGGGCTTGAGCTCGATCTTCTCGTTTTCGTTGCCGACTTTACGGGCTTTGATTTCGCGTTCCAACGGGCTGGGAAGATAGCGAGCCACGGCATCGAGCAGGAGTTGGACCCCTTTGTTTTTGTAGGCCGAGCCGCAAAAGACGGGGGTAATCCGCTGCGATTGCGTCGCTTCCTTGCAAACCTTATGCACCAGTTCTTCGGGGACCGGTTCCTCGCTGAGCAGCAGTTCCATCATTTCGTCCGAGTACATCGATAGCCCTTCCAGCATCAGCTGGCGATATTTCTGGGCCTGATCGCGGTATTCGGCTGGGATCTCCTCCAAACGGACAGTCTCACCGTTCGCCCCGTCGAAGTAGGCAGCCTTCATCGTGATCAAGTCGATGACCCCCTCGAAGGTTTCACCCGCCCCGATAGGAATCTGCATCATCACCGAATCGGCGTTCAACTTTTCTTTGATCATCTTGGAGACGCGATAGGCATCGGCGCCGGTGCGGTCCATCTTGTTGATAAAGGCCAGCCTCGGCACGCCGTAACGACGCATCTGCCGGTCGACGGTCAACGATTGACTCTGGACGCCACCTACGCTGCACAGCACCAACACCGCACCGTCCAAGACCCGCAGCGAACGCTCGACCTCGATGGTGAAATCGACGTGGCCCGGGGTATCGATGAGGTTGATTTTATAATCGTTCCAGCTGAGCTGCGTGGCGGCGCTGGTAATGGTGATTCCGCGTTCCTTTTCCAGGTCCATGTAGTCCATGGTCGCGCCGTCACCGCCCCCTTTGACCTCTTCAATCTTATGGATACGACCCGCGTAGTACAGGATGCGTTCGCTGAGCGTCGTCTTCCCTGAGTCAATGTGTGCGCTGATCCCGATATTTCGTACTTTGGCGAGGTCCATACGTTGTGTTCACCTAAACAGATAACTAACCAGTGGAAGGGCAAGCTTCGCTTCGGAAGGGACCGGGCGGCAGGCAGCCCGTTTGGCCGGAGCCATAAACCATTAAGGGGGCAAAGTTTACAAAAATTACTGGCCACCGGAAGTCCAAAATCGCCAGGCGGACCGCGGCAACCCGCAACTTCACGAAAACTTCCCTTGCTTTCCCGAGGAAGCCCCAGATACTTTGGCTGGGAGTCCCTCTTGAAGCCACAGCTGTTCCCGGAAACGCCTCTCGCTCCCAGAAACTCTAACCCAGGTAGACGCCGTGCGACGTTTGCTTATCGAGTGCCTCGAAGCCCGGCTGCCGTTGACCGCTGAGGGAAGTCCCTACGCCTTGGATGTTTCGGTGGAAACGGCCGGCATCCTCGGCAACGTTTCGGCGGAGGCGGTATGGGGAGACGGGAGCAGCACGCCGCTACAGGTATCGTCCGCCCCCGGCCGCGGCTCGCTGGTCGCTCGCTTCGACTACACCTACGACACGACCGGTTTTTTCAACGACCTCGGTCGCCGCCAAATCCTGCAGGCCGC
>JBILTQ010000304.1:0-6934 GCA_044371435.1 Pirellulaceae bacterium | reverse complement strand
GGGGCGACCGTTGCCGGGCAGGAAGCTTTGCACCGTCAATTCGAGGGGGTTGTTCCCGAGATCGCCGCCCGTGCTCATCTGGAGAGTATCCTGCCGGTCATCGATCGAACGTGGAGGCAGGCGTCGGTCACGGTGGAACAGATCGCGGCGATTGCGGTGGCCACCGAACCGGGATTGCCCGGTTCGCTCTTGGTTGGCTTGAGCGCTGCCAAAGGCTTGTGTTTGGCGTGGAATCGTCCGTTGGTGGCGGTGAACCACTTGCACGCCCATGTCTACGCCTGCAGCCTCGGTCGCCCCGACCCGATCTTTCCCTGCGTAGGGTTCGTCGTCAGCGGCGGGCACACTCATCTCTATCGTTGCCTATCGCCAGGTAACTGGGAATTCTTGGGGGGAACCATCGACGATGCGGCTGGTGAGGCGTTCGACAAGGTCGCTGTCATGCTGGGCCTCCCTTTTCCTGGCGGTCCTCAATTGGCGGCCTTGGCCGAACAAGGTAATCCGCATGCTTATGCCTTGCCGCGTCCCCTGCTGGACGATCCGCGACGTTTGGATTTCAGTTTCTCTGGGCTGAAGACCGCCGTCCGTTATCAGTTGGTAGGGATGGGAAAGCAGGACTTTCAACGGTTGCAGCTGGAGGAACGTCAACGGGCGGATTTAGCGGCTTCTTTCCAACAAGCGGTCATCGATTGCCTGGTTGGCAAGGCTTGCCAGGCGATCCGGCGGACGGGATTGCCGCGGCTTTGCATCGGTGGGGGAGTGGCAGCGAATCGCCGCTTTCGCGAGCAATTGCGGCAGCGACTGGCCGAGGAGGCGACGGAAGTCATCTTTGCTCCACCAGAGTTATGTACCGATAACGCTGTGATGGGGGCGCTGGCTTGGGAGAAGGTTCGGGTAGGACAATTCGATGAACTGACACTCGACATCCAGCCAGGCTTGGTGCGACAGCCCGTCGGGTGACGAATCGACGCATGGGCTTTCCGTTACTAGCAAACGTAGGCCGTAACTCGTTATACTGCTCGCCACGGCGTCGAGGCCTACCGCGTCCGCAGCGGGCGAACGTCGTCATCGCTTGCGGCGTCGGAGTCGTAGTGGCTAAGCCGAGCGCCATCCCCAGCCCCTCAAGTTTCGGTTTGTACGGGAGCTGGGCCAGGAAGCGGGCGGTCAAGCGGTTACCGGGTTCGATCGGCGATAGGAAGCCAGGCTTTGCCCGACCAAGGTTGGCGGGGCGGGCTGAAGTTCAGCGAGAGGAGATTTATCTTGGAAGTAGCCATTGCACAGGATCGTCTGGGAATCGGCCGGTATTCGGCGAGCCTTGCGGCCGCCGCCTTGCGGGATGCGATCGAGAAGCGAGGGAACGCTCGGCTGATCGTTGCTACCGGCTCGAGTCAATTCGAGGTCTTGGAGGCCTTGACCCAGCTAACCGGTATCGATTGGACGAAGGTCGATGCTTTTCACCTGGATGAATACATCGGCTTGGCGATGACCCATCCCGCCTCGTTTTGCGGTTATTTGCGGCAACGCTTCGTGGAGAAGGTGCCCTTAAAGTCGTTTCTTTTCCTCGACGGCCAGCAGGATCCGCAGGCGGTAATCGCGGCCGCTTCGCAGGCCGTGACGGCGGCTCCGATCGACGTGGCCTTGGTAGGGATTGGCGAGAATGGTCATCTGGCCTTCAACGATCCGCCAGCCGACTTCAAGATCCGTGAGCCCTACCACATCGTTGAACTGGATGAGGCTTGTCGTCGACAGCAAGTTGGCGAGGGGTGGTTTGACAGGATCGAACAGGTTCCAAAGACGGCGATCAGCATGACCATCCAGCAGATCCTGGCGACTTCCAAAATCGTTTGCAGTGTACCGGACCGTCGCAAGGCCGCAGCGGTGGCCGCCAGCCTCCAAGGTCCAATCACACCGGATGTTCCCGCTTCGATCTTGCAGCAGCATCCGGATATTACCCTGGTGCTCGATCAAGGGAGTGCTAGCGATCTTTCGGCCCAGTGGATCCACCTGGCCCAAAAAATCTGAGACGGACTCGAACGATCGCCATTGCCTTGAGGGCGGGCGAGCCCGAGTCGATCGTGGGCTTATCGCTTGGGTTTTCTCGAGGAAGGCCAGCGGGGAAAGCAGCGGAAGCCATCAGCTACGCCGCGCTCTACGTATTTCTCTTGACGTTCCGTGGTCCATTCGTAGACACTTCGCGGGCGGCCAGGAGGCGACTCCGCGCCGCAGGCAGGTCGATATCGTAATGTCACAGGAAGACGGACCCATGAAGTGGAAATCTTGGCTTTGGACCTTGGGGGTGCGGCCTGCCGCGAAAGTCTATGGTAGCCGCAAGGTCTCCTTTGCTTTGGAGCAAGATGGTTATCTCGAGTTCGAGCAGTGGTTGCATCCCAAGGATTATTTTCGTCCTTTTCCGCAGTCGCTCGTCGACACGCTCCGCCGCTACATCCAACCCGGAGATTCGGTCATCGATATCGGGGCTCATTGCGGTGATTTCACTGTCCCGCTCGCCCTGGCGGCAGGGGCCTCGGGAGTCGTGTTTGCTTGGGAGCCGAATCCCTATGTCTATTCCATCCTGGAGAAGAATGCTCGATTGAATCCGAGCAAGACCCATATCGTGCCGTTCCATGCGGCGGTAGCCGCAACCGATGGGGAGTTGGAGTTTCATTACTCCGATCCTGGCTTCTGTAACGGTGGCGCTTTTGAGGGTATTAGTCGCTGGCAACACGGTCATCCGTTTCGGCTGAAGGTCCCTGGACGCCGGATGACCGAATGGCTGACGCAGCGGTATCCTGAGCGGATGTCCCGGATTCGTTTCGTGAAGGTCGATACGGAAGGGAATGAATTAGCCGTACTGCAATCGATCGAACCCATCCTCAAGAAACAGCAACCCTACCTGCATGTTGAAATGTATCGTCATCTAACGGCGGAGCGGCGTCGTGAATTATGGGGCTACCTGAATGGGCTAGGTTATGATCTCCACCTTACCGCCGAAGGCCACGGCGTCGAACCCTTGCAACCGATTGGCGAAGGCGATGTGATGCGGTGGGAGCACTATGACATGATGGTCATTCCCCGCAGCCTTCAGCAGCAGCCGCGGTTGGCAGCCTAAAAGCCGAGGAACTGGGGCGTTCGACAGATCGACGCGGAGGATGTGGGCCCAAACGCTTTCATTCACCGAGGTCGGTTTTGGCGGATCGCCGTTTCCCTCGGGCTGCCTGTTTCTCCGGCAAGGAATCGATGCTCTCCTCGAGGGGCGTTGTCAATAGCTGGCCCTCCTCGTCGAGTCCGCGCAGCAGTTGGACCCGTTTCTCCGCCTGGGCGATTTTCTCGTAGCAGTATTTCAAATATCGCGTGGCCTGGGCGTACTGCTCTAGTGATTCTTCGAGCGGTAGCGTCCCCTGTTCGAGACCGCGAACGATACGTTCCAGTTGCTGCAGCGCTTCCTCGAAGGTTTTCGGATCCACGGGTTGGTTCTTCAAAGTCGATCACCAAGCAATACAAGTAAATCCTGGGAAGCGCGAGCCTGACTTCGGCAGGCAAGTCCTGCAAACGCTGGCCTATCACGCGAAAAACGCAGCGATCCGGAGCGACAAATCGTGTTCGCCGTACCGGAGTCGACGATAAAATTCGGGGAAGTCCCCTCGGCAGGGCATCGCTTCCCTGGCGGTCGGATGCTGGACCCCACGGCCCGCGTATTCTAGTCCAATTGTTCCCTGCTCGGGAGGAGTTATGAGGAAGATAGCTGGCGGCATGGAGCGTTCATTCGAGAAGCCTATGGGCGGCGCTCACCGCGGTTTGCCGACGATCCTTGCCTCAAGCCTCGGGGGGGGGGCGAGCCAAGCTGCCCCTATCCTCGGTATCATCCTCACCACCGGTACCACGGTTCCCTGCCGTCGGTGAAAGCTTGAGACAGGCAATTGGCGGCTGGCGGCAAACGACCTATGTAACTGCTAGGTACTTGTCCTGCGCTGTAAGTGAACGTCCATGCCTGCTGAGCAAGAAACACTTCTCCCCGCTTCCCCGCCCAGCCACCCGCTCGAGGCGGAAGGCTTGCGACGTCGTTTGAAGGCGATGAAACGCTTCCGCAAAGAGGTGCTGACCGCGAAGGCACTGCGGTTGGAGGACCAGATCCTCGAGTTGGTGACGGCAGGGACTGCCTGGGCAAATCCATCGACGCCGTGCCCTCCCGCGGGGGCTAACGAGTTATCCCCCGTAAGCTTGGATGAATACCATCGGCTGGTAAAGCTGTTGGAGCACTCGCGGCGCGAATATGATGAACTCATCGACTTTATGCAGTCGGAGCGAGCTGCGGCGACGAATACCCATCTTTCCGCAGACGACGCGACGATTGCGTCGCCGATCGTCGCGCTGGCTGCCAGTTCACTCGGCTCGGCACATCCCAAACTTCCCCGGCCTCTGGCGGTCGATGTCAACTTGTTGCATCGGCAGGTTGAGTATCTCGAGGGTGAGTTGGAGAGAGCTTTGGCGGTTGATGACGACAAGCAGGCCGAGGAGCGGAATTTACGCGATCAAATCGAGGTTCTCCGCACGCAACTGCTCGAGTCTCGTCATGAGACGATCGAACTGAGAATCCAAAATGCGGATCTCCATGAGCGACACCAGAAGAAGCAGACCGAGCTTAGTTGGGAGCAGCGTAAAGAGCAGTTGCTGCTGGAATTGGAAGCCGAGGTTTCCAAAAATCCAGCCTTGCGATCAGAGACGGAACGCATTCGCGTCGTCATCGAAACCAGCCAACGAGAGATCAGCGGCCTGCAAGAACAGGTGGCTGCTCGTGATCGCGAGATCGATGAGCTGAAAATGCTGCTGAATGAGCAATCTTCGGTCACCGAGAACCTCGCGGTCGGCGCGCAGGCGATCGCGGGCCTGCTCGATGCCGACGAGTTCATCCGGGAGGAACGGGAGAAGCTGCGGACGATGCAGTTGGAATGGGAGGAGAAGTTACGGACGGCGGAGATCGAGATTTCGATGGAGCGGGCGCGGATTGCGAGCGAACGGTTGGAATTCGAATACCTGAAGACGCAGGCTGTCGATGTACCGGAAGCTGAGGGCGAGCTCAACGAAATAACCGGCAAGACGTACCCGCCACGGCCGCGGCGATGGCTGAGTCGCTTGGGCTTGCGCGATGAGTAGCTATGGGGTGGGGAAGGCAGGCTAAACCGGAAGGCGGTTGGGCTCGCTTTGCCAGCAATGAGAGGATAGCCAAGCCAGAGAAGGTTGGTTGGCATCAGGATCAATACCGGCGAATCCTTCGGCATATGCCGAATAAATAGGACAACCCCTGCCCCTCCCACGGAGCGGCTCGGAGTTTGCCATTCTCTCTGCAAGGATGCAGTTCATGACACCCGCCCACCCAAAGCCCCCGGTATTTTCTGGACAAGACGGAGCTTCATCCCGCGCGACACGTCGTCGGCGGTTGGCTCGCTGGTTGCGCAAGCTAGGCTTGGCTTCTTCGCTGGGCCTGATGGTCTTTGGCTGTTCGCGTCCTTATTATCGCCGGACCGCCGATGCGGAGACCAACGCCTTGATCGATCAGAAGGCGTCGGCGGCTGCGATCCAGCTCTACCGCCGAGTGCCGGTCGATCGCGCTTCGCGTATGTTCGATCCTTTCAATCCTGACCGGCCACCGCAACCCGAAGACGATCCGGTAGCGCATCGCTACATGGAATGGGTGGATGGGAAGAAGCATTATCCCTTGTGGGATGTCAATGGACGGACCAACACCGCCGAGAGCATCGACTGGTGGCAGATGCTGCCCTTGGATGACCGCGGTGTTTTGGTGTTGGACTCCGATACTGCCGTCCGACTGGCCACCATCCACTCGACTACTTATCAAGCCGAGGTTGAAACGCTGTTCCTCTCGGCCTTGGACGTCAGCTCCGAACGCTTCCTGCTGGATAATCAGTTCTATGCCGGCTGGTCGGCGGATTATGTGGCGGATGGTCCTGACCGTCGCAACGGGGGTGGGCAAAGCCGTTCGGCAGTCTCGACCGGTCCTTTCGCCCGTATCGGTCGGCGTCCGATTTCCTGGCAACGCCGGTTTGCGACGGGCGCGGATCTGATCGTCGGTTTCGCCAACTCGATTTCATGGCAGTTAAGCGGCCCCGATACCCAGTCGGCGACGACGGTCCTCGATTTCTCGTTGATTCAGCCGCTGCTGCGCGGCGGCGGCCGCGACGTAGTGTTGGAAAGGCTCACCTTGGCCGAGCGGATCCTGTTGCAGAACGTCCGGGCCTTCGAGCGTTACCGGACCGGTTTTTACGTCACGGTGACAGCTGGCCGGCAGGCGGAGACCGGGCCTTCGCGGCGCGGTGGTCTGTTCGGTGGGGCGGGTTTGGAAGGCTTCAGCGGCTTGGGCGGTGGTTTCGGCACGGTCGGGAACGTCCAGCAGCGAGCCGCCGCTCAAGGTGGTTTCGGCGGCGGGGGAGCGGTGCCCAACGTCGGTGGAATCCTGGGTTTGCTTCAGAACCAACTGCAGATCAAGAACGCCGAGGAGAACGTCAATCGACTCCAGGAGAACGTGCTGCGGTTTGAGGATGCTTTGCGTGAACAGTTGACGAAAATCGCCCCGACCCAGGACACCATCCCGACCCTTCAACTGCAGGTCGCTCAAGCTCGGCAGGCCTTGGTCTCGGCTCAGGCCCAGCTCCTGGCGCAGCGCACCAACTACGAAGCTTCGCTGGATGCTTTCAAAGTGTTGCTCGGCTTGCCACCTTACCTGTGCGTCGAGATTCGCGATCCGATCCTCGATCAATTCAATCTCATCAGCACCGACTTGATTTCGCGACGTTCTGAGGTGACTCAGTTGCGAACTCGGGTAGGCGAAGCCAATTCGGGCTTGCTGCAATTGAGCCAGAGCCAGGAGGATGGTGCAACCGGGCAAGTTTACCGGACCATCGAGATGTCGGATCAACTCCGA
>JBILTQ010000325.1:0-6381 GCA_044371435.1 Pirellulaceae bacterium | reverse complement strand
TGGATGTTCTTGAGGAGCAGGGGGAGGCCAAGCGGACTCATGGCGGGGTTTTTTGTACCGCTCCCAGCGCCGGCCTAACGATGTTTCAGGATGGACGCGAGGGGCACTGGGGTAAGAAACGGCGGATTGCCGAGATGGCGGCGGCGTTGATCGAGGACCGCGATACGTTGTTGCTCGACGGGGGCAGCACCACGTATGAGCTGGCCCGTCAGTTGGTCGGGCGCCCGTTGCAGATCGTCACCAACAGTTTGCCGGTAGCCAACCTTTTTGCCTCGTCGGAGAAGGCGGACCTTATTTTTCTGGGTGGCCAGGTCCATCGCGTCGGGATCACAATGGGGTCGCGGTCGATCGAAATGATGCGTGGTTTGCGGGTCCAGAAGGCAATCCTGAGTGTCGCCGGGATCGATCAGCGCGGTTACTACAACAGCAACCTGCTGTTGGTCGAGACGGAGCGGGCGATGATGGAGTCGGCGGACCAGACCATTGTCGTTGCCGATAGCAGCAAGTTTGGTCGGTCGAGCCTGGTGCAGTTGTGCGGATTGTCCGACGTGCAGCGGATCGTGGTCGATGACGGTCTCTCAGAGGCCTGGCGTCGGACTTTGACGGCCGCCGGGGTCGAGCTGTTGATCGCCTCGACCGCCGACCGGGGCTGTCCCGAAGCATCGCCGCGGGCGCCGGTGGCGCCGCCTCATTGGGGGATGAACGCGCCGTCTTCGGCTTCCGATCCGGCCTCGGGAAAGTGATCGATCGTCGGCTTGGTTCATGGAACTTTTAACTCGAATGCAAAGATACACACCATGAATTTGATTGCAGATCGTGTTCAAATCGAGTCTTTAGTGCGGCGTGCGGTACTGCGGGCGCTGCGACCGTCCGAGGGCGGCGGAGCATCGGCGGGCCCGGCGCTGGGCAAGCCGAAGCTGGTCGTCAGCATCTCGGCGCGGCATGTCCATCTGACCGACGAGCATGTCGAGAAGCTTTTTGGTCCCGGGAAAAAACTGACCCCGGAGAAGAATCTCTACCAAGATGGTTTCTTTGCCGCGGCGGAGACAGTCATGATCGTGGGGCCACGCCGCCGGATGCTGCCCAATGTGCGGGTGTTGGGGCCGACGCGGAAGGCCAGCCAGGTGGAGCTGGCCTACACCGACAGCATCTCGTTGGGGATCGATGCCCCGACTCGGCACAGCGGCGATATCGCCGGTACGCCCGGGTGCGTCTTGGTTGGTCCGGCCGGGGCAGTGGAGTTGAGCGAAGGGGTCATCCGGGCGGCTCGGCATGTGCATATCAATCCCGCCGACTGCGCTTACTATGGGGTCAAGAATGGGGACATGATGAGTCTTTCGATCAAGTCTCCGGCGTGTTCGCTGGTTTTTGAAGATGTCCTCGTCCGCGAAGACGCGAATGCCAAACTCGAAGTCCACATCGATACCGACGAGGGGAATGCGTGCGATCTCGAGCATGCGACCCATATCGAGTTGCGGGCGGCGGCTGGCGGGTGCGGCTGTCGGCATTCGTAGGTGATGATTCAAGCTTTGTTTTTCGTTTTTTGCTTCATCCTTTGAAAGGGAGAAAGTTGGTTATGGCTAAAGTGAACGAAGCGCTCGGGATGATCGAAACCAAGGGCTTTATCGCCCTGATCGAGGCTACCGACGCGATGATGAAGGCTGCCAATGTGCAGTTCCTCGGTTGGGATAAGGTCGGCAGTGGCCTGGTCTCGGCATTTGTCAGCGGCGATGTGGCGGCCGTCAAGGCAGCCACCGATGCCGGAGCCGCTGCGGCGGGGCGTATTGGCGAGGTGGTGAGCGTCCAGGTGATCGCTCGTCCCCACGATGACCTCAACAAAATCCTCAAGGTGAATGCTCCGTCGACGGGTTCGGTCAACTGAGGTCGCACGGTCGCTGAATTCCTCGGCACCGGCAGGTCGAGCTTTCGGGCGCTGCGGCTGGCGAGGATGATCGGCGGTGTTCCCCCGCCGGATCGTATCACCGTGATGCACACAGCATACTCCTTCCTTTTCCTTTCATTCCAAAAATCATTAGATCAGAGATCACACCATGCAAAATGCTATCGGATTAGTTGAAACCAAGGGACTGCTCGCATTGATCGAAGCCACCGACGCGATGGCCAAGGCGGCGAGCGTCGAGATCGTCAAGCGGGTCGACATCGGCGGGGCCTATGTCACGACCGTCGTCAGCGGCGATGTCGGGAGTGTGCGAGCGGCGGTGGAAGCCGGTGCGGCAGCCGCTTCCCAAGTCGGCGAGTTGGTTAGCTCGCACGTGATTCCGCGTCCAGCCGAAGGATTGGCCTCGGCGTTTTTCAAGTAAACGTTCCTAGGGGTCTCCGTGCCTTTCGGTGTTTTGGCCGACCGTCACAATCAGGAAAGGAAGACGATGAAGGTTCTGGTTGCCAATCTCGGTTCGACATCCTTCAAGTATCGCTTGTTCGACATGGCCAGCGAAACGCAGTTGGCTCGTGGCGGCGTGGAGCGGATCGGGGCCGCCTCGAGTCGGGCGTTCGTCCAGATCGGCGACTACCGCGGCGAATTGGAGTTGTCGGTGCCCCATCATGGAGTAGCCGTGCAAGCTTGCCTCGACCAGTTGGTCGATCCCGCGCATGGTTGTTTGAAGTCGGCTGACGAGATCAGCGCTATCGGCTTCAAGGCGGTGCATGGTGGTCGATTGCAAGGGGTCTTTCGCATCGACGAGAAGGTCTTGTCGGCGATGGAGGAGGTCAATTCGGTAGCTCCGGCTCACAATCCACCCTACATCGCCGCCATGCGACAGCTGGCGAAAACGGCGGGTGGGTTGCCGTTGGTGGCCGCCTTCGAGACCGACTTTCACCGAACCATTCCCGAAGCCCATCGCCACTATGCGATTCCGGCCGAATGGGCCGAGGCGTTGCCGGTGCGGAAGTGGGGCTTCCATGGAGCCTCCCATCGCTTCATCGGCGGACGGATGGCTGAACTGCTGGGGCGGACGGATGCCAGGATTATCTCGTGCCATCTCGGGGGATCGAGTTCCCTGTGCGCGATTCAAAACGGGAAGAGCCAGGCGACGACGATGGGAATGAGCCCGCAGTCCGGTCTACCGCAGAACAATCGGGTCGGCGATATCGATCCTTTCTGCCTGCCGCTGCTGATGCAGCATTCGCAAAAGAGCCTCGAGGAAGTCTTGCGGACGCTGGCGACCCAAGGCGGATTGCTCGGCTTGTCGGGAGGGCTTTCGGGGGACATCCGGGATCTCGAGGCGGCCGCGGCTCAAGGGCACGCCAAGGCCCAGCTCGCCCTGGACGTCTACGTCGCCGAGATTCGTCGGCAACTGGGTGGGATGCTGGTCGCCCTGGGGGGCGCCGACGCCATCGTTTTCACCGGCGGGATCGGCGAGAACGGTCGCCAGATTCGGTCGGCTGTCTGTCGAGGTCTGGAAGACCTCGGTATCGTCCTGGACCCGCAGCGCAACCAGCAGACCGGAGCCGTCGAAGCTCGGATCGATGACCCGCGTTCCCGCATCCAACTGTGGGTCGTTCCGACCAATGAAGAATTGGTCGTGGCTCGCCAAACCCTGGCCCTCATTTCCTCCCCATCGGCTTCGGCCTGAGGTTGTATCGATGTTTGTCGCCAAAGTTACCGGGAGCGTGGTTTCGACGCAGAAGGTCGAATCGATGAAAGGCTGCAAGCTTTTGATCGTCGAGCCTTTCCGTTTGGATCCGAAAACTCAAGACCAGTTGGTATCGACGGGGCGGACCTTTATCGCCGTCGACATGCTCGGGTCCGGAGTCGGCGACTTCGTGTTGATCTCCCAGGGAAGCAGTGCGCGGTTCACCCCCGAAACCAGCAAGCTGCCGATCGACTGTGTCATCATCGGCATCGTCGACAGTGTTCATGTCGAGAAGAAAAACGTTTACTCACGAAACGAAATCCATCGAGCGTAATCAACTATGCAACTGAATGAAGACTTTATCCGGAGCGTTGTCAGCCAGGTCTTGACCGAAGTTCGCCAGCAAGGGCAGCTCGGTTCGTCCCAAGCGAACTCGGCCAACCCTCACGCCGGCCGCTTCGGGCTATTCGATCAGGTCGATGAGGCGGTGGCGGCTGCCCGAGCGGCCTTCGAGCAACTCCAGCAGCGGCCGGTCGAACATCGTCGCCGGATCATCGACCATATCCGCCGGATCTCCATCGCCAGCGCCGTAGAACTTGGCACGATGGAGATGGAAGAGACCAAGATCGGTCGCTTGGAGCATAAGATCGAGAAGCTGAAAACGCTTGGCGAGAAAACCCCGGGGGTCGAATTCCTCCGCACCGAGGCCTTCAGCGGCGATCATGGTTTGGCGGTGATCGAGCATGCTCCCTTCGGTGTCATCGGGGCCATCACCCCTGTCACCCACTCCCTGCCGACCATTACCGGCAACGCGGTCAGCATGATCGCTGGCGGCAATACGCTGGTCGTCAATCCGCATCCGAGCGGACGAAGGGTTGCGGCCGAAGGGGTGCGGCGTTTCAACGAGGCCATCTACCGCGATCTGGGGATCGACAACTTGATCTGCCTCATCAAGGAGCCGACTTTGGAGACGGCGCAGCAGCTTTTCAAGCATCGGAAGATCGCCCTCATCTGCGTCACCGGCGGCCCGGCCGTCGCTCGCGCTGCCCTCAACAGCGGCAAACGCGCGATTGTGGCTGGCCCTGGCAATCCGCCGGTGGTGGTCGATGAAACGGCCGATCTCGACCGCGCCGCCCGCGCTATGATCCAAGGGGCCGCCTACGACAACAACCTGCTGTGCATCGCCGAGAAAGAAGTCTTCGTGGTGGATGCGGTCTTCGATGCCATGCTCGCAGCCATGGAACGAGCTGGGGCGGTTCGCTTGCAGCGTCCGGAAATCGATCGGCTGACGCAGGCGGCCATGCAATTGGTGGGCGAGGGAGCCGATCGCCACCATGCTCCGACCAAGGAGCTGCTCGGGCAAGACGCCTGGAAGCTGGCAGCGGCTGCCGGCAAGAGCATCGACAAGAAAGTCGAACTGGTCTTTGGCGAAACCGAGTTCCAGCATCCCTTTGTCGAGGTTGAGCAGATGATGCCGTTCCTCCCTTTCGTCCGGGCTCGCGACGTGGATCACGCCATCGCCATGGCCAAAGAGGCCGAGCATGGCTATCGCCACACCAGCCTTATCCACTCGCGCGATGTACGGAACATGACCAAGATGGCGCGGGCCATGGACACGACCCTCTTCGTCAAGAACGGTCCGTGCATGGCGGCCCTGGGGCTGGGGGGGGAAGGTTACCTGTCGTTCTCGATCGCTGGGCCGACCGGCGAAGGGGTGACCACCCCGTTGACCTTTACCCGGGAGCGCCGTTGTTCGCTGATCGACGACCTCTACGTCTTGGGAAGCCCGGCTTCCATCGGAAACTGAGCGTATGCAAGCGGCCTTAGTCATCGGACATGGGACTTCGACGGTGAAACATCCGACCCTCGACGGTATTCGCCTGCTGATCGTGCAGCCGTTGATGGCCGATGGGCGTTCGCCCGATGGCAGCCCACTCCTGGCCGTCGACCGCTTGGGGGCCGGCGTCGGTCAGCTGGTGATGCTGTCGAGCGATGGATCGGCCATCCGCGACATGTTCCAGGTGGAGAATGCCCCGATTCGCTGGGCGGTGCTGGGCCTGATCGATGACGGAGGCTACCGATGAGCCCGATCGCGGACATCCAAGCTCAAGAGATCGAACAGATCGTTCGCCGGGTTCTCGGACAGCTGCTGGCCGAGGCGGGGGGCTCGTCGGTTTCCGACACGCCGACCGGCCGACCCGGAGAGTTGGTGGTCAGCGACCGTTTGGTGAGCTTGGCATCCTTACCCAAGGATCTGAGCGGGGTACAGCGGTTATCGGTCGATCCGCGGGCGGTGGTGACACCGGCAGCCCGCGATCGCCTGCGGCAAGCCAACATCACCTTGATCCGCGAATCGTCAGGACCTGCGTCCGCCAACGCGGTGGCCCCATCAGCGTCGACGCTCAGCCTGTCTTCACCTTCCGTCCCGCCGATCCTGGTGGCTGGCCAGGCTGTCTGGTACCGAGCCTTGTCGCGCAGCTTGTGCCCGCGGCAGACCAGGCTCTTGCCGGCGGCGGTCGACGATGCCAGTGCCCTCCGGTCGGCGGCCAGCGGACTGCGCGAAGGGTATCGGGCAGCGGTGGTGGTAGCCGCGGCCCCTCATGCCCTGTGCTGGCAAGCTGCGCGCGATGAGAAGTTGCGGCCGGCGGTGGTCGGCGATTGGTCGCAATGGCCTGAGATCGTGGCCCAAGTTCCAGCCAACCTGTTGCTCCTCTCCAGCCAGCGATGGAATGCAGCGTCGACAGCCAACCTCATTCGACACTTTACCAAGCATCTCAAGAAAGTCGGC
>JBILTQ010000089.1:0-16926 GCA_044371435.1 Pirellulaceae bacterium | reverse complement strand
GAGTCATCGATGCAAATCTATCGAGTTCATGGTCAAGTCACCCTCAGCCGCGCCCATCCCTCGTTTCAGGGTGGTCGCCTGTTGACGGCCCAAGCGGTGGGGGAGTCGCTGGTCGGTCGCGGTTCTCCGGACCCCGACCTGACGGTGGTCTGGGACGACCTGGGGGCTGGCGAGGGTTCATTGATCGCCGTCAGCGACGGGGCCGAGGCTGCTCAAGCCTTTCGCCCGGCCTTGAAGCCTGTCGACGCCTACTGCGCCGCCATCCTCGATCGCGTCCATATCGATCGTCGTTACCTCCAACCGGAGACCGATTGATGACCTCCTAATTTTCCGTGTGGTGACGCCGAACCCCGGTACCGCTGCACGCCGGCATGCTCGGACAGCCACCCTCTTCCCTGCGTCATCGCCATCGTCCTTACTCTTACTCACTTTTTCACCCAACCAACATCATGGCCAACATTCATCGAATCAAACAAGATATCTGCGAGATCGGTCGTCGCCTTTACAACAAAGGTTTTGCTGCGGCCAACGACGGAAATATCACCGTCCGTGTCTCTGACAACGAAGTCCTGTGTACCCCCACCATGCACAGCAAGGGGTTCCTCAAGCCGGAAGATATTTCGCTGGTGGACATGACCGGCAAGCAGTTGGCTGGGGCGAAAAAACGGAGCAGCGAGGCCTTGCTGCACCTGGAGATCTACAAGCAGCGTCCGGACATCAAGAGTGTCGTTCACTGCCATCCGCCGTATGCCACCGCCTTCGCCGTGGCTCGGGAACCGATCCCGCAGTGTGTTTTGCCCGAAGTCGAAGTTTTTCTCGGTGACATCCCGATCACCAAGTACGAAACCCCAGGTGGTCAGGCCTTCGCCGATACCGTCTTACCCTTCGTCCACAAAACGAATGTCATCATCCTGGCCAACCACGGCACGGTCAGCTTCGGTGAGAACGTCGAGCGGGCTTATTGGTGGACCGAAATCCTGGATGCCTACTGCCGGATCCTGCTGATCGCCAAGCAGGTCGGTCGGATCAACTTCTTCGACGAAGGGAAAGAGCGCGAATTGCTCCAACTGAAGGATAAATGGGGCTTTGCCGACCCTCGCAATACCGACGAGTACAAGAATTGCGACATCTGCGCCAACGATATCTTCCGCGACTCCTGGAAGGATACCGGCGTTGAACGTCGAGGCTTCCCTGCCCCGCCAGCCATGCCGGTGGGTTCGGACAAGCCATCCGCGAAAACCTCCCCCGCGGCCAGCGGGATGGCAGCCGCCCCGGTCCTCCGCAGCGAAACGCCCGCCGCCACTCCGTCGGTGGACGGGCTCGATGAAGAACGGCTGGTCCAGTTGATCACCGCTCAGGTGATGCAGCAGCTAGGCAAACAATAACTCGATACCGCGGTCCGAGCGTCGAGAGGACGCTCCTCGCGATCCCTAGGTATGGGCTGAGGTCGCGGGCGGGATCGGCGGCGGGCGTGTCGGAAATTCGTGGCGAAGATGCCAGCGTTACTTGACTCAAAGCATCCTTAACAGACAAAGCATCATGAAAGTTAGCATTATCGGTGGTGGCGGTTTGGTCGGTTCGTGTGCGGCTTTCGCCCTGCAATGCGGTGGCCTGGTTCGCGAGATCGCCCTCTTGGACTTGAACGCCAACCTGGCGGAAGGCCACGCGTTGGATATCCTGCACGGGACGCCGAGCATCGCCGACCAAGTCATCAGCTCGGGGAGCTACGAACACATCCCTTCCAGCGACATCATCTGCATCACGGCCGGCTTGCGCCGCAAGCCCGACGAGTCGCGTCTCGATCTGATCAACCGCAATACCGACTTGTTCGTCTCGATCCTCGACGAGATCAAGAAGGTCGGAACCAAGCCGACGGCGATCGTCCTGGTCGTCTCCAACCCGGTCGATATCCTGACCTATGTCGCGGCCCAGCGGTTGGGGCTGCCGGCGACCCAAGTCCTTGGGCTGGGGACCCAGCTCGATACGATCCGCTTTCGTTCGTTGATCGCCAAACAGCTTCATGCCCCGCCGACCCAAACTCAGGCGCTGATCCTCGGCGAGCATGGCGACAGCATGGTGCCGATCTGGTCCAGCGCTACCGTCGGCTCCCTGTCGCTGGAAAAATACCCCGGTTGGAATTCGCAGGTCGCGGCCGAGATCTTCAAGCGGACCAAAGGGTCGGGTGCCGAATGTATCGCCAAGAAAGGGGGAGCCGGCTTCGCTGTCGGGATCGCGATTCGCGATGTGATCCACTCCGTCGCGCTTGATCAACAGCGGATCCTTCCGGTGAGTACCGTGCAGGATGGGCACTGCTACGGCTTGCGGAATGTGGCCATTTCGGTCCCGACCTTGGTCGGGCGGCACGGCGCTGTCGGGCGCATCGAGATCGATTTGTGGCCCAAGGAATTGCAAGGCTTGAAGGCTAGCGCCGCCGCCCTGGAACCCACCCTGGCGGCTGTCCTGCAGCGTATCGGCAAGTAAACGTCGAGCTTCCATCGCTACGCGGCCTAATCTTAGAATCGGCCGCGTCTCTGCCGGGAAAAGCGATCCAGCCGAAGGCGCGATCGCTCTTGGAAAGCGATAGCCGTCGTGGATGGCTATCGAAGCTGCGCTCGAGGCGTCTCTCATTTTCTCTCGGCTCGCAGAGCCACCCCAGGCACGCGTCGCCCGCGCGGAGATGCTATCGGTTGGTCGCCAACCACCGCTCGCGGGATAAATATCTGAAAGAAATTTCGTGTAACTAAATTCGTGAAATTGTATTCATAAAAAGCGGCGGTGCCGCGACCGTGGCATTTCCTGGCGGAGGAGTTGCCAAATGACGGCGATGGGCGGATTCCCCGAACAGGGATAGAGGCTGTCTTGGTGGTCCCCGCAAGCCTTACCTCGGGGAGTCCGCCGCCCCTAGCCTGCTCCCCTCGTCTGGCCCTCTTTCTTTTCCCTGTCTCGACTCCACAGCACCGGTGGAGAAATTCCACGGATGCTGCTGGACGACGGAGTTTGGGTAAAAAGGGAGGTTTGACAAGGGTTTGCGGGAGGACGGTGTTTCGCGCATAAGGGTGACTTATTCAACCCCCGGAAAGTACACAGAAAATTCCTTTTTTTTTAATTTTTCCGTAGGGGATAATTGTGCGGCCTTACTGGGCTACTTAGACTACGCTCGTAGACATTAGGTCGTCTTCTCCTCACGGACTGAGTCCTTCATCGAGATCTTCATCGTTTCCTCACGGCGTCTTTGCAAAGTCTTCGGAGTCCCTATGTACCACTCGGTTAAGCAGCGTCGCACCCTCCGTCAGCGTCTCCAGCGGCGTGCCCAATTCTTGGCCATCCTCCTTGGGACGATTCCGGCCGCCGGTCAGGCACTTGCCCAGACCTCCTATTGGTCCGGGGCCTCGGGTGGGAACTGGAGTACGTTGTCTTTGTGGAGTACCAATGCCAGCGGTGGCGGCACGGGTGTCGTTGCCAACATCACCCGCAATGCGGTCTTCAATACGACTGGCAATAACAACCTGCTGACGGTGTCACTGAATGGGAACCAAGCGGCGCAGGGAATCACCATCAATAACACGGCCGGGATGAGCTTCCGTGGCAATCCCTCGGGAACCACGGTCCGTAGCTTGACCATCGGGGCCAACGGGATCACTGTCAATGCGGGTGCCGGGGCGGTCGGGATGAACGCCACCGGGACCACCAGCGGTCAGACCAACACATTGTTGTTGTCGTCGCAAACCTGGACTAACAATTCCGCCAACGCTTTGACCTGGACCAGTCGGTTGGTTGGGGAGGAATCAACGACGTTGACTAAGGCGGGAACCGGAACGTTGGTGTTGGGTTCGGCCAACGACGGTGTGGCGGGTGTCTTCGGTGGAAACACGGTCACTGGTCTGCGAGGGAAGATCGTTGTTTCCGCCGGTGTTGTTCAGGCCGGGAATGCGACTTCCTTGGGAATTCGCGATGCCCAGACGACAGAAATGACCTCGGCTGCCGCCATCGCTGGTCTGGTCTCCGACACGCGGGTGCTTAGCGGTGCTACGCTCAACACGAACAATCAAACCATTGGTAGCGAGTTCGTCCGCTTCGAAGGATTTGGCTCGGACGGTTTCGGAGCGATCGTAAACCGCGCGACGACCACCGGCAACACCAACGCCATCTTGCCGCAGGTGGCCATGACCGGCAACGCCAGTGTGGGCGGTACCTCCCGCTTTGACTTCCGTGCGACGAATCCTGGCGAAGGTCGCTTCTTCCAGGATGGCTTTACCCTGACCAAGACTGGCGGAAATATCGTCGGTATTGTCAACAACGAAGTCATTGGTGGCGGCGATATCGATGTCGCCCAGGGTACTCTCCGTTTCGAGGGTTCCACGAATTTGGGTGGAACGGGAACGGTGACGGTCCAAAGCGGAGCCAATGTCGGCTTCAACAATAATCAAGGGACGATTAGTCGTCCGTTCGTCCTTCAGGGAACGAACACGGTAACGCACGACAATGCCGACGCCATTTCGAACATTCCCGCCCCCTTCACGATTTCTGGTTTGGGTCAGGTAACCTTCAACGTTACCGACAACAACAATGCTACCCAAGTCGGGACTTTTAACCTGAATGGCGGTTTGACCAGTTCGCAGGACTTGGTCAAGGTAGGAAGCGGTCGCTTGGGGTTGGCTCTGGACGGGGCGAATTTCACGGCAGCCAATATCAGCGTTCAAGGTGGGGCGGTCGATCTGAACACGATCTCGGCCATCGCGGCCGACATCAATCTGTCGGACTCCAACACCACGATTGCATCGATTTTCCGCGTCGGTATCGGTGGCGAAGGACAAACGACCGGGACCTTGAGCCTCGGGCCTAACGGTGGAAATGTCTTGACTTTCGACGGTTCGACGACCGGTCCCAACCAGCATCTGCGGGTGGGGGCCTTCAATGCCGCCGGTAACGTCCTGGCGACTCGTCTGAAGGGCCCGGTCGCCGCTTCTACTGGAATTGTGGTTTTGGAATCGGCGACCGCCATGGCTTCGCCCGGCGATGACGTCTTAGGTCAATTCGCCTTTCAGGGCCGCGGTACGTTGAGCTACGGGGCTGGCGAGACGCAAGTTCTCTTGGATTACGCGCCGGGGTCGATGATTTGGACCGGTAGCGATGGAACGGAGCCCACCCTTTGGGATATTCAGACGACTGCCAACTGGAATGCCAGTGGGCCGGTGGTTGGTGCCTCCAACTTGTATTTCGACGGAGACATGGTTACCTTCGACGACTCGGTCGGCGGTGGTTCGACTACGGTGATTCCTTTCAATGAAGTTGGACCGGGCGGAGTTGTCTTCAATAACAACGCCGTCAACTTCACCGTCGGCGGTTCGACGGCGGGGGTAATTGCGGCGGCTCAGTCGACGCTCACAAAGTCGGGGACAGGGACGGCTACGATCAGCACGGCTCCCGGCGGTTTGGGGAGTGTGTTTGGGGCGACCACGGTGAATGCGGGAGTGTTAGAGGTAGCCTTTAACAATCCCGGCAATGCGAATTCGGGCACGGTCATCACCAACACCCTCGGAAATGCTAGTTCGACGACGATCAACAACGGCGGCACTTTGCGAAGTTACGTCAATGTGAATAACAGCGCCTTCGGCGCTAATCCGGTGACGATCAATTCCGGTGGTGTTCTCGATTTTACTCGAGGTCACATCCCTAACGGCACCAACAATGCACCGGCGGCGGCGGCAATCGCTAGTGCTCTGAGCGGTGCGGGGGATGTGGTACTGCGTGGTACGGACGATGTCTCGCCGCTCAACTCTCGCTTCAACGACACCTTCGGCGCCTACACGATCAACGGGAGCAATGCTGGCTTTAGTGGGCGATTTGTTCTCGATAACGCCCGTATTGGTGCCGACAACAGCGGTGGTGACGAACTCGGCTCCGCCACCGTGGTGGTTCCGGCTGGGTCGCAAGCCTTGATCCAGGGAGCGACGGCGGTTCATTCCAACAATGTATTCCAGATCGCCGGTACCGGCTGGACCTTTGAGCCGACGAGTAGCGGTGCTTTCGGAGCTTTGCGGTTGGCGACGACGGGGGTGGAAATCAGTTCCAGTAGTTCTATCTTGTTGACGGCCGACAACACCCGGATCGGTGCCCAGAACGTCACCGGTCGGATCAACGCCGTGATCGATGACGGGGCCAATTCCTTCAACCTACAGATTGGTAATCCGACCGCGACCCAAAACGGGACGTTGATCCTGGGGGCGGCCAATACCTATGGTGGTGCGACCAATGTCGAGAACCATGCCATCATGGTCAATAACAACAACGCCTTCAGTGGTGGTGCTGTAAATCTGAATGGAACCACCAGTCGCAACACGTTGGTTTCGATTGGCAGTGGTATCAACATGAGCAACCCGATCAACGTCAGTACCTTTGCTGGGGCGGCGAACAATCGCGGTGCGATCGAAGGTGGACGAACGCAGCAAGTGCTTGAAAGCGTTGCCGGCGTCGGTGAAGTCAGCGGCCCGATCAGCCTGGCTGGGGCATTGCAGAGCAACTGGGCTCACTTTAGTGCCGGTGAAGGTGTCGGTTCGGCACTCCGGGTTTCCGGGGCGGTGACCGCTCCTGCCGGCGTGGTGGTACAGGCTCGTTCCTCCAACGTTGGCGGTTATGTCGAGTTCGCCAACTCCGGCAACAGCTTCGACCGCTTCAATATCGCCAACGGTACCGTCCGATTAGGGGTCAACAATGCCCTGGTCGCCGGCACGGAACTTAGCACGCGGAACATTGCCAGCACCAATGGTGTGTTCGACATGCGGGATTTCGACCAGACGGTCAGTTCGGTGATCCTCGGGACGGCTACGGGGACCACCTTTAGCTTGGTCAATACCGGGACCGGAACCTCGACCCTGACGATTCAAGGGACCGCTAACAGCGATATCCAGAACGTCCTTGCCGGTCCGAATGGCGGGGTGGTCAATATTGTCAAGAACGGTACGGCTTCCTTGATCCTGTCCGGGACGACGGCCAACCTCACTAATACCGGAACCTATACCATCAACGGCGGTAACTTCAGCGTGGCTGGTGGTCAGACTGCCTCAGGTAATCTGGTGTTGAATACCGGGGCCACCTTCAGCGGTACGGGTAACTTTGGTGGAGCGGTCACGGCTGCTAGTGGGACAACCTTCACCGGCAACGGTTCGCTCGGCGCGACCACTGCTAGCGATGCGATTTTCAGCCCTGGCACCAGCCCGGGAACGCTGACTTTCGGCAGTTTGACCGTCAGCGGTGGTTCCAACGTCTTCGATTGGGAAATCGTGACCGCGACGGGTGGTGCTCTACCGCCAGGTGTCCCGGTCCTCTCCGGAGTACCAGGGACCGATTACGACCAGATTCTGATCACCACCGGGAATTCTTTGGACCTCACCGGCCTCACCGGCCTCACCGTCAACATGTTCGGGCTGTCGGCGCTACCCAGTACTCAGGGGGTGGTCAGCGGCTTCGATCCGTTGCAAAGCTACACCTGGAACCTGTTCACGACGAGCCAGGCGGTGTTGGGGTTCGATGCCAACGATTTCACGATCAATTCGACCAGCTTCACCAACAACAATCCGATTCCTGGCGGTTCGTTTGCTGTCGGGCTCTCGGATGATGGGACCGACGTGGTGCTGCGTTACACCGCTGTGCCCGAACCGTCGTCGCTGGTGTTGTTGGTCACCGGCTTAGGGATTTCCGTGATGGCTCGTCGCCGTCGACAAAGCTAGAGTCGTCGCTCGATGGGTGCCCGCGAGGGTGGTCGTTCGACTGCCCAATTGGCACCTGAGGATGTCGCTTGCGAAAGCCGCTCGTTTTTACGAGCGGCTTTTACTTTTTACAAATTTGAGGGAAGTTCTTACAAGTTTGCCTAGGTTTTCGATCTTGCCGCATTGTCGGTGATTTTCTTAAAATGTGGCTTGGAGACGATGGAAGACGCGTTGGACGAGGTCGAAAGATCGGCCCGACCACAGCGTTTTTCCATCGCCTCGGTAAATTCCAACGTTTTTCCGTTTTGGAACGGCGGTTGCATCAAACTTGACTGTTGGATGGACGCTGGCAGGTAGCGACAAGTTGCTGCTAAGGCGTTCAAGCGTACAATCGAGCTAACGGTTATAACAAGAAGGAGTCGGGAAAGGATGTGGAGCGGAGCCTCCGATGACCGAAATGATGGCTTACCTTCCAGCAGGAACGTGTCTTCGCAAAGTCGCGTACAGGTTTGCCAGGGTCTGGTCGCCACGGACAGCTTTTCTCCGACATGGACTGCGATTGTTCCAAGGATGCTGGGAGGGGTGATGCCAAGTCATCGAAGCCGAGCAGTCCTGTTTCCCGAACCGACGAGAGTTTGTCGTCCTACGTAGACGGAGAAAAGAGATTTCATGCAGATCAGCAACCATTTTTCGGTATCCTCAGTCGCCTCCACTCCTGGGGCGGCCCGCTCGAATGCTCCTGAAAGGTCGGGAGTTGCTTCGCCGGCTGCCGGTTTGAACCCGGTCGATCAGTTGGATTTGTCGTCGGAAGCCCAATCGGTTTTGGCCAGTGAGGCTGGCAGCGAAGGGATGCGACTCGACAAGATTGCATCGATCCGCGAGCAGATTGCGGCGGGGACCTATGATACCGACGAGAAGTTCTCGGCCGCCCTAGAGCGGATGCTCAACGCGGTCGGTTGATTTATACCGCGATTCAGGGTGCCGGGCCGCAATCCACCTAATTTCGCGGCATAGACCGGCTGGCGGTAGCCTGTTGGTCGTGTTCGGCGAGTTCGCCCCGCGGCGGTTACCCGATCAGGCTTGTCTCATCGACCGCCGGCGGTTCGCCACGCCGTTAAGGTGGATGGGGGCTCCCCTAAGCAATGACGTCGGCGGCTTGGGATCGCTGAGCCGAAGTGCCAGCGAGCACCTGCGGCCTATGTGGCGGCGGTGAAATTCCAGCTATGATAGGGTCTGGTGGATGGCCAGCCCGGTCATCAGGCGATGCGGATGATGAACGATCGCCCCGGGGCCAGCTTTCGCCTTGGCGGGGTTTCCACTGGCTGGACAACGCAAATTCCGGAGGCATGGTTGGCGAAGGAGCTTTCGCTGGTCGCCGTAGCCAGCGAGGGCGAGGATGATGTTGCAAGTAATCGTAGATTGTGTGGTGAGTCGTGTCGTCGATGGAAGTGGATGAGCAGGAATCGTTGGGCTCGGTGCCGGTAGCCCTATCGCCGCTGGAGCGTTTCGAGGAGTACCTGCAGAGCCGAGGCCAGCGAAACACCGAGCAGCGCCGCTACCTCGTGGAACGGGTCTTCAGTCATCACGAGCACTTCGATGCCGATCAGTTGATGGAGCAGTTGCCGCGGAAGGGGCATCCCAATTACGTTTCGCGACCGACAGTTTACCGGACCCTCAAAGAGTTCGTGGATGCCGGCCTGCTTCGCAGTTTCGAGCTCAATGGCCGGGCTGTCTACGAGCATGATTATGGTTATCCGCAGCACGATCATCTGTATTGCGAGAAATGCCACAAGCTGATCGAATTTCGCACCGAAGCCTTGACGGAGATTATCGCTTCGATCGCCCAGCTCCATAAGTTTCGCATTCGCGGCCATCGCCTGACGGTAGATGGTGTTTGCGATGCCTGTTCCAAACAGCGTTCGCGCGAGCGTCGACGCCAGGATCGAGTCTAGCGGATCATGACAGAGCGACTGGGATTTCTTGGGGGCGGCCAGATGGCGTTGGCCCTGGCAACCGGGGCCGTTCAATCCGGGATGTACCTCCCGAAGCAGATAGTCTTTTGCGAACCAGCCCTCAAACAGCAGCAAAAGCTGCGCGAGGCCTTTCCCGGTTGTGAGGTCGTCGATGCTGCCGATTCGCTGCTGGGGAATTGCCATCGCATCATCCTGGCGGTGAAACCGCAGGTCTTGCGGGAGATCGGTCCTCACCTCCAACCGTTGGTTTCGCCGGATCATTTGCTATTGTCGATCGTGGCCGGTTTCTCGTTGCCGCAGTTGGCAGCTTCACTGGGGACGCAGCGGTTGGTGCGGGTCATGCCCAATACGCCGGCGCAAGTCATGGCCGGGGCGAGCGGGATGGCTTTTGGCGACGGGGTGACCGAAGAGGACCGGTCCTGGGCGGAGCATTTGATGCGTGGGGTAGGCTTGGTGGTGGCGACTACCGACCAGCACCTTCATGCGGTCACCGGCCTCTCCGGTTCCGGGCCAGCCTACGTGTTGTTGATGATTGAGGCTTTGGCGGATGGCGGGGTGGCGGCCGGCTTGGGACGCGACGTGGCCACGCAGTTGGCGGTGCAGACAGTGCTCGGGACAGCCAAGATGGTGCAGGAGAGTGGGCAGCATCCGGCGGTGCTCCGCGACCAGGTGACCAGTCCGGGTGGGACAACGATTGCAGCTTTGCAAGTCCTGGAGAACCGTGGAGTTCGCTCGGCCTTCATCGATGCCGTCATGGCCGCCACGCAGCGGAGTCGCAACCTGGGGGGCTAGCCGGGAGTCTTGGGGCTGGGTTTCTGGAAGGGCCGAAATCACCGGAGCCTAGAGGCCCAGGCAAAGACGAGTTCAGCCCTTCGAGTCAGGTTGCTGGTCGCCTTATTTTCTCGCAGCGCAGGCGGTAGCACCCTGGTACCTTAGATCAGCCCGTGATGAGAGAGGAAGCGTTCGGCGTCGAGGGCCGCCATGCAGCCAGTACCGGAGGAAGTGATGGCTTGGCGGTAGTTGTCGTCGGAGACATCGCCCGCCGAGAAGACCCCTTCGATGCTGGTGTAGGTGCGGAACGGAGCGGTCCAGCGAATGTAGCCTTTATCGCTGAGTTCCAGTTGGCCTTTCAAGAAATCGGTGTTGGGAGTGTGCCCGATCGCCAGGAACATCCCGGTAGCCGGCAGTTCTCGCGTGGTTCCATCGTGGACATTCTTCACTCGGATCGCGGTTACCCCTAACTTCGGATCCCCCAAGACTTCATCGACCCCGCTGTTCCAGACCATTTCGATCTTTGGATTGGTGAGGGCTCGCTGTTGCATAATCTTGGAAGCCCGCAGTTCGGCGCGGCGATGGACCATGTAGACTTTCGATGCGTACTTGGACAGGTAGCTGGCTTCTTCGACCGCCGAATCCCCACCGCCGACCACCACCAGCGGTTTGTTGCGGAAACGCGGCAAAGCCCCATCGCAGACGGCGCAGGCGCTGACCCCGCGGTTCTTATAGGCTTGCTCGCTGGGTAAGCCCAGGTAATTGGCGCGGGCCCCGGTGGCGACGATCACCGTGTGGCTTTGAAAGGTCCCCTGTTCTCGAGCCGTCAAGGTGAAGGGGCGCTTCGAGAAGTCGACGCTGACGATATCGTCGGTGATGATCCGGGTACCGAAGTTGGAGGCCTGCTGCCGCATCAGCTCCATCAATTCCGGGCCGGTGACCGCGTGCGGGTGTTCTTCGATGGGGGGCATCATCGTGATGCGGCTGGGATCGATGGCGGTTTCTAGGAAGGCTTTGAGATTGCCGGTGGGAAAACCAGCGTAGTTTTCTACCTCGGTGGTTTGGGCGAGTTGCCCCAGCGGTAACGTACCTTGCAACCGGTTCTCCTCGGTCACGGCCCCTTCGAAAAGCAACGGTTTGACGTTGGCGCGAGCAGCATAGATGGCGGCCGACCAGCCAGCTGGCCCGCTTCCGATGATGATACAATTTTCAATCGACATAGCGCAGGGTTCCGAACGTCCTCGAGGGAATATCGCTAAAAAGAAGCGAAATTGTAGAGCGAGAAGGACTACAGAGAAAGAGCCGAGGAGCTATGCGAGAAGCGTTCGGCCATTTCACGGCAGGTCTTGACGACGCCAGCGGTATCCAGCCCCAATTCCGCCAGGAGGTCGTGGCGATCACCATGATCGATGAAGCGGTCGGGAATCGCCAGTCGCCTCAGGCTTCGCGTATCCCAACCTTCTTGGCAGGCCAGCTCGAGAACGGCACTGCCGAACCCGCCGATGCTAGCCCCTTCTTCGAGCGTCACTACGAAGCGGCATTGATTGAAAACCTTCTTCAGAAGTTCAATATCAAGCGGCTTGATGAAACGCGCGTTGATCACAGCCAGGTCGACCCCTTCATCCTGGAGGATTTCAGCGGCGGCCATGGCCTGCTGCAGCATCGCCCCGCAGGCCACGACGGCCCCGTCCTGCCCCCACTTCAAGACCTCGGACTTACCCAGTTCGATCGGTTGCACAGGGCGGACAAAGCTACCCGCGGTAGCTTTCGGGTAGCGGATGGAGGTTGGGCCGCCATGCTGAAGGCAGAATTCGAGCATCGGTTCGACCTCGGTGGCATCGCCGGGGGCGAGCATCACCAGGTTGGGGAACACGCGGAGATAGCCGATATCGAAAACTCCATGGTGGGTTGGCCCATCCGGCCCGGCCAGGCCGGCGCGATCCATCATGAAGACCACCGGCAGGTTCTGGAGGGTGACTTCCTGGAAGATCTGATCGTAGGAGCGTTGGAGGAAGGTCGAATAGATGTCGACGATCGGCCGCAATCCGACCTTGGCATGGCCCGCGGCAAAGGCCACAGCATGCGATTCGCAGATCCCCACATCGAAGAAACGCTCGGGGAATTCGTCGCGGACCGGTTCGAGCTTGTTGCCTTGACACATGGCCGCGGTCATTACCGTCACTCGCGGATCTTTCCGCATTTGGCTGAGGATGGCGTCGCGGGCAAAGTTGGTAAAGGCGGGTTTGCTACCCGATTCGAGAACCCGAGGTTGACCGTCCAGGTCCTGGAAGGCGGGCGGGGTGTGGAAGTAGACGGGATCGGCGGCCGCGGGTTGGTAGCCGTGCCCTTTCTCGGTGACGACATGCAACAGGATCGAACCGCTCTGGGCTTTGGCCATCTGCAAGTACTTTCGCATCAGGCTGATATCGTGACCATCGATCGGCCCGAAGTAACGAAAGCCGAATTCTTCGAAGAGCATGCCACCGACTACACCGGCCTTCACTCCTTCCTTGATCTGCGCCAGCAACCTTTCCGTCGGATCGCCGAAGACCGGTAGCTTGTTGAGCACCTTGACAACTTCGCTCTTCAATCCTGTGTAGAAAGGATTGGAACGCAGGCGGTCGAGATAGTTCGCCAAGGCGCCTACCCTGGGACAGATCGACATCCGATTGTCGTTGAGCACGACAATCAGATCCTTGTTGAGTTCCCCGGCGTTGTTCATCGCTTCGAAAACAATGCCGGATGGGAAGGCACCGTCACCGATGACCGCCACGCTTTTGCGGTCCCCTTCTTGCCGCAGATCATCACCGCTCTTCAAACCCAAAGCAGTGGAAACACTGCACCCAGCGTGCCCGGTCATGAACAGGTCATATTCGCTTTCGGTCGGGTTGGGATAACCCATCAAGCCGCCTCGCTCGCGAATCGAATCGAATTCGTGATAGCGCCCGGTCACCAGCTTGTGCGGGTAGATCTGATGGCCGGTATCCCAAATCAGACGATCGCGGCGAAAGTCGAAGACACTATGCAGTGCCAGGCAAAGCTCCACCACCCCAAGGTTCGAGGCAAAGTGGGCGGTGCGGGTGGCCAAGAGGTTGCAGAGGACATCGCGAATCTCGGCGGCCAAACTCTCGAGTTCGGTGGCCGACATGTGCTGCAAGGGCTCGGCGGAAGTCAATCCGGGAAGAATCTTGTGCATCGCGTTCAGTGTGTCCTTTCCAGATACAGCTTAGCCAAGTGCGAGAGCAGCTTTCCGGCTGCCCCAAAACCTTCGGCGGCTGAAACCGCCTTCCCAGTGTAATCACGGGCGGCCTGACGACTGGCGTCGAGACCATAGATTCCCGGATAGGTTAGTTTTCCACGCTGGCAATCCTTCCCCACCCGTTTGCCCACGGCATCCGCTGTTCCTTGGACATCCAGCAGGTCATCGATGATCTGGAAGGCTTGACCCAAGGCTCGACCGTAACTGGCCAGACGCTCGATAGCCGAGTCGGCCGCACCGACCGACAGGGCCCCGATCACCGCCGAACATTCGATCATGGCCCCGGTCTTCCGCGCATGGATCCGTGCCAACATCTCGGCATCGCCTCCCCCTTTTTCGGCTGCCAGGTCGTCCGCCTGCCCACCCACCAAGGCGTTAGGGCCGGCAGCCCTCGCCAGGTACCGGCAGCACTTCAAGGCCTGCTCCGGGGGGGCGATTCCTTCGCTAAGCAACTGAAAGGCTAGCGGTTGCAGGGCATCGCCCGCCAGGATGGCTGTCGCCTCGTCAAACTGCACGTGGCAGGTCGGCCGGCCTCGACGCAGGTCGTCGTCGTCCATGGCCGGGAGATCGTCGTGAATCAAGGAATAGCAGTGGATCAATTCCACGGCGACCGCGGCCGGCATCGCTCGGGGCACCTCCCCACCTACTGCCTCGGCTCCCAGCAAGGCGAGCATCGGCCGCAGGCGTTTACCGGGACCGAGTACCGAATAGCTAATGGCATCCCTCAAACGGGTGGGTGTGTCGGCCAGAGCTTGCTCGAGGGTAATCGCCAGGTACTGGTGAAATAACTCCAGCCGGCTTCCCCAATGCCGCTCGAACTCGGCGTGCGTTTGTCCGGAAGCCAATTCGGTCGACGGCTGAGAAGAAGGGTCGATGATTTTCAAAGGGATCAGCGAAAGATACGGGCAAGAAAACCGAAGTTCGGGATTTTATCACAGCCGGCCTAATTCGGCAAAGACGGTTCCGCCAGGGGCTGTCGCTCCAACAGCCGAAGCCGGATACGATTCCCAGCCTCCTGAGGGAGGTTTTCCCCTTTGTAATACTCTGCTGCCTTCGGCAGGTCCCCTTTTTCCTCGAAGCATCGACCGAGCAGGTAATAAGCGTGGGGACGCCAGCGTTCCGTCCCACCGACCTGGACCAGACGTTTGTCGAGCCAATCGATGGAAGCGTCGACGTTGGCTAGATCGTACTGGAGCATCCCGAGGAAAGCATTCGAATCGATCTTCGCAGCGCGAAAGCTCCCTTTGAGCTGCTCGACGCGGTTCATGAAATCCTCTTGGCTTTCGCTCGGCTGGCGGCCTAACTGGAGCTTGGCTTGGGCCTCGGGGTCAAAGCTTAGCTTATCGAGGGTGGCTTCGTCGAAACGGCTGTTCATGTAACGGGCCAACGCTCCCGGCGCGTCGAGGGTCTCGGCGAATTCACCGCGAAAATGGGCCAACCGGGCTCGATGGAATTCCCAATCATTCAAGTAGGCCTGGTTTTGGAATTGGTAGGTCAGGCCGAAGGGAGTGCGATCCTGGATCTGTTCGCGGACCATCGAGTTATAGATCTGGGCGAGCCAAGGCATCGACCACAGCTCGACCGGGAGTCGCGGATCGATGGCCTGGAAACGCGACACCACTTGGGCGATGTCCGTCGCTAACCGCATCCGATATTCACCGACGAGGTTGGCTTCTAAACGACGCATCGACAGGCTCAGGGCAAAAGGCTCGACATCGAGCAACGCCACTGCCCGTTGAAGATCTTCGGTCGACAGCGGGTAAGTGAAACGACCGGGTAAATTTGCCCGGCGCAGGATACTCGGATCGCTCCTCGCTTGGCGGAGGGTAGCCACCGCCGCTTGATCGCCGGCCGGTAAGGGTAAACCGAAGCGAGGTTCAAAAAGGTAGAGCTCGTTGCCGATCGGGACTCCGATACACCACAGTCGGGGTGGGGGAATTGCTTCCGACGACTCGCGGATAGCCAGCATGCAAGCGGGAATACCTTGGGCGAAGAGGAGTTGGGTAAAGGCCCTGGCCCGCTCGATGGCATCGCCGTGGCCAAACAGGACCGTCTGCCACGGCAGCGTCCGATAACCGAGGCCTTGGTCGGTGGATGGCGAGCGAGGGTCTACCGGCAACGATTCGACCTGCTTCGGGTCCCCTTCGAGGGCGACGTTGCGGATCGTCCAGTCGAAAAGCTTCAGCGTTTGCTCCAAGGCCAGGGCCTCGGCGGGAGCAACTTGGCTTTGCTGGGTTGCCAACCACGGGCGGAAAATCGCATCGCGATACGGTCGTTCGACAATCCAGCGGCTTAAGTCGCGGAGGACTAGGCTCTGCCACAAATATTCACAACCAGCATCGGTGAATTCCATCTGTCCGAGCCCCAGGGCCAGGGGTGACTGCTGCAGTTCGGCGGGAAGCGAGTCCAAACCCAGCGGCGATGTCCAACCGCTATCCGTCGGCTGGCTGCTACCCCAGGAGTTCAGCTGGTTGCTCAATTCCTTGAGGATGGGCCGCCGCTCGAGTCGCGTCAATAAAGGGAGGGCCTGCAGAGCTTTGGAAACCTCATCGGACTGGTCGACCTCTTGCTTGAGCGACTTGGCTTCACGCCGCCGTAACTCGCGCGTATCGGCCTGGAAATCGCATCCCTGGGCCAGCAGCCCGCCGATCAGCAGGACCCCGAAAAGTGGCTGGATGTTTCGCGTCAAAGCAAGTCAACTTCTGCTAAAGGCTCGACACGTTTACGCGTCGAAGGTGGCGGCGGTTTCCCAGATTCGCAGCACGCGCTGGAAAAGATCGGCAAACCGCTCGAGCGGGATCATATTCGGTCCATCGCTAGGAGACGAATCGGGAGTCGGATGTACCTCGAAGAAAAAGCCGTTGACTCCGATGGCCGCCGCCGCCCGAGCCAACGGCTCTACCATAGCGCGGTTGCCGCCGGTGGCCCCCCCCAAGCCGCCAGGTTGCTGGACGGAGTGGGTCGCATCGAAGATTACCGGCGCGCCGAAGGCCTGCATGATCGGGATCGCCTGCATATCGTTGACCAAACGCCCGTAGCCAAAAAAAGTACCACGCTCGCACAGCAGCACGCGCGGATTGCCTGCCGCCTGGACCTTGGCGACGACGTGCTGCATATCGGTGGGAGCCATGAATTGGCCTTTCTTGACATTCATGGCGCGCCCGGTAGCGGCGGCGGCGAGCAGCAGGTCGGTTTGCCTCGCGAGGAAGGCAGGTAT
>JBILTQ010000303.1:0-6950 GCA_044371435.1 Pirellulaceae bacterium | reverse complement strand
GTTGCAAAAATTTTTGTACCGCCTCGACTTCAGGGTAAAGCGGTCGATCAGTCCAATCGCGATTATGATCTTGAGGATCAGCCTCCTTGCCACCATTTCCGGTCGTGACATTGTCGACATCCATGATCGGAACGACCACGATCTCGGCATTTTCGATCAACCAACAGGCTGCTTCATTTTGTCGACTCAGCCATTCCAGGAAGCCGCGAGCTACCCAACTCGATCCGCTTTCCCAAGCGTGCTGGCGCGCCTGTATCCACACTCCCGGGCGTGGACTGGATTCATGAGGCAGATCCGAGGTCCAGGCGAGAACAGGGCGATCCCCGAGTGTTCTTGCTAACTCCCAGGAGCGACTATTGGGTAACTGTTTCACAACATCGGCAAACAAATCGAAGGTGTCTTTGGGCGTGAACATCGGTCCCCAAGCGATCCACAGCGCATCGCTGGTTGGTGATAGTTCGTAGCGAATACTTCCGTTCGTGCGAACTCCAGGCTCCGACAAAAGCCAGTTGCGTCCATCTGCGGACCACGCTGCTCGGTCCGGCATACTCCAAGGACTGGCCAGCGGTTTGTCGGTAAGCTTGCCTTGATTGCGGGTAGGCTGATCGCTCGGAAATAATTCCAAGCTGAGGGTCTCTCCCGGTTCGGCTCCCTCCACCTTCAATGCCCACCAGCAGACCCAACCGCGTGAAGGCGAACCACCAGGCATGAAACGAATAAGTCGTCGGTCTTGATCGACATCCAACAGACGTGCGGAAGCTCCTTCGAAATCCGTACGTACGGTGAAATCAGCGATCGCCGATTCCAGCGAAATACGCAAATAGAGAACAGACGCGAGGCAGGCAAGTCGCACTGACAGCTTGAACATATCTCTTGTATCCTATCGGGGGTGGAAAAGGTGTCAGGACTCAATAGTGCAAAGCAGCCTTGGGGAAGTACCGGATATTGAGTCCTGACACCTTTTTCTAGCCATCGCCGGACGTGATCAATGGTATTTCTGCAGCGATTCCCGAACCGGCCAACGGCTCGGCAGCAACTTACCCACAGGGGAGGCAAAACGACATCGAAGCCTGCCAAGACGCTCAAATATAATTTGAATTTCTGCGCCAGGGTCGATGAAATCGTCGTGATCACAACCGGTGCAATCCGGGATGGTACCAAAGCCCGCCACGGTGCCAGCTTTGAGGGGAGCGATGAACCCGAGCCACGCAAAGACGTCGTCGGCTTTGTGGCTGATCTCAGATGTGGAACCCTGGTACTTCACTTGGCCATCCACGAGAACCGTTACCTTGAGATTGTAGGGATCGCCGACCTCATCGCGAGTAACCAAGTACGGGCCAAGTTGATTTCCCTTGGCCATGTCCTTTGTCAGACAGAATCCGCCCACAAACTCCGTCGCCTGAATGTCTCGGGCGGAGATGTCATTGAAGATACAGAATCCCGCCAATGGCTGTTGTTCATTCCCGTAGACCACTGCTAGTTCCGGCTCAATATCCAGCCGCGAAGTATATGCGGGCCAGGGAATCGTTTCGTCGTCACCCACGATGGTGTTCATATTGCTCTTGTAATACGAGAGCGGTTCAGGCTGGCCAGCAGGCGGAGCGGATTTGGGGGTGATAACGGCTTTGGCGAATGCTTGCAATAACGGCGCGGTTTGCGGGTTATCCTTTTCGTACGTCCCAATCGTTTCTCCCGAGTTTTTAAGATGCCGCGGCGTTAGGCCAAAATCAAATAACGCCACCACCTCGATTGGCTCCAATAGTCGGACAGAGTCCAGAGGATACTTTTCGCCTGGGCCCAGCATATGGAAATATCTTTCCCCCCACGCGAGCAGCTCCTTGGCCGCTTGCTCACTGCCAGGAAGATTCGCTAGATAAGATCGACTATTACCCAGATGCGGCGAGGAATTTCCTGCTTTACTCTGAAGTGTGGACAATGAAACAGCCTGGTCTCGGACGACGATCCCGAATTGCGGGGCCGGTGAGGCGACGGTGAGGAAGCGGATCAGTTTCATGAAGGTATTCCCTCTAGTGGTTTCATAGCAAAAAGAACGAAGTATCGATGCCTTTGGCTGCCTTTCCTGGAACTGCCTCTCTTACGATCCGGATCAACTCGCCGACGCCGATCGCTGCAGAAAGCTCGCCTTTCTATCTGGCATCCACGGGCAGTTCCCCCCGAGCGACAGAGACGTTGCATGTCATGCCGCACAATCCTGTTCAAGCATTCTCATAGTCCCATTCGAAGTCCTTAAGCAAGAGACGATACCCACGGCTAAGGTGGTGATAATGATCCCTGCGTCGGTAATGGCTGCCCACCACACCACCACCCAAGACAGCCACTCATTGACAGGGGCGAGATTGATGACGACAAGTGGTACGCCCATAGCCATGGCAGTACCCGCGATGAGACCGTGAATGGTTAGGCCGCTGGCGATCTTGATCTGTGCTTCCACCAAGGCTGCAATCAACCTTCTCCCTCCGGAATCGGTTCGCATCTCGAAATCGCTGTCTTGTGGGGGCTGAGTCATGGCTGTCGCTTCATCAAGTGCTTGTATCTGAGTGGGCGTGGTCGCGGCGTTGTTTGTTTTCGCTACCCTAGTCGTCCCTGTTGTATCATGGTGTTCCGGCCCCTGGGATTTCTACTTCCACGATCTGAAAGCTAGCCCTTGGGTTACGGTGGATTTCCACTGGATCGTGCGACGCAGAGGTGCTAATGAACAGGTGCTTCCGCTCTGGCCCACCGAGCATCACGGCATAGGCGTGGGTATCTACCTTGATCCGATCCGTTATCTCGCCGCCTTCAAGAACACGCACGACGCTATCCTCGCCTTCCGGATTTGCACACCACACGCCCCCCGCGACATCTAGACAGATGCCATCTGGTCCGACCGTGGAGGGCAACTGGGCCCAGGTACGACGATTGCTGAGAGAGCCATCATCTTCGATGTCGAAGGCGGTCAGGCGATGTCCAAGAGTCTCGCCAATGATGAGGGTTCCTGCGTCGGGAGTGATTACCATCCCATTTGGGAAGCAGAGCTTATCGGCGACGACGGATGCTTGACCTTCAGGCGTTACGAGGACGATCACACAGCTTTCGACAGGCTTGGCCGACGGCACCACGAAATCGTAGCCAATGTCCCCTACGTACATTCGGCCCTGAGTATCCACGATGCCGTCACTCAAGCAGAAGACGGTAAGGGAACTGATGTCGGCCAACGGTTTGAGGACTGCCCCCTCCAGATGATAAATCGTACGTGCGAACGCATCACCAACGACGACCGTTCCGTCAGGAGCGAGTCCAAAGGCATTCGGAATGAATGGCAGTTCCACTTCGGTTGAGACAGTCCCCACAAGATTGACTGTCTTGATCCGCCTGTCATGGATATCGATGAACCATAGCTTGTCGTTATGCCAGCGGGGACTCTCGGTAAATTTTAGCCCAGATCTGGAATCTACCAGTATTTTGATTGGAGATGTCATCGGGTACTTCCGGATTGTGATTCTAAACGAACCTAGTTGCTGTCACTCAAAAGTGCTTTCGATTGACGAATGCCAAGGTCAAGCCGGTGATAGCGCGAGTCACATGTCCTTTGCCGGTGAGGTCATCACACAAAAGCAGATCGCCGGCGTAGAACCGCCGGGCTTCTCCGTCGCTTGTAACCACCTCTCCCTCTCCAGATAAGATGATGACAATGTACGCCTGGGGAGCGTTGTGGGCCGGCGATTCCGTCCCGGCGGGAAACGAAATGACGGACATCGTTGCGACTGCCCCCAAGTCGCTCATTTGCCCTGCCGGATTGGGAGGTGGACCGACCGCAAGCTCATCTTCCGGTATGTCCTGGACACCGAAGTGCGTCTCCCCGCGTTCGTCCGCATAGATCATCGGAAACTTCATAATGGAGCATTTCTTGGTAAGTGATACCCTGGGTTTCCTGATCGACCTCAGAACTCCGCCTCGATCCCTTTAGCCTTCGCGACCTGGAAAATAGCGTCGAAGGTTGCGGCCGAATCCCACGGAGCGTCCGGTAGTTCGTTGCGAAATTCTCGATAAGCTCGTTCGACGTTCATATAGAGTCTTGCTGGCGCGCGCCACTCACCATACGGACCAAAGTCGATTTTCTTGGCGGCTTCGAGCGAAGCCATACCAGCATCGAAGCACTTCCGTGATTCATCGCGCACATATTGCAGATACGCCTTCATCTCCATCGCCCCTTCCACTCCACAAAGCGGACCGTGCCCGGGAACAATAACCTCGGGATCAAGTTCAATCAGCAGGTCGAGGCACTGGAACCATTTCTCATAAGAGCCAGTCCAGCCCATCGGCGTACACTGCCGAAAGAGTACATCTCCCGCAAATACCACTCGTTCTTCCGGCAAATGAACGATGGTGTCACCCACCTGATGGCATGGCCCGACATAAATCAGGTGGACAACCTTGCCCTCGAGATTCAACTCATAGCGGGCATCAAACAGCGTGGTCGGTAAAACGAGTTCGATTCCGTCGAAGTTGTAGTCTTCCAGCAATTGCTGTGCGGCTGCAGCGAGCCCGGGATGAAGATTCCTCAGAACCAGCCGTGTCAGAAATCGGCCGACACCATGGAGTAGTTTCTGGCTCTCCTTGGGCTCGGCAACTTGCCTCATGCGTTCAGGAACCGAACGGTGAGCGATGATTTCCGCGCCGTTGAAAAGCTGATTACCCCAGACGTGGTCGGCGTCCTCATGGGTATTGATTACCCGTTGGGGCATGGCCGGCCACACCTTGCCAAACATCTCAATCATCTGGCGGGCGTGCGTCAAGTCTGACTGTGTATCGATGACCACTCCACCGCCGCAGTTGATGAGTCCGGAGTTCGCGTCGCACACCCGGTTCTTCTCGTTAATCACGGCAAAGCAGTGATCGCTGACTTGATGCATTTCCACGGGTGACCTCTCCTGTCTGAATTAAGGTTCACGTGGCGCATAGGGACCGTATTCGGAAACAATCACGCCGTTACGCTTCACGTATTCATCCCACAACTTGCGAAGCGACTCCCGCTTCTCGGGATACTTCGCAGAAAGGTCGTGTAACTCAGCGGGATCCTGGCGGAGATTGAAAAGCTCCCAATCGCCGGTACCGCCGGCACCCTCCAGCAAGTACAAGAGCTTCCAATCCCCTTGCCGGATCGCTCGATTGCCGAACAGTTCCCAACCGAGCCATTCCGTATCCGTGCGAACTCCGTTTGACCGACCAGTCAGCAGCGGCCACATTGACTTTCCTTGTAGCGGCAAGACGATGCTCCCCGGTTTCCCCGAAGGATGTTCGACACCGGCAGACTCCAACAACGTCGGCATGATGTCCATGACGTGCAGCACGGCGTGACTGATTGCTCCCTTGTGATTGACACCGGGACCGCTCACGATGAGCGGCGCGCGGATCCCCCCCTCGGCCTCGACACCTTTGAACAGACGAAAAGGCACGCTGCTGACTTGGGCCCACGACGGGCCGTATTCCATACATGACCCCGGATGCCCCCAATTATCCGGGCGATTGTCGAAGGTTTTGTCGAACCAGTCCTTTGCCGTAGGGGATAATTTATCCACCAACTCGGCCATATCCTCGCCCGCCGCCCCGTTGTCGGAAATAAAAACAATCAGCGTATTGTCGTACTGGCCCGACTTTTTCAGATGATCGAGCAACCGACCAATCTGGTCGTCCATGTACTCGATCATGGCCGCGTAAAGCTCCATCTTCCGGGCAGCCAGTCCTCGCTGTTCACTGGTTAGGTTTTCCCAGGCGGGGATATTTGGCAACCTCGGGAAGGTGACGACTTCCTTGCCGACAATTCCAAGTTTCTTCTGACGCGCTAGCCGCTCTGCCCGGATGGCGTCATATCCCGAGTCATACCTCCCCTTATATTTGTCGCACCACTCAGCCGGCACGGCCAACGGGCCGTGCGGCGCCTGGTAACCGAGATAGGCGAAAAACGGTCTGCCGTCATCGTCGTTCTGGTCGATCACCTGCATGATGAAGTCAGTGAAGTACTTCGAGGAGTAGTATTCGGCGGGTAGTTGCTTCACCTCCTCCCCATTGCAGGTGAATGTCACCTTGGGTTCCGAGGGAAGAAGTCCTCGCATGTCGGACCAATGGCTACCAGCCCCTGGCAGCAGCGCAAAGTCTCGCTCGAATCCCCGTTGCGACGGCCATTGATCGTTTTTGTCACCCAGATGCCACTTGGCGGCCATGAAAGTATGGTACCCAGCTTCCTGTAGGGCTGAGGCCACCGTGGCGACGCGAGTGTCGAGATAGCCTTCGTAGCCAGGCTGGCCTCGTTGCGTCGGACCAATCCATTCGGCCATATTGCCGATCCCGGCAAGGTGATTGTCTGTCCCGGACAAGAGCATCGAGCGCGAAGGGGAACAACTGGGAGCGACATAGAAGTTCGTCCCTCGCAGGCCTCGCGCTGCAAGAGCGTCGATATTCGGAGTATTGACCTCACCCCCAAAACAACCGAGGTCCGAGTAGCCCATGTCATCGGCGACAACCAGCAGGACATTCGGCAATGACTTTTGCGGCTCGTTCGCTCGGCACGTGGCTTCACGTAAAAGAATAACCGTGGTTAGAATGGAGCAGGTAAACGTTACCCAAGCACGCAGCATGACCTATCCCCCTAGCTTGCTGCCGATGATCGGAAAAGACGGTTAATTGATGGTTTAGTTTCCACCCGGCGGATTCTGGTCGCTATCGAAATTCCGCAAAGCATGAAGAATTCAAAGGCCGAACAGGACATGCCTGGCCCTTCTCCGGTGGTCTCGGTTGTGGAAACGAGCGATCCGACAGCGGTCGGCGAATCCATCGAGGTTATCAAGCAGGATGTTGTGCAACTGGAATCCAAGCCCCTGCGGGTACGACGTGTAGTCGTTCGCCTGGGGTCAGCCCTTGTGCTGTTCCACTCCACGAATCTGGCGATTCGC
>JBILTQ010000302.1:0-6957 GCA_044371435.1 Pirellulaceae bacterium | reverse complement strand
TCACCGCCTTTCATCCTGACTATCGTATGATGGATTGTCCGCGGACTCTCCCGGCCACCCTGTTTGAGGCTCGGGCGATCGCCATGGAGTGTGGATTGCGATATGTCTATACCGGAAATATCTTCGACCTGTCGCGGCAAAGCACCTACTGTCCAAATTGCCGACAACGGTTGATCGAGCGGAATTGGTTTGATGTCGGAGCCTACCATATTCGGGCCGGTCAATGCGGCTTCTGCCAGACCCCGATCGCCGGCCATTTCGAGGATACGCCGGGAGGATGGGGTGCGCAGCGGATGCCGGTCGACCCGGCGGCGATGCTCAAGGAATTAGAGCCGGACTCCGCTTGATTCGACGCGACTTGCAGCGCATGCAGCGAAGAAAGAAGGAGGGCGGAGCGTTTGGTTTTATTCGAGGGCTTGGAGGGCCGAGGTCAAAGCGAATTCGAGGCTGTAGTTGACCGGGTCGACTCCCCGCTGGCCGAAGAAACCAGCGCTGCGACGTTGCAGGGCGTTCGCCATCGCCGTCCGCTGCGAGCTGGCTCGCGGGCCGAGCAACTCTAAAGCTCGAGCGGCTCGGCACGCGAGCCATTCATTGGGAGCGTCGAGTTGCTCGGCGAGCCAGGCCAGGGCGGCTTCCCGCTGGGGCGGATCGTGGCGAACGAGGATTTCGGCAGCCACGATTTTTGCTGAGCCGGAAAGTTCCGCGAACACCTGACGCAGCCGCGGCAGCGATGGTAGGACATCCTCGTTCATCGCTGCCAAACCGACGGCGGCCCAATAGCGAATGGTCGGGTCGGCATCGGTCAAGGCTTGTTCGAAACGCCCGCGGTGGTGTGCACCGTAACCGACCAGCCTGGCGATTTCGAGGATGGCTGCCAAAGGATAGCCCCCCGCTTCCCGCGCCCGTTCATAAGCAGGCATTCCCCTCTCGGCCTGGCTCCGTTCCGCCTCGGGCCAAAAACCGAGATCCCGTTCCTCGAGGATCCGAGCTTCGAGATGCTCGAGCAGTTGCTCGCGGACCTCGCGATAGGCAGGCTCATCGGCCAGGTTGCGCAGGCACCACGGGTCCTCGATTCCATCGAAGAGCATCAGCGGTTCGCGCCCGTCCTGCCACCATGGGGAGAAGGCATGGTCAACTTTGCCAGCCGCTTTGGTTTCACGCAATTCGCGGCAGAGTTCACCTTCGCCGTTGTACAGCGAAAGCATGGTCTGCTGATCGGCAGGGGGACGCGGATCGTAGCTGCGGACGAGATGAAACTGCCCATCGCTGATCCAGCGGGTGGTTTCCAAGGTTTCATCCATCCGATCGCGAGTTCCGTAAACATACGGTACGGGTGCTGCTAGCTGTTCGCCGAGGAAGGCGACACCTTGCATCCCCTCGGGCTTGGGGACTCCCGCCAGGTTCAAGACGGTGGGGCCGAAGTCGACGAAACTTACGAGGCGATCGCTCACCGTGCCGCCCGCGGCCGGCGACAGATGGCGGAAGCGGTGTGGGAAGGAGACGAGCAACGGGACGTGCAGACCGCGACGGAAGGGAGCAGCCTTACCGCCAGGTAACCCAGCCCCATGATCGGAAAAGAAGAAGATGATCGTGTCGTTGGCCAATCCATCCCGGACGAGCTCCTCCAGGGTCTGGGCGACAAAGTGATCGAGGGTCGTGATGCAATCGTAGTAGCGAGCCACCGTCCGCCGAGCGACCGGCGTCTCGGGATAGTAGGGCGGCAACGGGGCAAGGGCCGGATCATGGATCTCGTCCGGGGCCAAACGCACCTGAACTTCGCTTTGGAATTTAGCATAGCTATCGCGGCTCGCCCGCGACTGATGCGTATCCATATAGTTGAGGACGCAAAAGAAGGGCTTCCCCTCCGGCCGATGTCGCCAGTGCGCGTGTCGGCTTGACTCGTCCCAGGCATCCTCGACCATCGCCGCTTCATTCGCCACGTTATAGTCGGTCTTGACGTTGTTGACGCAGTAATAACCAGCCTCGCGCAAGCTCGCGGCAAATGCTCGAAAGCGGCTGGGGATCGGGTGGTTCGAGCGCATCGGCGAGGTCCCCAGGCCGCCGGTGTGGATTCCGGTAATCAAGCTGCTGCGCGAGGGAGCGCACATCGGTGATTCGGCGAAGCAGCGGGAGAACCGAATGCTGCGGTTGGCGAGCCGATCGAGGGCGGGTGTCTTCGCGTAGGTGTCACCGTAACAACCCAGGTCAGGGCTCATGTCCTCGGCGGTGATCCACAAGATATTCGGACGCGATGGCAAGGTATCGCCCATGGCCAGTCTCCACCCGCTCCTTGGCAAGAACAAACTGACCATCAACATCAGCCATCGAAGATCGTATCGCATCCGGTCTACTCCCTGAAATCCACGACGCGCTTGCGGACGTTCCGCCGAACACCGGGAGGCTACCGCTGCGCGATCCACGGAGATCATCCACCGCGACCTCCCAACCATCGGGTGTTATCGCTCTTGGTCGAGCAAATTTCAAGCCAGCCGCCAGCCGGGTCAGGGCCAAGCCCGACTGCCGCTCAGCCTCAGCTTTACTCGCCTGGTCAACGTCTTGACGTCATCAGCGGCCTCAAAGGACGTAAGCAAGGCAAAACGCGCAGGCTGGCGAGGCCGGGTCGGGCCTAGCAAGCCAGCTGGTTTTTCGACGGTGGGGCGCGGCGATAGACGATACTGCATGCCAGGGGAAGGAGTGCCCCCGCAGGTAGGCATCGCCTCGCCTGTCCGGCTCGACGGAGAGTGGAGGAATTTCAAGGTGGACGTGCCGCCCGCAGCGAAGCATTCGAAGGGTTCGGCGCCAGCCAACCACCTCTCGCGCCGCGGCTTCGCTCAGCATTCGCTAGCAGTCGCGGTAACGTCGTTAGCCGCAGAGTCGAAGGCGGGGGGGGAACTCTTCGGTATCGGCAAGCCGACGGCAGCGCCCCACAAGCGGCGGTCCATCGCCGACTATCGCCAGAACATGGAAGCCTTCGGCGGGCGGCTTTCAGCATCTCACGACCTGCTCCACGCGAATTGCAGCCTCGGCAAGCCTTGGCAATACGATATCGCCGTCATCGGTTCTGGGTATGGGGCCAGTATCACAGCCGCCAGGCTAGCGCAAGCGATGCGGCCGGGGGTTTCCCTGTGCTTGCTCGAACGCGGTCGGGAGTGGATACCGGGCACCTTCCCCGATCGGTTGCCCGAAGTCACCGACCAGGCGCGGTTGAAAATCTTCGGCCGTCAGCGCCGCGAACTGAACAACCCGACCGGTCTGTTCAACCTGTTGCAGTGCGACGATATCTCCATCCTCAGTGGCAGCGGGCTGGGCGGGTCGTCCTTGATCAACGCCAGCGTGGCCCTGCGGCCGGACCCCGAGGTCTTCCTGCAGACCGAATGGCCCAACGCGCTGCGCGATATGCAGTGCCTCGGAGCGTACTTCGATCGCGTTGAATGGGAACTGCATGCGCGGCAGGAGCCGACCGACTGGACCTGCAAGATGCGAGCCCAACGTTTGGCCGCCGAACGCTTGGCGGACCACCATTGCCACTTCGAAGCCGCGGCTGTCACCGTGATGCGCAGCCAACAAGACCCCCACCTACCGATCCTCAATCGCCAGGGGATGCTGCAGCGCAACTGCATCGACTGCGGCGACTGCATTACCGGCTGCAATGTCGGGGCCAAGAATACGTTGGCGACGAACTACCTGCCGATGGCTTGTCGCGCTGGAGCGGTTCTTTTCAGCCAAACCGAGGTCCGCTGCTTGGAGAAGCTTGACGGTTATTATCGGATCCATTATCTGTTCCATGCCCTCGATGCCTCTGGCAAGCACCAGAGTTATCCGGGGTGCCTCACCGCCCGGCTGGTAGTACTGGGGGCTGGCAGCATCGGCAGCTCGGAGATCCTGCTCCGTTCTCGGTCCGAACATTTCAGTTTCTCGACACAATTGGGTTGCCAATGGACCGGCAATGGCGATGCCTTGGGCTGGGTCATTCGCGGCGATCAGACCACCTGCGCGGCCGGGGTGGGAACCGAGGCCGCCGAGGCGCCGCGGATCGGACCGACGATCCAAACCAATGTGACTTATCCCTGTCGTCCGCAGCTGCATGATCGCGTCCTGATTCAGGAAGGGGCGGTGCCCCGAGCCTACGCGCGGATCGCAACCTTGCTGATGCAGGATGTGCATCTCGATCATACCCTTCCGCTCTTCGGGATGGGGCACGATCGCCAGGAAGGAAGGATCGTGCTGGAAGATAACCAGAACGGGGTCGTGGTATGGCCGGGCCTTCTCGAGAGCCCATATCGACAAAAGATCCGCGCCGAGTTTGCCAGGCTGGCCGCGGCCCACGGCGGTCGTTACAAGGCCCTGCGTATCTTCGGCGATCGGATGGTTTCGGTCCATCCGCTCGGCGGCTGCGGGATGAGCGACGACCCGCGATCGGGTGTCACGAATCACAAAGGTCAGGTCTACGACACGCGATGCGGGGGCGATATCGATCCGCTGACCGGAGAGCTCCGCGTCCATGAGGGGCTCTATGTCGCCGACGGGGCCATCTTTCCCACCGCCATCGCCTGCAATCCGCACCTTACCATCTCGGCCTTGGCCGAACGCAACGCCCAGTTGATGACACGCGAACCGCAGTTTGCGGAGCTCTTCGAGCCACAGTAGGCGACGACACACCACTGGCCGGGGTACGACAAGCCACGGCGGCGAGATCCACGTCCGAGGAACGCCGCGGCTCACCTCGTTCCGCTGGGGCGCGGTCGAAGCTTCCCGCCACGTCAGCGCGTACCCAGGGAATTTGCCCGGCCCCATGGTAGGCCGAAGAGGGAGACGGAATAATGCGTCGATGCATACGGTGACGCAATCATCCGAGAAGAGCGAGTGGGACGCGATCGTCGTCGGCAGCGGACCGACCGGCGGCGTCGCCGCTTTGCGCTTGGTCGAAGCGGGTTATCGGGTGGTAGTGGTCGAGGCGGGACCACGCTTCAGCGGCGAGGCGGCTTTGCAAAACACCGAAGCCAATGCCGGGAAGATCATGTGGAGTCCCGCCCGTAGTTATGTCGGCGGCGATATCGTGGTTCCCAAGACCGGGATGGGGGTCGGCGGGGGGAGCTTGCCATGGTTGGGGGTTGTACCGCGTTTTCATCCGGCCGACTTCCGCACCCGCAGCGCCGAGGGAGTCGGTGAAGATTGGCCGATCGGTTACGACGACCTACGAGGGCATTACGCGAGGATCGAGGATGAATTGGGGGTGGCCGGGGAGTGCGGTCCATTCGCCCCGGAAGCTTACCAACTCCCGATGCCAGCCCATCGAATGAACTGGCACGCGCAGGTCTTGGCCCGCGGCGCAAGGAAGCTGGGGATGCATCCCTTTGCCCCACCGATCGCCATCAATTCGATGGCCCGCCATGGACGGCCAGCGTGCATCTATTGTGGTTGGTGCGCTTCGGGCTGCCCGACGGAAGCCAAGGCTACTTCGAGCAATACCTACCTGGGCGAGGCGCTGCGACGAGGGGCACGCTTGATCAGCGAAGCGATGGTCCATCGTGTCAGCTATGATCGGGCTCGCGGTCGGGTGACGGGGGTCGATTATCTGGATGGGCAACGCCGCGACCATCATCTGACAGGGCGGCTGGTGTTGTTGGCCGCCCATGCGATCGAGACGCCGCGATTGCTGTTGCTTTCGGCCAACGCCAGTTTTCCCGAAGGATTGGCGAATTCCAGCGGCCTGGTCGGCAAGTATTTCATGAGCCATCCGACGTGGCAGGTCTTCGGGACCTTCGCGGAACCGATCCATGCCTACCAAGGGATGCAGATGGGGCATGTGATGGTGCAAGACCTTTATCGCCCGGATCCACGCCGCGGCTACGCGCGCGGGTTTATCCTGCTGAGTTATATGATGACCCCGGCCACCTTGGGCAACCTGAGCGGTCTGGATTTCGGCATGGAGCTCAAGGATTTTCTATATCGCTATACCCATACCGCCGCCTGGTGGGCCCACGCCGAAGGCTTACCTTGCGAGCACAACATGATTTCTTTGGACCCGGAGCTGCGCGATCCTCATGGTTTGCCGGTGGCCCGCGTCACCTATGCTTGGTGTGAAAACGATCGCCGGCTGGTGACCGCCGCCCGCGACCAGGCGGCCGAGATGATGGCGGCATCGGGCGCCGAACAGGTGCGTTTCGGTTTGCAGTACGCCGCGCACGCCATGGGGGGGTGCCGGATGGGCGTAGACCCACGGAGTTCGGTGGTCAATCCCCTGGGGCAAACCCATGATATCCCGAATTTGTTTATCGTCGACACCAGCGTCTTCGTCACCGGGGCGGGGGTGAATCCCACCTTGACCGCGATGGCCATCGCCAACCGCTCTACCGCTGGCATCGTATCTTTGGCAAGGAAGGGCGAGCTATGAAGGAGACGCCGGTGGCGTTAGGCGATATCGCGGCCCTCACCGCCTTATCCCAGGGGATTCTCCCTGCCGACGACCGCGATGCGGGGGCGGCGATCGTCCATTGTGGAGCGGCCATCGCGGAGAAGATGCGTCGCAGTCCTCATGGCGAAGTATACGTCGATGGGATCCGCACCGCCCAGAGCCTGGCGCGGGAACAGTTCGGGCGGATGCTGAGCGAACTCGACCCGACGGAGCTGCATCATTTACTGACGGGACTGCGTGAGCAGCGACCGATGTTCTTCCGTTTTCTTCGCGCCGATGTGTGCAGCTTGTACTTGAGTGATCCCGGTGTTTGGCGACGCATCGGCTTTCCTGGCCCTGCGAGCGATACCGGGGGCTATCCTGATTTCGATCAACCGCCGAGCGACCTACGATGATGACCCTGCCAGCCTTGCATCCGGGGACAACCGCCTTCCTGGCTAGGCCAGCCAACATGCTGATCGGTGGCCAATGGCGGCCGAGCAGCGACGGGCATCAGCTCGACAGCCTTGATCCTGCGACCGGGCGCTTGCTGGCGAGGTTCC
>JBILTQ010000301.1:0-6971 GCA_044371435.1 Pirellulaceae bacterium | reverse complement strand
TGGGCTGAATCAAGAATTTCTTGATCTCCCCTTCGCGGATCTGTCGTGCAATCCCCGATGCCAATCCGGGCATACTGGAGAAGGCCCGTCCAAGCATCGTCAGCAGGTAGTAGGCAACCATATCCGGGAAGGTGTAGCCGCTCAGGGTGGTTGTCGCTGACAGCGAACCTGAACTCGGCAAGGACTGAAAGACGGCCCGCCACAAAAAAATTTGGGTAATGATCGGCAGGAAACGCATCAACGTTCCCAAAGCAAAATCCCCCCGATAGACCAGCCGTTCCTCCAAGGCTATCCGCAAAATAGTATACCAGACGCGCAGGCGATGATTCCAACCGACAGCCGCTTCCATAGACTCCTCTTGCCGTTTGTGGCCCGCCAAGCTCATGAATACCACTGGTATTTCCCGGTCGCCTCGAACGCTCCTGGGAAATGGCGGATCCGATACGGTTCGAGGACCACCTCAACCACATCGAAACGCACCCTGGCCTCCATGATGCGGTGCGTCTTGAGGAAGGCCAAGGCCAAGCGAGTCAAACGCCGCTGTTTTTCCCCATCCACCGCCTCCGCTGGACCACCTTCCCGGGCGCAAGACCATGTTTTAACCTCGACGAAGACGATTGTCTTCGGTCCACGCCCCTCGGTGACCACACCGATCAGATCGACTTCTCCCAGCCGGCTGCGGTAACTATGGTGAAGGATCTGCATGCCAGAGCGCTTTAAGGCTTCCGCCGCGAGCTTCTCGCCCAAGCGGCCGAGCGAGCTTCCATCCTTTGCCGCCGCGGCCGGTACTCTCAACCAACTCGGCCAGCAGAAGAAGGCTGGCCGCATCTGCCAGCAGCCGCGGACGGCTTGGCCCAAGCCACGGAACCAGTGGAAGAACGGTGCACGCATCGAGTCCCTGCCCTCAGCCTCAGTCGGCGGGATAACCAGCAAGTCTCGGAGCGAGACTCCTCGCCCAAGCCCCCCTCGCTGCCCATCCCTACCTTCAGTCTATCCGATTTCGCGGTCTGCGGTTGCCGGGAGAAAACCGACGCCGAGTTCCACCTGCTGCATTTTCCGCCGTGATCAACTCCTGCCCCGCCGGCTAATTGCTACCGAGGGAACTGCCTCGCAGTTGGGAGAGATGATTTGCCCACTCCCCTCGGCTGAAGCGGGTGAGGGCCGCGAAATCCGGATCGCGATCGCTGGGAATTCGCTGGAGGACTTCCTTGGCTTGATCGACGACCCCGATCCTCTCCTCGACGCGCCCTAAGGCCCTGAGGCATTCTGCTGCCTGCACCAGAGCCTCCAGCGACTCGGGCTCGTTGAGCAGGTAGTTAGCGATCCCTCGATAGGTGGCTAAAGCTCCGTCATAATTCCTCGCCTGAAGTAGCAGGTCGGCTTCGGCAAAATAACTATTGCGCATCAGGCGTTGCTCGGCGGGAGATAAAGCCGACCAATCCTTGCTCGAATTCATTCCCTCGCGAACACTGCGAAAAGTCTGTCGGGCCGCATCCAGCAACTGCTGATACTCGACTTGCCGGGAGCGTTTTAGCTCCTCGGAAGGGAGTTGCTGTGTGTCCATCAGCAGCTTGGGCCATTGGGCTGCCATTTGATAAGCCTGACCTACGCTGTAAAGCGTGTCAAAACGGCGTGAGTCGTCGGGGAAACGCCGTATCCATTCCTCGAACTTGTTGATGCAATCGAGACATAGTCGATACGAAGCCTCCAACTTTTTGACCCGTTCGGCCCGTTGCTCCTCCCGACTGGAATCCTTGAGCTTCTGTGCCTCGTTGTATTGGGTCTCGCCTTGCTCAAAAAAAGACTCTCCTAATTCGAACAGGGATTCCCGCCAGACCGGACTCTCGGGGGTGAGCTTACCGAGGTATAGATTGTCCTCCAATTCCTTCACCGCGTCGGAATAGTCACCTTTCTCATGGAGAATCCTGGCCATGTTCAATCGGGCCTGGTAACTCACCGGATGCTCGGGAAACTGAGAAGTACACCGCTTCAGTACGTCCAGCGCTTGACCGGTTTCCTGCATCGCAAAGTAATTCTCGGCGATCTTCAGCAAACTCCGGGGGTGGTTGTCGCGCGGCTCGAATTCCATCGTCCGCCGAATCCATTCATTGCATCGCTTTAATTCACCCGCGGCTTGAGCGCAATCGATGGCAGCCCAGATCAAATCAAAGTAACTTGGGCTGCGGAGCTCGATAGTGGCTAATTCCTCGTAAGCCTGGGCTGCTTTGGCATACAGGCGTTGTTTCTCGTGATTGATTTCCGCGGCCACCGGCTGATCGCGATCGTCCGGGTCGATCGCCGTGGATCCATTCGGAAGCAATTCGGCCCAACGCCGACTCGCCTCGGCCTGCAACTGCAACTGACCGACGCGCGTGCCGAACTCCGGCCAGTGTTCGGTGAGTTCGAGCACTTCGGCATAGGCTTGCCGATCCACCATCGCCTTGCCGATCTGTAGCAGGCGTTTCCCCATCTCATCGAAAGAGAACCAGGCATTGCGGTACCAATCGAGGGAACCAAGCTGCGAGTCGATGCGTTTCAGCGACGCCGCCACATCCCCGTACAGTCCCTGCTCCTGCAACACTTCCATCTCTTCAATCCCCGCCATGATGCTTTCAATCGTGTTCGGCGACTTCTGCTGGAGATTCTGGAAGGTGTTCAAGGCGGGCAGCGGTTGACCCAATCGACGTTGCAAAGTTCCCCAAAAGTATTCACTGCGGCGCCGAGTCACTCGATCCGCCTGAGCATCCCTGGCTACCGCCGCCATCACCTGGCCAGCCCTTTCCAACTCGCGTCGATACTCCTCATCGCCAGGCCTGGTTCGGGAGTTGGGTTGGTTCATTCGCGACGACGACTGGGGCTGAAGCATCGATCTCCGATCAGGAATGCCGGCCGCCCGCAGTTGATCGGCACGCCGTACACTGGCGAGGGCCGCCAGAAAATTTGCCTGGGCAGCGAAGCTGGATGTCGCCGGAACCGCCTCGGCGACCTGGATTGCTTCCTCCCAGTCCCCCAAGGCGATACTGGCTTCGATCCTTTTCACCAAGCCGAGGTCGCGATCATCATCCGTCAAACCGGCCAATCCCGCCCAATGCGATAACCGCTGATCGATCTCCTGCGCAGCGATCGGTTCTTTATCCAAAGCGATATCGACCAGTCGCGACAAAGCCTGACTTCGACCGCTGGGCCATTCGGTGACCGCAATCTCCAGCGGTGCACGAGCATCGTCCCAACGAAAAAGCTGAAATAAAACCTTTCCCAACAGGAAGTTACCGTATCCCTCGTAACCGCGAGGAAAGCCCAGTTCATTGGCTTTCGTCAGTTTCTTTTCGGCCTCGACCGCATAATCGTATATCTGTTGCGGTAATTCGACCTTCTCGGAGGTATCGAGGGCCGCCGCGCCCATGATCAGATTTTGCTTGGACTGCTCAGCCGGCGATAGCGACTGACTGTCGTCCAAATCGGCTACCAGGAGTTGAGCCTCGCTACTCTTCCCCTTCTTCAGCAGCCGTAAAGCTGCGTTCAAGCGGGTCGAAGGATCGACCTGCTCGACCGACATCAACCAAGCGAAAATACCGGCGAAGGTCGCGACCGCCGTCAGCGAAGCCCCGATGAGCAAAGGCAGCTTCGCCAGCCCCGCGCGAGCGGTTATCGGACTCCGGGAGTACATGCGCGCGACATTCCAGGCGACGACGTTCGCGATAGGAAAAATACACCTCCGGAAAGCAATCGGAAGTTGATGACGCTCGCCAGCAGTCCTTCTTGCGGGCAACGGTTTGTAACCAAGGTAGCGAACTTGACGCTCAACCCAATTTATCCACCCGCCCGGCTCGCTCCCCGCCAGCGGGCTGCCGCGCCTACCGCCGCCAGGATCAGGATGCCAGGAAGAGCTCGGTCAAGAAAACCAAGATTGCCTAACCACCACCACCAGCGATAGGCCGGCCCCCCACGCTGCGTCTGATACAAAAGAACGTTAAAACTGACAATCATCGGCAAAAGGGCCCGCGAATAGGCCGACTGGGTCGCCCACACGTATTCGCCCAGGAACAAGGCGAGGACGACGTACAGGTAGCCGAACCACCACCACCGCGATCGAGGATCGGCGTACCGCGTCAGCCATATCATTTGGCAAACGACAGACCAGGGGGCAATCAACTCTAACCAGGGAATCCTGGGAAAGCCGGTCAACGCCTCGAGCCATCCGGCATGGACTTTCCCGTAAAAACCTACCCAGGGCCCGGCGAAGTTGCCCACCCCCACGCGATCAGGACCGACGATCCACCAAACATATACCCCCCACCCCATAGCCGGCAACCCGACGGCCATCACCGTCGTCAGATTCGCCGGCCACGCTCGCCGCCATGGCCTAGTCAGGTAACTGAAGATCGATAAGAGCGAGGTCTCCTTAGTCAGCGCGGCCAACCCGCCACAGAATCGCCCCCACCACCCCAACCAACCAGCTTGGACCGGAGCCAGCGAAGCCTGCTCGCACCGCATCAGCGCTTGCAAAGCCGCGATCGACAGGCAAAGCGAGGGGAGGTCGGTCAAGGCCCGAGATAACGAAACGCAAACCCCGGCGGTCCACAGGATACCGATCAACAAGGCCTGCGATTCAGCCGTATCACAGCCATATTCACGCACCAGCATCCACAACAACCAAACCCAGAAACCTGCATTCAAGACCGCGTAGATCTGCAATACCGGCCAAGCTTGCCCCAAGCCGCCAAGGTAAGCAAGCCAAGGCAAGCCGATACGCTTTGCCCGATAACTCAAGGCGTCGCAAGCGGCCTTCAGCTGAGGATCGCGCAACAGCGGGCTCAACGCCAACTGGGCATAGAACTGCCCGTCGTAACCGACATCCTTCGGTGAAGGGGGCGGTGCATAGCGTCGCACCGGTTCGAGGGCCTGCTCCCAATAAGGCTGACCGAAACGCGGCAGGGCCAGGAAGCCATACTCCGGCGAAAATCTCATGGCGATCATGGCTGATGGTAACAAGCACAGGATCACCAAGAACCAGCCCGGACGGACCAGGGGTCGCCTCCCAGGCTCATTGGCGATCTTGGCTGCGTCGACGGACATCGGGACTCGAACCTTCCTTGGTCATGGAATCGGGAAAACAATTGGCGGCAATCGTTTTCAACAACTGCTCGCGCCATGGGATGATCTTCTTCTGATCGACCTGCGTCAGCAGAATCACGATGAAGTCGCGCTCGAAATCCAGCATGGCCAAAGTCCCCGAGGCACCCGTATGTTGTATTCGCGTGACCTTGCCATCAACATTCTTGGACAGCAGATTGAATCCCAAACCATAGCCCTGCCCCTTGGTCGAAGGCTGTGGTTGATACATCCGCTCCAAGGCTTGCGCGGTGACAACGGTCCGAGCTGCGACTTTCCCCCGGTTACGATGCAAGAGCAGGAACCGGCCGAGGTCATCGAGCGTCGAGATCAACCCTCCGCCCGGATTGATGCTCCGCAAGGCCAGTTCGCGATCGCGGGCGACCAGCTTTCCGGCTGGATCACGATCGTAGGCTTCCGGCAACAGCGGTTGCAATGACTCGGAGGGAACAAACGTAGCCGTCGTCATCCCCAGCGGTGCCAGCACCTGCCTCCGCATCAAATCCTGAAAGCACCTCCCCGTAACCACTTCCGCTACTCGGCCAGCCACCATGTAACCATAGCCGGAGTAGTCGTAGCGTGTCCCGGGCTCGGCCATCAATTCCTGTCCAGCCAGCCGAGCCACCACCTCTCCCAAGGTGGCCAACTCCGCCAGCCCTTCCCTATTGTCGCGCCGCGCATCGTTCCCGGGAAAACCCGCCGTATGCGAAAGGCATTCACGGATGGTCGGCGAGCGTCTGGCTGGACCTTGCCCTTGGACACGGACCTGTTGGAACTCAGGCAGGTAACGATCGACCGTATCATCCAAGCGTAGCCAACCTTGCTCCTCCAGCATGACCAGCAGGGTGGCCGTATGGGGCTTGGTCAACGAAGCGATGCGGCAAGGAGTCTCCACCGAAAACGGCCGACGCGAATCCAGCTCGGCCACACCGAAGGCTTCTCGCATGACGACTTCGCCGCGATGCAACAGCATCAAAGCCCCTCCAGGAATCACGCCGCCTGCTATCGCCTCTTCGAATTTTCGGCGAATCGGCTCACGACCTTGGGGCAGAAACCCATGCCCTTCCCACTGGCCCATCACCAACCCACCCATCATCCGGTCGGCCTCGCCCCCCTTGGCTGGACTGGTAGCGATGCGGTCGTCCGGTGGAGTATCGGGGAAAGGGATCGAGGTGGCATAGCGCGTCAACTCGCGGACCAACTCCGGCCGCTGATTCGCCAGATCATGCTGCTCGCCGATATCGGTCGCCAAATCGTACAGCTCGAACGTGGCGGAACCTTTATCTTTGACATAGTTGTAGTGTTGCCGGCGGTCCGCCAGCAATAATTTGAAGCTCCCGCGGCGTACCCCATGCAGCTCGTTCTTGCAAAAGTAGAAATAATCCTGCCGAGCCCCATCCTCTGATTTCCCCAACAAGAGAGCCGTCTGATCCACCCCGTCCAACCACCGGTCTTTCGGCAACGAGACACCAGCCATGCTGGCAAAGGTCGGCAGCAAATCGATCGTTGCAAAGATAGCCGGCGAAGTCCGAGCCGCTGGTATCCGGCCAGGCCAGCGAGCCAAACATGGCACCCGCAAGCCTCCTTCATAGGTCGAACCTTTGCCTTCACGCAAGGGCCCGGAAGACCCCCAAGCGACTGCTCCTTGATGCTTGGGCCGCAATTGCTCCTGAAAGTTATTCCAGGCCCCATTATCGGTTGTGAAAATCACCAGCGTCTTTTCGCGCAAACCGAGTTCGTCGAGCGTATCCAGCAAACGCCCTGCATGGAAATCCAATTCCTCGATAGTATCACCATACAAGCCGGCTGCTGACTTCCCCTTGAACTCCGGGGAAGCATCGATCACCGAGTGGGCCATG
>JBILTQ010000333.1:0-6199 GCA_044371435.1 Pirellulaceae bacterium | reverse complement strand
CTCGGCCAGGGTGCGTCGCGTAAGCGTTTGCAGATGCAGCTTGAGGGAGGCGATAGGGCTTTTCAATTCATGGGTCACCGCATCGATAAAGTTGCTCTGCCGGCGATTCAGATTGATCTGCTGGATACTCAGTACGAGATAGAGAACGACCCCGGCGACGACGCAGGCAAACATCGCCGACCCGACACTCAACAGCGTCCAATTGGCTCCGAAGATGTTGATCAAGATCCAGCCGATGGTCAGGCAGACCAGGAGCACGATCATGGTCACGGCCAAAATGATCGGCCAAGTCAGGCTTTTTCGCTCGAACATGTCTGTTGCTGGGTATTCCTGAGTATTTCGCAGCTAGCGACCATCGGTCAGCCGGTAAGGTCTTGGTCGGGACCGCGAGTCGATGGAAATAGAGTGAATCTGACAAATATCGCGAGATCCTTGGATTTTGCCAGTGACGACGGCCCGCGAATCGCGGTAGAATGCAGTACGCTCGATCTGTAGGCGGATTTAAAGGATAGCGTTCTGCCCTTGTGAAGTTGAAGGATTCTAACCATGGCTCCTGATACCGACCCGATTCAATTCCCACGCCAAGTATGGCAGGCGGTGTCTGACCAGGCGCGTCAGTGTCTGGTCGAACGGCATTTCTGCCCGGAGCAGTCGAGGATTGAAAACCTTCGCTGCGTCCGCTTTGAGAGTGAGAAGGAAACGGCATTTGGATCGCAATTGTGGTTTTTCGAAGCGGTAGGGGTCGACGAAAGCCAGCGGCGGCATGTGCTGTATGGGGCCCTGGAATACTCGGTGCAGTATGGATTGCTGGAGGCCGGCTCCACGGCCATCTTTGAAGATGCCGAGGAGCGGACGGGGATCTTAAATTCCGAGATAGCCATCTCTGCCAGTCCAGTATGGCGGTATGCGTCCACGCGTTTTTGGGTCCGCATGGCGTGCCTGGGAGTGATCGTTACCGCCTTGATGTGGGTAACCATCCTGATCAGCTACTTGACTAAACCGTAGCTAACTAAGCCGTAGTTGACTACGCCATCGTCCCTGATCCTTCGGTCCTAAGTGCTAAGGCCCTCCCGCAGTCGTCGCGGGCGATTCCTAAGGTGGAACTAGCCTCCCCGGCGAGGCAGAAAATCCAGCTGACGAAAGAAGCAAGCGACTTCATCCCCATCCGAATACTTCCTTCGGGGGTCCCGGATCTTTTGCAGAACCAGCGCTTCAGAAGACATGGGGCGATGAGTCGCCCAACGCAACCCATGGGTGCTCGGATGGGGAGGCACCCCTTCGTCGGGAGGTGATCTAGCCCTGCGGGCCGACATCAGCGGCGGAAGCCTGCGGATTCATGGAATCCAGCGACCGACCTGCCCCATCCTTGCGGGAACGCTTCAAATCGTTCCCCGGTCCCGCAACATCCCGCGGTTGCCCCGGGGTGCTCGAAGAGTGACCCTCGCACAAGAGTACGACGCTTATGGCTGCTCCACTTAAGTCCTGACCAGGTTCACGCTTCCTCCTTGCGAGAGCCACTCTTCGAGCACCGCAACGTTTGAATGATCGCTTGCTGGGGCAAAAGATCAATAGGAAAAATCTAATCGATCGACCGACAGGAAAGAAGCCTGGGCAAGGCACCGTCCGGGGAGACGATCGTCGATTTAATTTGACGGACCTCCTCGACGCCGCGATCCTCCGCGATAGCTTCCCCGCCCTCGGTGATCATGGCTGGAGTTCCGCTTGTGATTCTCCATGTTGGCGTTGATGATCGGAGAAATCGCATCCAGCCAAGAAGTCACCTTGAAGATGCGATTGGTGGCTGGTTCGTCCTCTGAATCCTCTTCTTCAGCCATCCTGCGGCCGTAAGCCTGGCGGCCATCGACTGCGTCCAACTCGGAAATCTCGGCCGGGCTTTCTTCGGTCTTCCGCCCGCGCCCGCCACGCCGCCTTCGCCGTCGCTTGGGTCGTTCCTCATCACTGTCCTCGGAACCGGACAAGGAAGCTTGCGGTTCATAGTTTTCAAGGCCGGCTTTCTCGGGCAGCGACTCCTGGGAATCCCAGAGGCTGCTCGGCAATTCCTCTTCTAAAGGAGCTTTCTCGAGGCTATCGCGTTCACGGAATGAATCCTCGCCGCGCGACGGCCGAGCCGGCCTGGCGTCGCGATTGGGCAAATCGCGACCGGCGCGTTCGCGACGCTCCTCCCGGTGGCGATGGGGTGGGGCTTCTTCCCGTACCTCGTCTTCGCTGGATTCGGTCGACCGACCGCGACGGATCACCCGCCGTCGACCGCGACGCTCGGCATGCAAGTCGTCTGACGCAGCTTCACGCGAGGGACGCGGGCGATCCTCGCGGTGCTCGACAGATCGCTGCTCCATCGCCGCCTCCTTAGCTTCAGGTGAGGTTTCGCTAGGCGCTCCGGCTTCGCTAGAGGCATCATTCCAAGCGCTGGGCGGTCGCTGACGCTTGCCCGACCCACGTCCCTCGGAAGCTTCGCGTTTGCTGGGGCCTTCGGACTTGGCTGCTGAGCGACTGGAAGGCTCGGCGGACGCCCCCTTGGTAGGAGGAGCGTCCGGAGCAGTGCGACCCCGTTCCGCTCGCCCCTTCTTGAAACCAGCGAAAAGGTCATCATCGGCCACTGGGGAAGAACCTGCCGAGGTGGGGGTGGCGGAACGAACCTCTTCGATCCGCGCATCTTCAACACGCGATGGCTCGACTTCATTGGCATTTCCCACCCCAAAGAGCCTGGCGACGGCGTCCCAGGATGCGCGCAGACCGGACTTCGGTTTTTCCGCCTGGCTGGGGCTTTCGCTTTCGCGGATGGTGTTGCTTTCGCGGGGGGTGGTCGGGGTACCTTCTAGCTGGCTGACGCGTTCCAGCTTGTCGGCTCGCGCTGCCTTCCCCTCGGTACTTGCATCCGGTCCGTGGGAAGCTGGCTCCTGGTTCGGCTTGCCTGGCCGGGCTGGTTCTTCCTTTTTCTTTTGGACGGGATCGACCGACGGAGTACCTAGAAGATTCGCCAGAGAATTCCAATGATCAGACATAAATTACGGCTTCGGTGCCAAAAACTACAGATTGGACGAGTTAACGCTGCATGCCTCAACCGCCAAATTGTACCCGCGGTCCGGCCTTAGCGTAAGCCATTTCGGCGGCGAATCCACCATTCACCGCCAAGGCAAGCGAGGGCGAGGGCGAGGATCCAGCCTTGATGCCAGACCGGCCAAAGTTCCGTCTCGACCACTGGTACCGGGCGAGCGGTGAGTCGACCTGACAGCTGATCGAGATCATCCTCGAGAAGTACCTGTCCGCCAGTCTTCTGAGCGATCTCTTCCAGAAGTCTACGTTCGGTCCCAAGGTGCCTCAGTTCCGTAGCTCGCGGTTCATGCGACCAACCGGCGTGGCAGCTTCCCAAGGGGCTACCATCCGCGTTGGTGACCATGGCTGTCGCGAGATAACCGCCCTCTTCGGTGGTAACTAGCGGAAATTCGTAGAGACCCGGGCGTTCGGCTGAGGCTTCGGCCTTTGCCTTGACGATCGAGCCGCTGGGTTGGCGGATTGCGATTTCGACCTCGACATCTTCTTTCGGCTCGAAGGTTACCGACTTGACCTCGACCATGACGGTCGCAGCGACCGCTGCCGGCGAGGCCAGGGCGGGAGTGACACGCATGCTCACCGGTTGCGGGACTTCGCTGACCAACCAGCGAATCATCTGTCGCCAGGCTTGATAGAGGGGGGCTGGGGTGCTGTCGGCATGATGCAACCCCCACCGCCACAGATCACCGACGAGGAAAGCCGCCGTACGGCCTTTTCCGAAACGCTGGGTGACCAAGGCGGGCTGTCGTTGGTCCCCATCGAGTCCAGCTTGGGATAAGACCACCGCGCCGGGCTTGATCCCACCCGCTTCATTGAGAACACGCAGCGCGGGCATGGCCGTCAGCCTCGCTTGTTCCGCCGCTTCGGTATCCGCGGTTCGCAGGAAGGGTTGGAGCCATCCTTCGCGGGTGAGTTCATAACGGAAACGCGGGGCCTGGGACGCCCCCACCCCCTGGGTTCCGGCACGCGTCCGATCCTCGCCGTAGATCGGGAGCATCTGGGCCAGGATCGATTCGCGAAAACCTTTCCCGCGCATCGATTCGGTGCCGCCGAGATAAAGTAGCCCTCCGCCACGCAGGCTGACGAATTCGCGGAGCAAGGATTGTTGGTCGCTGCTGAAGAAATTTTCCTCGATGTCGTCGATCACCAAAGCGTGGTAGCTGAAAAGCTCTTCCGCAGTATGGGGGAATCCCTGGCGGAGTTGCTCGCCATCGCTGACGCCGAGCCGAGCGAACACCGGTTCGTGATACTGTTCTTTTTCCTCTTCGGATACATCTTCGAAACCGGCGAACAACGGGTTCGAAGATCCAACTTGATCATCGCGAAAGGTGAACTTGGGCTCCTTGTTAGCGATACGAATCAGCGACACCAGTTCGATCTCGGCATCTTCCGCCAAAGAACGCTGAAGGAATTTATGTTCCCAGTTGGGTCTACCGGCCAGATACAGGACGCGGTAGGGGCCTCTCCCGCGATCCACGATCAAGCTGCGTTGGTTGTTCTCCAAGGTCCATTCGATCGAGGGCTTCGCGCCTCCTCCGGTGGGTTGCGGCCGCTCGGCTTCGTCCGCCAGGAAGGTTCGCAGTTGGAACAGCTGAACACCGGGCTTCTCCGGGCGGAAACGCATTTCGACGGTTTGAACTACATCCTCCCCCTGCAATCGAAGCGGCTGTGACTGAACGATCTTCCCTTCGCTATCGTAGAGTGCGACCGTGGCTTGACGGCCGCGCAAGGCATGGTGGGTGACCGTCGCGAGGACGGTTACCGGTGCGGTTTCAAAATCCGATTGACGGACCGTCACGTCAGCGATTCGAAGATCTCGCTGGACCTGGCTGGCACCGACATCCACCGGGTAGACCGGTACTCCCAGGCTTTCCCAAGCCCTCAGCGATGGTTGATCGAGCGACTCCAATTTCTCGGTCGACTGGCCGTCGGTTACCAGGACAAGCCCGGCCAGAGGTAACCCCTGCAGCCGCTCGGCTAGTCTTGACGGAAGGCGTTCGAGGCTGGTTTGATCTTGACTCAGCGTGAGCGTCGCTAAATCGTCGACGCTTTCGAGGCGTTCTCCGAAGCGATAGCGGCGAAGGCGAAACTGCTCGCTCAATTTTTGCTGCCAAGCGGCTTCCGAGGAAAGCCGTGCCTGCCAGCCAGCCGAGAGCATGGAGGATGGGGCCGAAGCCGCCTCGGGGGTGTCGGCAACCGAGCCGAATACGGCCCGCATACTCCGGCTATCATCGACAGCGATCCCCAGCAAATTGGCTTGCGGTTTCGGCCGTTGGCGAACGACCATGGGTTCCAGCAGGGAGAGCAGGACGAGGAAGACGGCCAGCAACTTCAAACCGGCCGCCGCTAATTTTTGAGGGAGCGAGAGAGGCGTGCGCCAGTAGCTCCAGCCGATGAGGCCGGCCAGGGCGATGCCGATCACGGATAGGGCCAACCACCACGAGGGTTGGCCAAAAGTCAGGCTATTCCACATGTGGTCGGCTACTCAGGTTTTCATAATACTTCTGCAGTTGGTTTTCGTAGATTGTCGGGACCGGATCGCGATCGAGGGGGACGACCGCGTTTTGATCGGCCGTCTGTCGCAACCATTCCAACTCGACCTGCTCACGCAATTGCGTGAGCGGCTTGGCGACCATCTCCTTCACCAGATCCCAACGCGGCTCGCCGGCGTGCCGCTTAGCATCCCGATAGAGCTCGCGAGCGGCCTCACGAATCGCTGAGGCCGATGCCCGCAGTTCCGGGTCGCGGACCGACTCCTCGACCTCGCGCAGCGCATCGGACCAGCCGACAAAATTGTTGCCGGTGAACGGACCCTCGAGGTTTTCGTCGGTCCCCCGGTCGGCAAGTCCAGGCATCCGCTCGGCTAAGGAGCCCTTGCCGTCGCGCGGCTGGCCGGCCGCAGCCTGTCGCTCGGCTTGGCTCGCACCCTCTGCCGATCGCGGAGTGCGGCCGGGGGTGGGTTGGCTCTGACCCCGCCCTGGGGAAGAAGCATCGGGTTGGCTGGCCTTCGAAGGTTTACCCGAGGGGGACGGCGGCGCGGCCGACGGCGATTCGTCGGCGGGGGCACTGGCCGGCGTCGACGACTCGGGAGCCCGGTTACCGCGGGCCGCTACCGGCCCTTCCGCCT
>JBILTQ010000036.1:0-23567 GCA_044371435.1 Pirellulaceae bacterium | reverse complement strand
CTGCCATCGGCTAGGGAATCTCGGCAACGACGTCGGTCCCCCGCTGCGATCGCTGCACGAGAAATCGCCTGCCCAGCTGCTGACGAGCATCCTCGATCCCAACCGGGAAATCGATCCGCGGTACCAAGCCTGGACCATCCTGCTCGGGGATGGCCGGGCGATGAGCGGCGTGATTCGTGAAGAAGCTTCCAGCTACCTGGTGATCGCCGAAGCGAACGGCAAGCTATCGACGATTCCCCGCGAAGATATCGAGGAGATGAAAGCTACCGGTCAATCTTTGATGCCGATGGGTATTCATCAGCAGATCGCTCCCGAGCCGATGGCCGAATTGATTGCCTGGTTACGTCAGCAAACCCGCTAGCTACCCTGAAGGTGGCTTCACCGCAGAGGGACGGTGACACAGCGGAAGTCGTTTCCCGCAACCCAGGTGCCTCAGTCAAAGGAGCTTATCGAAGGATAAGCGGTCGACCAAGCCCGGCACGAATGCCCAAACGAATGTCCTTCGCCCAACCGCAAGGCCGGGCGAAGGACAGGGTTGGATCGGACTGGGACTACTTGAGCTCGCCGCAATCGGCGATCACGATCTTTTTCATCGTCGCCCCGCTCTGCGTCCCCAGCCCTTCGATTTGCTTGACCAATTCCATCCCCTCCATCACCTTGCCGAAGACCACATGGCGGCCGTTGAGCCAATCGGTGACCACGGTGGTGATGAAGAACTGCGAACCATTGGTGTTTGGTCCGGCATTGGCCATGCTCAACAAGCCAGGGACATCATGGTTGTACTTGAAGTTTTCGTCAGCGAACTTCGCCCCATAGATGCTGGCCCCCCCCGTCCCGTTGCCGGCGGTGAAATCTCCACCTTGCAGCATGAATTGAGGGATCACCCGATGGAAAGCACTCGCTTTGTAATGCAAGGCCTTCCCCCCAGGGAGATTGCCTTTTTCGCCGGTGCACAAGGCTCGAAAATTTTCGGCCGTCTTGGGAACGTCGTCGCCAAAAAGCCCGAAGACAATGCGTCCGGCTGGATTGCCATCGATCGCAATGTCAAAGTAGACCTTGTGGGTAACTTTCGCGTCCGCCGTGGGAGAACCAGCCTTCGCCGATGAACCAAACATAAACAATGAGCTCCAAACAACCAGAACCGAGAGTGAAAAAAATGGACGCATCATGGACTCCTTTAGATTGATGATAGCCAAAATCAAGTGGAGGCAACGATGGTAGCCTTCCGCAACCAACGCGGGTAGAGTGTACCTTGCCTGGGGTAAATCTTGCAGTGGGGGGGCGGATGGTGAAAAACTCAGGGTTCACGGTCGGCGGCGATCTGCACCGCGCGAGACCCGACCGCCCAGCGGCGATCCCCCTCGACCACCAGATGCACCTGATACTTCCCGCGACAAGCGGCAGCGATCGGCAGTTCGATCTCGAAAGCTCCAGCCTCAACGTCGATTTCGCAGCGAGCGCAGCGAAGTTCGTTGGCTGCCTCGTAGCGGGCCAAGGCCAAGTCACCATCCGCCGTCGCCCCCTTCGCATTTCGTAACTCCCGTACCCGGTCGGGAACCCGTGAACGGCTGACGGCCAACTCGGCGCAAAGCCGACCCGCGAAGGGCGACCGCCCGACCAGCTTCAGTTGAGAACCAGCCATCACCGGTTCCGGGAGCTCGAAGGTCAAGGCTTCGGGATGGCAAAGCTGGATCAGGGGATCGCCGAGTAAATTGAAGAGATAGCCGTGCTCGCGGCGTTCCTCATCCAACGAATGCGAGTCCGGGCTCAAAGCCTTGGCCAGGCCATCGAGCAACTCGCGCGGCATTGCCTGCTCCTCGTCGGTTACCGCCACCGGCGACAAGTGATCCTCGGCCGCGCGGACTTTCGCGGATCGCAAAATCTCGCCGATCTCAGCGGTCTGCAGCTGAAAACACTCGCGTAGCAATTCACTCCCCAAGACCCCCATAGCGTACGGCATGGAAACGCGACTGGCCGCAACCACCGCAATCGGCCCGTCCTTCTTCAAGAGCAACTGTTCGGCAAAACACGGCCGAGAAGCATCGAAAGCCCCCAGATAACAAGCCAACATCACCGCTACCGGCGGACCATGAGGGATCGCAACCATCGCTAGGTTCGCCCCTTCGAGGATAGGGCGAGGCCGACGATCAAGTTCGAAGTAATCGAGTGAATCGACATGGCCGTGCCCCAAATAGACCCAAAACAATCCGCCGTCGTTCATCCGCTGCACGACGCTCTGGCGAAAAGCGGCTGGACCAGGGCAGTAGAGGCTGTTGGGACTGGTGTGGGTCAGGCTGAGTCGATACGCCGGGGGGATATCCTGGGTCAACAGTTGCCGCGTGACCCCTTCGATGACGGAATCGATCATGAAGCCGAAATCGCCGACCCCGGCGACGATATCGATCTCGCGCTGCCACTCCCCGAAGGCGGTCTGCGGGTAGGCCACCACCCGCCGCAAGTAGTCCTCCAACACCTGGCGGCTGCTGGCAGGAATGCGCCCGACTGCCGCTTCGACCACCCCGTCACCATCCAGATCACCGAAGGGAAAGTCGGTAGCGATCCAAGGTTCGGACCCGTAGTCCTTGACGACCTTGGACTCGACGTAGAAGGTCGGGATACGATCGGCTGGAAGCGGTTGGTCGCGTTCCGCGTAGGATACCGTATCCGCCATCAGGACCACCGCCTTCAGTTCGGCTGTCGAAGGCTGAACTGCGTCAGCAATCCGTTGCCGCGTAGCTTCGGCCGAAGCGGCGGGCTCGACTTCGAGCACTTGATAACCTTGGCCCTGACGGTATGCCTTCCACCCCTGGAGCGCGTCCGCCCAGCCAGCCGGCCGCACCACCACTACCTGGCCAGCCTCTCCCGCGAGGGCAGCCACCAAAGCCCAAACCAGCCATCCTGACATATTTACGATCTCCTACAATAAGTACCGACCGATAGATCGTAGCCGAAAGAGAATCGATGAAAAAGACAGAACGGGCGGCCATCGTCCAGCAAGAATTAGACCGGCTGTATCCTTCACCGCCGATCCCTTTGGAACACCAGGATACCTACTCGCTGTTGCTGGCGGTGGTGTTGAGCGCCCAATGCACTGACAAAATGGTGAACCGGGTCATGCCGGGACTGCTGGCATTAGCCGATCACCCCGCCCAAATGGCGCGACAAAGTGTGGCCGCGATCCAGAAGATCATCAAACCTTGCGGCCTTAGCCCGCAAAAATCGGTCGCCATCCAAGGGCTGTCGAAAATCCTGGCGGAAGAGTATGCCGGTCGAGTTCCGGATACGCTCGAAGAACTTGAGAGACTGCCGGGGGTCGGCCACAAAACAGCCAGCGTGGTCCTCTGCCAAGGTTTCGGCAAGCCAGCCTTCCCGATCGATACCCACATCCATCGCCTGGCACAGCGGTGGGGGCTGACCAATGGCCGCAGCGTGGTGCAGACGGAACGCGACCTCAAAAAACTTTTTCCCGAAGAAGCCTGGTCGCGACTACACCTGCAAATCATCTACTATGGACGTGAGTACTGCACGGCGCGCGGTTGCGACGGCACCGGCTGTCCCCTCTGTCGCCAACTCTATCCGCGACGAAGAAAAGGGGTGGTCACCAAAAAGTAGGGACGGTATCCTTCGCCGAAAGAATCGCTGCGGGAAGCGACGCGATAGTCAAGGCGGGGCAAATCCCAGGCGGATACGCCTTCCAAGCGTCTGCGGCCCGCGCCTCGGGGCGAAGCTAACCATTTTCCAAAACCCACTGCACCGCCATGCGGTTCAATTCCGCTGCATTCTTTGCCCCCAATTTTCGTTTGATGTTTTCGCGATGCGTATCGATCGTGTGGGTGCTGAGGTGCAGTTGCCCAGCGATCACGCTGCTGGACAAGCCCTGGCCGATCTTGCGAAAAACCTCCAGCTCGCGGTCGGACAAAGACTCCAACGATCTCTTTTCGCTGCTGCCGATAGCCTGCGTCAAGAAACGTTGCATCATCGTCTGGCTGAGAAAAAAATCTCCCTGCAGCACGGTCCGGATGGCGTCGATCAGTTTGTCGCTGGTTTCCTGCTTGTGTAAATAGCCGCGAGCTCCCGACCGTAAAGCGCGTTCCGCATAGAGCGATTCGTCGAACCCGGAAACGACCAGGACCTTGACCCGCGGGTAGCTGGCATGAAGCTGTTTGATCAAATCGATACCGTGGCTGTCCTTCAAAGAAATATCGACGATCGCCAGGTCGGGGGGATCCTGACTGACGAGCGCCAAGGCTTCCTCCGCGGAACTCGCCTGGCCGCAAACGCTCAACCCCTCCTGGAGGGAAATACGCATCGCTAAACCATCGCGTACCAAGGGATGGTCGTCGACGATCACGATCTTCTTTTCCTTCCATACCTCAGCCATCCGAATTGGTCCCTTGATCTTTTCCGAAGCGATTTCGCCATCGGCCTGAAATCCCAGCGACTGCCGACCGGCCTCCGCCGTCGGACACGTGCTTAAGAATGCTGCGTTGAACCCTCATCGTCAAGCGTCTCCCCGTCGATCGACGAGCATATCCGTCCATGGAATCTCGCAAAGCACACAGACCCCACCTTCAGGCCTGGCCGTCACCTGGAGGGTGCCGCCCATCAGGCTGGCCCGATACTTCATGGTTCGCAACCCCATCCCGGCTGGTTTGGGTCGCCCCTCAAGGCTATCGATAGCCTGGATGCCTCTGCCGTTATCAGCGACTTCCAGCACCACCCCCGCCTCTCCTTGATCCAGGCGGAGATGGATTTCGGAAGCCTGGCCATGGCGCAAGGCGTTCGTAACAGCCTCCTGGGCGATACGATAAAGATGCGTCGCGAAGGTGTTGTCCGAGATGCAAACAGTCCGATGTTGACTGAAGTGACAGGTAATCCCCGGCTGGGCTTTCAGCGAATCGGCCAGTTCCCTCAAGGCGGAAACCAACCCCTGGGAATCGATCTGCACCGGCATGATTCCCCGCGACAAGTCTTGAACATGCCGGTTGGACTTGATCAAGCCTTGGTTCAAGCGTCCTACGGTCTGACGCAATTGCTCGAAATCATCCTTCGCCATTTGCCGGACCGTCTGGCCGTCCGTCTCGGTTGGCAACGCTGCATGTTTGAGGATTTCGCTGACCGCGCCCGCATATAGCGACAAGCCAGTCAGTTCCTGCTGGGTGCCATCGTGCAACTCCTGGCCGATTCGACGTTGCTCATCGGCAGCCACTTCGAGGATATGCCGTTGCAACTCGCGAACCTCCGACAGGTCGCGAAGGATGCCGGTATGGCCGCCCCCCGCCAGGCGACTCAAAGCCAATTCCACCGGAAATAAGCTGCCATCTTTCCGCCGAGCAACTAACTCCAGATTCCTACCGTCTCCCACCTCCTCGCCCGCAAAGAGATAACGTCCGATCATCCTTCGATCGTGTTCCTGGACCAAACCAGGAAGCAGCATGCTCAGGTCCCGCCCCGTCAGCTCATCGGCTGAGAAGCCGAAGATTTTTTCGGTCGCCCGGTTGCTGGAGGTGATCAAGCCCATGATGTCGGTAGTGATGATCGGATTGAAGGCCGTATCGAAGATGGCTCGCCAGCGATACTCGCTTTCACGCAGCGCCTTGTCCGCTCGTTTGCGTTCGCCGATATCGCGTTGGATGGAAACAAAATTGGTACATTTCCCTGCGTCGTCGAGCATCGGCGTGGTAAAGCATTCGGCGTCGTAGGTCGACCCGTCCTTGCGATAGTGAACCAATTCCGCGGAAGCCGATCGTCCCGCCAGCAAGTCGTGCTTGACGCGTTGCAGGGTGGTGTGGCAGGTTTTCTCGCCGAGCATCAACATCGGGCTTTGCCCCAGCAGTTCCTCGGTGGCGTAGCCACTGATACGACTCATCGCCGCGTTGGCAAACACAATCCTTGGCGAACCTTCATCGACGCTGGTGATGATGACCCCCTCGCCGAGATGAGCGATGGCCTGACTCAACAAGCGAACCTCCAGAGTCTTCTCCACCACCCGCTGTTCCAGATTGGCGTTGAGATCCTTGAGGGCTTCGGCATGGTGCTTTAATTCCGTAAGATCATTGACGTAGATCAGAATCCCACCGATCGTTCCGTCCAGCTTGTGCCAGGGATGGACGTCATAACCAAACCAAATCAGCCGGCCGTCAGGCATCACCCACGGTGCCGGCTCGATATCGACATGAATGGCTTCGCCCGCCAACGCCCGCCGATGCTCGCTCCGCCAACGTTCCGGGCACTCCGGCGAAATGTCATAGTGATATTTACCAACGACATCTTTGCGACTACGCAAGAAGATCTCCTGCCAGCGGACGCTCACGTAGAGATAACGCATATGCTCATCGAACATGGCCAAAGCCGCCGGAGCATGCTCCACCAGCAACCGCAGCTCGCTTTCCTCGACCGCGAGTTCCGCTTCCTTGCGTTCGGTAATATCAAAGTCGACCCCCACCACCCGGTCGAGCTGCCCCACCGCATCCCGAAAAATGGAGCTCATCGAATGCATCCATCGCAGCCCCTTCTCCGGATGATAGATTCGATACTCGTCCTGGCAAACACCTTCCCCCTCGCTCTTGAGCAAGCTCGCGATACACTGTTCCATCCGCGGTAAATCCTCCGGGTGAACGCGGCTCCGCCATTTATCGTGCGAGGGACTCTCGGTGGCAGAAAACCCGTAGAGTTCTCGTTGGCGAGGGTCCCAATAATTTCGCTGCTCATCCTTCAGATCCCAGACCCAGCGCGCGGCCCCGGAGGCCTGCAAGGTCAAACTCAACTGCTGTTCGCTTTCCCGTAATTTCTCCTCCGCCAGTTTACGATCGGTCAGATTTTTCGATTGAATCACGATGCCACCGATCTCGCCGTCAGTCCGTCGCCACGGCCGCATTTCCAGTTGCAACCAGACAACGACACCATCGGCTCTCTCCCAACGCTCTTCTTCGATATGGATAACTTCACCTGCCAAAGCTCGCCGATGATAGTCGTTCCACCTCGCAGGCAGGTCGCGGCAAATATCGCCGTAAAGCTGACCGACGACCTCGAGCTTTTCGGCGAGGTAACTGTTCATCCAGCGGCCGCTGGCGGCTACAAATCGCAGTTCCCTATCGAACATGGCCAGGGCAGCCGGCGCGTGTTCGACAAAAAGCCGCAGTTGCTCCGCGCTCTCCTCGAGGGCCAATTCGACCATCTTGCGCGTGGTGATATCGAAATTGACGCCGCACATGCGTTCGATTTTCCCTGACGGATCATAAAAACAATGTCCCATCCCCAAAACCCAGCGTTCACCCTGCATCGGATGGAGGATACGAAACTCCTGCGGCTCAATCATCTCTCGACCTTCGGCCGCACTCTTTTGGATACTGCCGACCACACGGTCTCGATCTTCGGGATGGATGCGTCCCTTCCACTTTTCGAACGTAGCTGACTCGTCTTGGGAAAAGCCGTACAGTTCGCGGTACTGCAGGTTCCAGGTACAGCCCTGTTCATCCTGAAGATCCCAGACCCAGCAGGCCGCACCCGAAGCCTGGACGGTCAAAGCGAACTGCTGCTCCTGACGCCGCAGTTCTGCCTCGGCGGTTTTGCGTTCCGTGATATTCTCGGTCAAGACGACAATACCACCGACAGTCCCGTCCGATCTGTGCCAAGGACGGACCTCGTAGCGAGACCACTGCGGAAGGCCATCTTGCCGGATCCAGCGCTCCTCCTCGACTCGAATCACTTCACCCGCTAAGGCGCGTCGATTGTTCTCTCGCCAATGGGCTGGCAAGTCGGGGAAAAGCTCGTAATGGCTGACCCCTACAAAATCCTTGAGGTGAGGGAAGTTGTCGGTCACCCAACGGCGACTGGCTGCCATATAACACATCGAATCATCGAACATCGCCAAAGCTGCCGGCGCGTACTCGACGAAAACTCGCAATTGCTGCTCCCGCTCGCTGAGGGCCAATTCGATCAACTTCCGCTGGGTGATATCGATATTGACACCGACCAACCGAATCGGTCGCTGCTCTTCGTCCCGATGCACCCGACTAATGGCCAGGATCCAACGATAGCCGAATTCTGGGTGGCGAACACGGAATTCCAGGGTCGAAGCCTCATAGCCAGGCTCACTGAAGATCCGCCGATTGTTGTCGATCACCGCCTGGCGATCGTCCGGGTGCAAACTCTCGATCCAATGCTCGAAACTTGGTTCCTGGTCGGGACCGAGACCATACAGTTCTCTGAAGCGGCCTTCCCAGTCCTCGATCTTGTTCTCCACCATATTCCAGGTCCAGGTAGCGATATCGGCCGCCTCAAATGCCATCCGCAACTGCTGTTCACGCCGATACGCCTGCGCTTCCAAAGTTTTCTTTTGGGTGATGTTGTCCGCATGGACGATGATGCCGCCGATCTCGCCCCCCACCTGATACCACGGACGCAACTCGAAACGCATCCACAATCGCTGGCCATTGGCTCTTTCCCACGGAATCTCGTCGACGATGATCGTTTCACCCGCCAAGCCTCGCCGGTAGGAATCCACCCATTCCCAAGGCAAGTCAGCGATCACCTCATGGTACGCCAGTCCGGTAGCCGACCGGGGCTCCAACTGATGCTCGGTGAACCACCTTCGACTGGCTGCCAGGTAGCGCAACTGGTCGTCAAACATAGCGGTGGCCGCCGGTGAATCCTGAACAAATGCCTCCAAACGTTGGATATGTTCCTCGAGTTCCACTTCAAGACTGCGGCGTTCAGTGATGTCCAGGTTGACTCCCAGCATCCGAAGCGGTCGACCCTGGTCGTCGCGATAGCAGCGCCCCAATCCCAACACCCAGCGTATCCCCAGGGTAGGGTGAAGGATACGGAATTCCTCGCACCATTCGTCGTCTCCCGGCGTTTCTAGCAAATGGGTGAGGCGTCGCTGCAGTACCGGCCGATCTTCGGGATGAAGACGTTCCAGCCAAATGGCGACCGACGATGTCTCGGAGGGCCCCAAGCCATAGAGTCGCCGATATGCCTCGTCGGAAGCATCGACCACATCCTCGACGATATCCCATTCCCATCGGGCTGCTCCCGCCGCCTGCAGCGTCAAACTCAACTGCTGCTGGTCGTGAAGCAATCGCGATTCGAGTTGCTGCTCCGGCGTAATGTCGCGCACGATCAGCCAGGCCCGTGATCCCGGGTTCGGCTCATCGACCATCTGGCCATCGGCATGGATTAGGACTTCCGAACCGTCTTTGCGACGAAAGGACTTTTTGGCTGGATACAACCAGGAATTATGCGACGATAGCGATACCTCGCCGGTAGAAGTCTGGCGAGAGGTGGAAGAAGCATCGATTTGCCCCAAGGTCATCGCCAGCAACTCAGGCTGGGAATAGCCTACCAACTGAGCGAATGCCGCATTCGTTTTCAGGAACCGTCCGCTCGGCCAATCAACCAAGGCATACCCCAAATTCGCCTTGGACATGACAGCCAGGAAATCCTCGCCGGTATGGCTTTCCCGATCGACGCGCCAACCGCGCCGCGCGAAGATCATGCTCCCCGCCCCCAGGAACAACAGGAGCAACCAGCGTTCCCAGGAAAGCCTCACCAAAGGGTCCCCGAACGACAGCAACCACCAACTCTCGGCGATCATCGACGACCACCCATCAGACCAGGCGAGGTCCATCAGCGCTGAAACACTCATCAGCCTATCCTTGATCCAAGAAATCCAGACTATTCAAAACACCGACACGGCGGTCGCGAATGGTGGGGTTGGCGATCATGATGCATGCGGTAGAAAACACCCGCTGCTTCCCCCTAAGCCGAGTACTCCGAAGAGCCAGCGTTCGACCGATGGCAGGGCCAGGCGATGAGAAACTCCAGCAACGGTCGGGGAACGCCATGGCGCGGTAGAGGAACGGGGCCTGGCTAGATCGCCAGCCGCGAGCCGGAGGGGAACGCGTTTCGCCGCTCCCCTGCCCAATGTCTCCCAGCGACTCCCGCCGTTGGCTGGCTATCCGCTCGGCGACTTCCTGGCAACCAACCGAACTTGAACGACGGCGATCCATCCTGGACTCTCTTCGACTATCTTCGTCAACGTCATCCGTGGCACACCCTGTCCTCCCCCTCATGGCTCACCGCTTGCCCGGTACGGCGAGTTGGCGGGGGATGGGCGAGCGGCTCACACTCCACAAGCCAATCACTGCCAATTGCCCCACACTATACTCCGGAGACCTACCCTTAGGGCGAGGTCAAATTCCAAGGCGGCAGCCAGCCCCAGCCTTTCGTAGCCTTCCCCTCTCGTTTCCAACGCATCCGCCCCCCCCCTCTTGGGAGTACCCGTCGCCTGCAGCGAAACGCGTAATCCCGAACGCCTCCGAGAAGACTCCTCTTCCGGGGGGCGTGTTCCACTCCCTTGGGGGCCCTCCGGCCACATGTTCTGGAATAAGCCGCCATGGTGAAGCGGTAGCAACGAATTGCCTCAACCAGTTGCCAGCTTCACCGCGCACCCACCCCTCGCCAAAGGTTGTGGCGCGCAGCTGCTTGGACGGTCCGAAGCATCCGCTGCGTGGCAAGGATGGGCGAGGCCGGAAACCGGGCCGCAAGCCGTTCACCCTGAGAAACCAACGCGTTACTTTTTACCTAATAGAAAAAGAGGAAGCGACAAATCGCCGAGGCGGGAACTCGCATGCGTTATGGAAAGCTCCCAGGCCTTCCCGTCGTATCCATCACCAGGCATCCGATGGCGCGACCGAAACGCGCCTGCGACTCCCCACCGGGGTAGTGAAATCCACCACGAATGACTGGACCTTCTCCTGATTGTTCGCTGACCGGATCGGCCCATTATCACCGAATCCGTTCGAGCGGTGCTGTTTTACGTCCCGCAGCGTGTGGTAGCTTTGCCGATACCGATGTCGTCTTGCAGCTTTCCTCACAAAACACAGCCGACAGGCCGCAAGGGATGCGGTAGCGAAACGCTGGGTACGTCGCGCGATCCGTGGTCCCTGTCGGTGGATTGTCAATCATGGATCGAGGCTAGCGAAAGTAGCCTTGCCAATCGTTGGCCGGTGGATGGTGGGGATAGAGCGTTGCGAGGGGGGTGATCGCCGAGTACGAATTTCCGTTGGCTCGGTTGACCTCGCGAGACAATACAGCAGGAGGAAGGGGTGGCTTTAGGATCCAAGGTTCCAGCAAAACTTAGATAGTCAGATGCTTAACGGTAAAGACGACAATCCATTCGAACCAAGGCCGTCCCGCGATCAAGATGGCCTACTTCCGCCTTCGACCGGGGACCTCCCCATGGATAGGCCAAAGCCTCCACCTCGGCGGCGTCGTCGAATCCGTGAATCCTTATCGGCGGAACAGCAAGCCCTGGCTCGGTTCATCTACCGGCGTTTGGCCAAGGGTCGCTTTTCCGCTTTCGAACGCTGGGAATTCCATTTGCTTCGGCAACCCTCGACCGACCGCGAACTTTTTTCGTGGATGCGGCTGGTGATCCTGCTCGACCGCTTGCAGCGTGAGCGGTCCGGGCCTGCGGGATGGGAAACCGAGGCGGAGACGATCGACGAGCATGCGCTATCCGTCGATTGGCAGGCCATTGCTGAGGAATTCCCGACGTATCTTCGGCGAGCGCTCGATGAATCCGATTCGAAGTTCCAGGTCGCGGAGTAAACGTCCCGACTGACGGCGAATCAAAGTTGCCAGGGCGCCCGGTACGCGTTTTGCCGCAGCAGGCTATCGGCTTCTGGATCGTCAAGAACTTTCTGGGCGGCTGGGTCCCACTGTAGCCCGCGGCCCAGCGCATGGGAAACGTAGCCAAGGTGGCCGGGAGTGATCGAGCGGTGTCCGGCTTGGGCTGGGGCCACGCACGTGGCGGTTCCCTTCACGCTATCGATGAAGTTGCGCATGTGACCGGGTGATGGCGCGAGACGGATTGGACCGGGGTCGAAATCCTTGCCGCTCCACGCCGGATCAGAAGTGGTTAGTTTGCCGCGCGTCACATGCAACCAACCATCGCTGCCGACCATCTTCGTTCCCACCGGATGCCGATCGGAAATCGTCGAGGTCACGCCACTGGCGTAGCCGCAACGAATGGTGTAGTGCCAAGGGGTATTGTAGACCGTCGTCGCCGGAAACCTCCAATCGACGGCTTCAATCCGGGTTGGTCCACTAGCATCCAGATCCATCGCCCAATGGGCGATATCGTTATGGTGGCCAATCCAGTCCATCAGCACGCCACCGCCGAAAGCCCGGTGGCCGCGCCACCATCGATGATGCCTTGCCCGCATGTAGGGTAAAACCGGGGCTGGTCCGCACCACCCGTCATAATCCAAATCGCTGGGTGGCGTTTGCTCGTCGGTCGAATCCTGAGGTTGCTCATAGCCTGAGGCCAAGCCGACCTCGATCGTCTGCAGCTTCCCCAGCACCCCATTGCGTACCAGTTCGACTGCGCGACGAAAGACCGCTTCACTCCGTTGCTGGGAACCGACCTGGAAGACCGCCTTTCGCCGCTCGACCTCCGCGCAGACCGCCAGTCCCTCCTGGAAGGTATGCGTTACCGGCTTCTCACAGTAGACCGCCTTGCCATGCCGCAGAGCAGTGAGAGTACACAGTGCATGCCAATGATCGGGAGTCGCGACGATCACTGCGTCGAGATCATCGCGCTGACAAACATCGCGAAAATCGGTCACCGCCTCCGGCCGCCGCCCGCTTTTCGCATCGATGTGACTTTGAGCTGGATCGCGTCCGTAAACAGGTCCATTACTTCCCCAGGGACGATCGCGATAATGCCTTCGATCGACATCGCAGACGACCGGGATTTCAACATCGGGAAGGTTGAGCAAGTCATCGATGAGATTGAAACCTCGCGAACCGAGCCCGATAACGCCGACGCGGATCCGATCGCTGGGGGCCGGATTCTGTCCCTGAGCCCGAAGGGTTGGTTGGGACAGCCAGGGCATTGCCAGCCCGCCAGCGACGAGGGACCGTTGGAATGCGCGGCGATGGATCGAAGGTGAAGAGTGGGACATGACAGCAATCTCGGAGGGAAGGAGCGGGAGGAACCGACCCCCGTCATTCTAATCGGCGGCCTCGCCTGAAGAAATCGGCCACGGACAACACGCATGCCAAGCGTTCATCGCCCGCGGTTGGTCGCCGCACACTTTCGCCCCCCAGCCCGGACGCAGCGATTGGCTCGCGGGATGAAATATCGGCGCGTTCATCAGGCTGGCTGTCGCCAGGTTATGATGGAGGACGGCTTGCGTGCCAGCCTGCCTTTACCTCCATGTCCCTCCCTTCCTCTGAAGACTACGATGCGATTGAACTCACTCTCGGTTCCTTGCCTGGCTCTTCCCTGCTTGGCTCTGGCTGGGCTGTTCGCCACGGCACCAGTCGAAGCCGCTCCGCCTCCCAACATCATCCTCGTCTTGGCCGATGATCTAGGCATTCATGACTTGGCCTGTTACGGACGTCGCGAACATCGAACGCCACACCTGGATCGATTAGCCGCCGAGGGGATACGTTTCACCAGCGCCTACTCCGCGCAACCGATCTGTTCGCCATCGCGGGCTGCCCTGCTAACCGGCAAGGCCCCGGCGCGTTTGCACCTGACTAATTTCCTTCCCGGTCGTCCGGATGCGGCCTCCCAAAAGCTGTTGCAACCGGTTATCGAAGGTCAGCTGCCGCTGGAAGAAGTCACCGTCGCTGAATGGTTACGCGAGGCGGGGTATGTGTCAGGGATGTTCGGTAAATGGCATCTCGGGACAGGTAAATTCTCCCCCCGCGAACAAGGATTTGCTGAAGCTATCGAGTTCCAGGGGAACTCGGTCCCGGATCAGATCGAGGGAGGGAAGCACGAATATGCTATCACGACGGCAGCCGAGAAATTCATCGAGGCCAACGCTGACAAACCTTTCTTCTGTTATGTTCCGCACCATTGCCCGCACATCCCGCTCTCCGCCCAAACCGCCGTGATCGCCAGGTATGGCGAGGCTTTCCATCCGGTGTACGCCGCCATGATCGAGACCTTGGACCAGGCGGTCGGCCGCTTGATGAGCAAGGTCGAGCAATTGGGCCTGGCCGAACGGACCATCTTTATCTTCACCAGCGATAACGGCGGCCTGCATGTGCTGGAGTCGCCGGGCACTCCAGCGACCTTCAATACCCCTTACCGGGCTGGCAAAGGGTACCTCTATGAAGGTGGATTACGCGAGCCCCTCATCATTCGCTGGCCTCAACAGGTGGCGGCGGGTACGACCAATGACACCCCGGTCGTCTTGACCGACCTGGTACCGACCATCCTCGAAGCCGCCGGTCTCGATCTGTCCAAGACGGTCGGTCCGTTGGATGGTGTCAGCCTCTATCCGCTGCTTCAAACCCAAGCGATGGCCGAGCGGACCCTGTACTGGCATTTTCCCAACTACACCAATCAAGGCGGCCGGCCGGCTGGAGCTATCCGCCGCGGCGATTGGAAACTGATCGAACAGCTCGAAGATGGGAGCTTGGAGCTTTTCCACCTGGCCAACGATCCTGCCGAGAGCCACGACCTGAGCGGGGTTCAGCCCGACCTGGCCCGCCAACTCCAGGGCGAGCTGGCTGCATGGCGAATACGGGTGGGAGCGCAGATGCCGATCCCCAATCCAGATTTCGATCCCAAGCTCCATCGAGTTCTCTACGCGGAACAAGACCCTTCGCGGTTGGTTCCAGCCGCCACCGCCGCCTTGACCGAACCCGATTGGACCGGCTGGCGGAAAGCCATGAATGCCGCGATCCAGGGGGGGAAGCGTCGAGTGACCCCCGCCACCGGCGACATCCGCTTGCAAGCCCGCGATGCGACAGTCCATGGAACCAAGCTGCGGTACGAGCCCCCCTCCAACAAGAATGTTCTCGGTTTTTGGACCGAACCTCAAGACTGGGCCGCATGGGAATTCGAAGTGGAGCAGGGGGGAAGCTATGAAGTCGAAATCCAGCAAGGCTGTGGGGCTGGCAATGGTGGCTCGTTGGTGCATGTCGAAGTTGCCGGCCAGGTCCTACCCTTCACCGTGACCGAGACGGGGCATTTTCAACAGATGATCCTGCGGACCATCGGCGTCGTGGAATTGCCCCCCGGTCGACAGGTGCTGGCGGTCAAACCCCAACACAAAACCAAAAACGCCGTCATGGACCTGCGCCGAGTGGTCTTGCGCCCAGCTCCTTGAGCAGGACCGCGCACATCGGTAATTGTCGACTACCACCAGCCACACGCTACAGGTGGTTGATGGCAGGAACCTCGAAGCCCGGGTTGTTGGGATCTTTCAACAGGGCGTTGGCGGCTTCCGCGTGATCACCGGTATGCCTTTCGGTCTTGGGATCGAAGGTCAGCCAGGGGCCGACGATGTAGTTTCCTTCGTCTTCCCGAATGCCTACTCCTTGGTTCATGATTTCATGCAGGTAGCTGAAATGCTCCAACGCGTCGCGATGCTCTCCCAACTGGGAGGGCTTGGCATTGAAAGGCATCGGCTGCCCCAAGCGGTAGGAATTGTTGATCAGATGCCCGAGGACCGAACCATAATGCGCCTCTGAAGCGTTGCCATTGGCCAGGCTGGGATCTCGTTGCCGGCAAGCGGTCACAAAACTTCCCCAGTTGCCTCCTGGGGTAACGTTCCCTTTGGGCAAGTCGAGTTTTTCCCCACTCTTGGAGCCTTTGGGATAGTAGGTGTACTTGCTTTCGCCGACGATCTTCCCGCCATCCTCAAAGTAGTATTCGTTCTCCACTTGCTTGAGGTACCCCGGATAGTTGACGTTCCGCACATTGAAGAAAACCCATTGCTGGTTGGGATATTCCGCGATCCCGAACAGAGTGTTGGGGGTTTGACCTTGATCGTTCCAGCGGAAACGGCCGCCGATCGCCATCACGCGGACTGGATGGGTCTGGTCTTTATCGATCGCCCACCGGGCTACATCCAATTGATGGGTACCTTGATTATTCAGTTCGCCATTGCCGGTTTTCCAAAACCAGTGCCAGTTGTAATGCACAAGATTGCCGTGGAAGCGATCGATGACGGCCGGACCTTTCCAGAGATTCCAGTCGAGGTTGCTCGGCGGATCCGAGTACGGCTTCATCCCGATCGAATCGCGCGGCTTGCAGGCATAGCCGTACGAAATCTTAAGCTTCCCGAATTTACCGGCTTGGATAGCCTCGTGCAGTCCGGCGATTCCGGCATCGCTGCGACGTTGCGTTCCATGCTGGATAACCACCCCATACTTTTTCTGGGCCTCGACCACCACCCGCCCCTCGTGAACGTCATGGCTCATCGGTTTTTCTACATAAACGTGCTTGCCCGCCTGGGCGGCCCAAATCGTCATCAACGAATGCCAATGGTTCGGGGTTGCGATCGAAATCGCGTCGAGCGTTTTATCTTCGAGCGCCTCGCGGACGTCGCGCACGCCGCGGCCCTGGAACTTCCCTTGGACCTTGGCTTCCACCGCCTTCATCGCGCGGTCCAGCACCGGTTGGTCGGGATCGATCAAATACGCGATCTCGACATTTTTCTGCGATAGCCAACCCTCGATATGTCCTTTGCCGCGGCCGTTGACCCCGGCCACGGCGACGCGCAATCGATCGTTGGCCCCGACGATATTGCCCGAAGCCCGCGTGCCGGTGATCAGGAAGGATCCAGCGGTAGCGGCTACTCCACGATGGAAACTGCGGCGGGAGAAGTGGGTCATAGGAAAAGCTCCAGCGAGGGAGGAAGCATGGGCAAGGGATGGACAGCAGACAAAGACCGGCAGGCCCACAACAGTCTCATCATACTGCCGGCCAATCCCGGTAGCTACCAGACCGCCCAGCCTCGCCCGCGGTCAGCGAAGCCAACTCCGCGGCGATCGACCCCCAGTCGGTCGCCCTCGAAGCTCACCAGCCCATCGGCTATAATCCGGCCGGACGGGACGAAAGCACCGCCCGCATCGCGCCGCGACCTTTCGCGAGCATGAACTTTTTCCTCTCCGATCCTTCGAGGCCCTGCCGATGTTCGCGTCCTCTCCTTTTTTGCATGGCGGTCCCAAGCCTCTGCTGCTCGTGGGGCTTTGCAGCCTCATCTTCCTCGGAGGCGATTGGCCCAGCCACCAGCTCGCGTCGAAAGGCTGGGGAGCGGAACGGCCGAATATCGTTTTGTTGCTGAGCGATGATCATAGCTATCCTTTCGTCGGCTGTTACGGCGACCCCAACGTCTCGACACCGGTGCTCGATCGACTCGCCGCGGAAGGACTCAAGTGCCATCGCTTCTTTACGGCGGCCCCCCAATGCGTCCCCTCCCGCGCGTCGCTGATGACAGGGCGTTCGCCGGTCGCCGCCCGCATGACTCGCTTTTCATCTCCTCTGCCGCGCGACGAAATCAGCTTGCCCGAGTTATTGCGCGACCAGGCCGGATACTATACCGGGATCTGCGGTCGCAATTTCCATCTCGATGGCTCCAATAGCAACCGTAATCCCGCTGCCGACAGCATTCTGGAAAAGTACCATCTGAAGACCTTCCAGCAACGGGTCGATGTACTCAACCAATGTCCCGACCCGGAGGTTGGTTCGCAGGTGAAGCGTTTTCTCGACGCCAAACCGGAGGGCAAACCCTTCTTCCTCTGGGCTAATTTCAGCGACCCACACCATCCCTGGAATCCCGACCCGCAGGATCGCCCCGACCCAAGCCGCTTGAAACTGCCGGCCCATTGGCCGGATTATCCCGAGCTGCGCATGCAGCTGGCCGACTACTTCGGCGAAATCAATCGCCTTGACCGAAGGATCGGTGAAGTGGTCCAGATCCTGCGCGATCGTCAAGTCTTGGAGGAGACGCTGCTGGTATTCCTCGGCGATAATGGGGCGGCTTTACCGCATGGCAAAGGCTCCCTCTATGATCCCGGCTCGAACGTCCCTTGTATCCTTCGCTGGCCCGGCGTCATCCAGCCAGGCCGTGAATCCTTGGACTTGCTCAGCGGCGAAGACCTGGCGCCGACTTTGCTGCAGGCGGCTGGCGTTCCACCGATAGCCAAGATGAGCGGCCGCAGTTTCCTCGATTTACTTCGGGGCAAAAACTTCGCAGCCAGGGAATTTATCTTCGTCGAGAGAGGACCACATGGATCGGCACCTGTCTCGGTCGACATGGTCAACAGCGGCTACGACCTGTCCCGGTGCGTCCGCAGCCATCGCTATAAATTCATCTACAACTGCACCCCGTGGATCCCCTACGCGCCGGTCGATTCGGCCGGTGGTCCCGGTTGGAGGCGAACGCAAGCCGCCGCAGCCGATGGCACTCTGGACCGCCGCTTGGTCGATACCTACTTCACCACCCCGCGCCCCGTCTATGAATTCTACGATCTCGAAAACGACCCCTCCGAACTCATCAACCTCAGCGGTCGGCCGGAAGTCTCCGAGATAGAAGCGAAGCATCGAGTTGCCTTGACGGAGAAGATGATCCTCGACTGCGATTACCTGCCTCTTCCAGCGATGCTGGAGGGGAACACCCACGAAGGGACGGGCCAGCCCCAGCCCAAGCAGACCCAACGAAAAAAGAAACGTTGACGGCCGGTTGATGGCCGGTTGATGGCCGGTGGATGGCCGCGGGGTGGCGGCCCGCGATAGCCCTCCGCGAAGCCATCTGCAGGGAAGATGGCGTTCCTCGACTCACCCCACGGTGCGACGCAGTGACACGCACGGGATGCGAAGTGTGCCGGAGAGCACGCACGCAAGTCGGGCGGAGACTACCTTTGAAAAATTCTGATTTCCAGCCCGCCTTCCGGCAGGCAGCGGTTTGGATTGGCTGGGGTGTTTGTCGGTATTTTTCCCGTCGCCTCTTTCCCATTCTGCTTCCTTTTACGTCGCATTGCTGCCGAGTGGTATAAGGATTGCCATGGCAAGAAGCTGTCAGGGTATTATCCGGCCAGGAGGCAACCGATGTCGACGCGCCATTTGAATCGGCTTTTTCAACCCCGTAGTATCGCCGTGATCGGCGCCAGCCCGAATCAGCCCAGCCTGGGGCGGACGGTCTTGGCAAACCTTATCGATGAGACATTTGCTGGGCCGGTGTATCCGGTCAATCCACGCTACACCGAAGTGGAGGGGCGTCCGTGCTACCGGAGCGTGCGCGAGATCCACGAGCCCATCGATTTGGCAGTGGTCTGTACCCCAGCCTCCACAGTCCCCGGGATCGTCGACGACTGTGGGGCGATGGGGGTAGCGAGCATGATTATCCTGTCGGCGGGCTTTGGCGAGAGTGGGCCAGATGGCGTCGCCCTCGAGCAGGAGTTGCGTCGGGTGGCGGCGAAACATCGAGGGATGCGGATCGTCGGCCCGAATTGCCTGGGCATATTATCCCCCTACCATGCGCTCAACGCCAGTTTTGCTCGGCGACTCCCCGCGCCGGGCAGGCTTGCCTTCATCTCTCAATCGGGGGCATTGTGCACGGCGATCTTGGATTTGGCGATCGACGAGGGGATCGGTTTTTCGGCGGTGGCTTCCGTCGGCAATGCGCTGGATGTCGATCTGGGGGATATGATCGACTATTTGGCGACCGACCCGCACACCGACGCCATCGTGCTGTACATCGAATCGGTTCAAGATGCCCGCAAATTCATGTCGGCAGCGCGAGCATTTACCCGCACCAAACCGATCGTCGCCTACAAGGCCGGTCGCTTCGCTGCCTCCGCCTTGGCCGTCGCCTCGCATACCGGGGCGATGGTCGGCGAGGACACTGTCTACGATGCGGCTTTGGCGCGAGCCGGGATTGTGCGGGTCCATGACATGAACGAGTTGTTCAGTTGTGCCGAGGTCCTGGCGCGGGGTAAGTTACCGCGGGGGCGGCGGTTGGCGATTGTCTCCAACGCGGGTGGGCCGGGGATCATGGCCTGCGATTCGCTTTTAGCCAGGCATGGGACGTTAGCGACCCTGTCGCGCGACACGCTCGACCAATTGAGTCGTGTCTTGCCGGCGAACTGGTCGCAGCAGAATCCCATCGATATTTTGGGGGATGCCTCGCCGGAGCGGTACGGCTCGGCGATCCGCATCGTCCTCGACGACCAGCATGTCGACAGCTTGCTGGTGCTGTTGACGCCGCAGGCTGTCACCGATCCCGAGGAATCAGCCAGCGCGCTGATCGCCGCCAGCGAGAATAACGACAAGCCGGTGTTGGCGGTATGGATGGGCGGGGCATCGGTACGCCGAGGGGTCCATCGGCTTAACCGCGCCGGGATCCCCACCTTTGCCAGCCCCGAGGAAGCGGTGGCCGCCTTGGAAGGTTTGGTGCAGTACAGCCGCCGCCGGGATGTGCTCTACGAAACGCCAGCCGGTCACACCACCGAGTTTCGTCTGAGCCAGGCGGAGCGTGAGGCTCGTTTACCGAAAGGCGAAGGGTTGTTGCATGAGATCGATTCTAAAGCCCTGTTGGCAGCCTATGATCTTCCGGTGAATGCCACCGCCTTGGCCTCCGATGCAGCGTCTGCCGTCGAGTTGGCGCGTCGCTTTGCCCAGCCGGTGGCGATGAAGATCGTCTCGTCGAGCATCAGCCATAAAACCAACGTCGGCGGGGTGATACTGAACGTCCAGGGGGATGCAGCGGTAGCCGCCGCCTTCGACAAGATCATCTGGTCGGTATCCAATTCGCGGCCAGGGGCGCCCATTGATGGGGTATCGGTACAACCGATGGTCATCGATCCGAACGCGGTGGAATTGATCGTTGGGGTCAAACGCGATCCGACCTTCGGTGCGGTCCTCATGCTCGGGTCGGGTGGAACGCTGGTCGAATTGATCGGTGACCGGGTGCTGGAACTGCCCCCTTTGAACGATCGCTTGGCTCGCCGCATGTTGGAGTCGATGCGGGCTTGGCCGTTGCTCAACGGTTATCGCAACCGCCCGCGGGCGAACATCGATGCCTTGGTTGATTTCCTGATGCGTCTTTCTTCCATGGTGGCCGAGCGGCCCGAGATCGCCGAGCTGGATATCAATCCGTTGGTGGTCACGCCGGAAACACTGGTGGCGGTCGATGTCAAGGTTGTCTGGCGGCCCGCCGTGACAGGCCCATCTTCCCACGCCTACCAGCACCTGGCGATTCGGCCGTATCCGGCCGAGTTCCAGCGGCGGGTCACCTTGCCGCATGGGGAGGAGGTCGTCATCCGTCCGATTCGCCCCGAAGATGAAGGGCGCTGGGTAAGCTTGATGGAGAGCTGTTCACCGCAAACGATCCATGATCGATTTGGAGGGCTCGTGCATGCCTTTGATCATCGGATGGCCGCCCGCTACTGCTTTCTGGATTATGATCGCGAGATCGCTTTGGTGGCCGAACTCGCCGGCGATCTAGCCAAGCCGCTGCTTGGGGTTGGACGCATCATCGCCAATCCCGATCGGGATCGCGCTAGCCTGACCTTGCTGGTGACCGATGCCTGGCAGCACCAAGGGCTGGGGTCGATCTTGACCGACGGCTGCTTGGAGATCGCCGAGGTGTGGGGGGTATCGCATCTGGTGGCAGAGACCACCGCGGACAATTATCGCATGCGTCAGATCCTGCGCGAGCGGGGCTTTAGCGAAACCGTGGAAGCCGACGGTTCGATCATCGCTCGTCGGGAACAGTTGACGGGAGCCCTTTCATGAGAACAGGATCGACTCAAGATATCGCTCAGCGTTTAGCTGTGCTTCCGTTAGCCGAAGGGATGCCTGCCGATACGCTCGGGGCGCTGGCCCAGATCGCCCACCTGCAGGTGTATCCGGTTGGACGCATCATCTTCAATGAGTCGGAGCAGCACAAGCGATTGCACCTGATCCATCAAGGGATCGTGACGCTGGAAATGCGTATCCCGGGCCATGGCCTTCAGAAGATCCTCAGCGTGGGGCCGGGAGAATTGCTGGCTTGGTCCGCCTTGTTGGCTGATGGTATCATGACAACTTCGGCGATCGTGGCCGAAACGGTGGAAGCGATCGACTTCGATACCGATGTCCTCAAGGAATTGTGTGAACGCAACCATGAGGTCGGTTACTACCTGATGCGGCATGTGGCGATTGGGCTTTCGAAGCGGTTGCTGGCTACGCGGCTGCAGTTACTGGACCTCTTCCGAAACTGAAGGTGGGATCGATGCCGACGTCAAGCCAGGCGGGTGCGCAGTTTTTTATCGAGAAGAAGGAACTCGAGCGTTTGATCCTCGCCCTACGGGCGGCCGGTTATCAGGTGATCGGGCCGAGGGTCGAGCAGGAGGTGGTCGTCTACGCCGAGCTGGAGACGGCCCAGCAGTTACCTCGAGGCTGGTCTGACGCCCAAGAGCCAGCCAAATATCGTTTGCGGCAGGAAGGGCATGGAAAGTATTTCGCCTATAACCTAGGCCCGCACTCATGGAAGCAGTTCCTCTTCCCACCGAAGGTAACGGTGGCGACTGCTGACCGGACCGCAGATGGGTGGCGGCTGGAGACTCCATCGCCACCCACGCCCCGCTTTGCTTTCCTTGGGGTAAGGGCTTGCGAGTTGCGGGCTTTGGCCATCCAGGATCGAGTTTTCCTCGAAGGGCCATCGATCGACCCGATTTATCGCCAACGACGAGAGTCCGCCTTGATCATCGCGGTCAACTGTACCCAAGCCGCGAGCACTTGTTTTTGCAACTCGATGGATAGCGGGCCGCGTTGTTCGACTGGCTTCGACCTCGGGCTGACCGAGATCGCCAGTGGCTTCATCGTCGAGGTCGGGACGGAGGCCGGGGCTGCCAGCTTATCGTCCCTCAATCACCGACCCGCCTTCGCCACCGAATTGGCCTCGGCCGAGTCCGAGCGACGGCAGGCTGTCGACCAACTCCGCAAGCCGTTCGATAGCGAAGGACTCCGCGACCTGCTCTTGAGCAATCTCGAACATCCGCGTTGGGATGCAGTGGCCGAGCGTTGCTTGTCGTGTACCAATTGCACGATGGTCTGCCCGACCTGCTTTTGCTCCACCGTCAGCGAAATCACCGATCTGGAAGGGATGCATGTCGAGCGAGAGCGGCAATGGGATTCGTGCTTCAACCTCGATTTCTCCTACCTCGCTTCGGGGATCGTCCGCAATGATCGGCGTAGTCGCTACCGCCAGTGGTTGACTCACAAGTTGGCCTCGTGGCATGATCAGTTCGACACGTCGGGCTGCGTCGGCTGTGGACGGTGTATCACCTGGTGTCCCGTCGGCATCGACCTGACCGGGGAAGTTGCCGCCATCCGCACTCAACCCAACGAAAATCGGACACTGCCGGTGATCCAACCGAAAAGAGCGACCGTCTGTCACCTCGGAGGCCAGCCAGCATGAGTGTTTGCCCGCGAGCAGAACGGATCGACCCATGGCTTTCTTATCCCGCCAGGATCCGGCGGGTCATTCCCGAGGCACCGGGCGTAGCCACCTACGAGTTGTCTCTCGAAGACCCCAGCTTCGCCGCTAGCTTTCGGTTCCAGCCTGGACAGTTCAATATGTTGTACGTGCCTGGGGTAGGCGAAGCAGCAATCTCGATCAGCAGTGACCCTGCCGAGCCCCAGCGGCTGCTGCATACTATCCGCACGGCGGGTGGGGTAACCCAAGCCATCGCTGCCGGCGGGCCGGGATATCCCCTCGGCATCCGTGGTCCCTTCGGCTCGGCATGGCCCATCACCGCCTGCCTGG
>JBILTQ010000300.1:0-7012 GCA_044371435.1 Pirellulaceae bacterium | reverse complement strand
AATTTGTCCCGATCGAAGTCGTCACCGAGGATGACGAACGTTTTCGTGGCGTCGTAGTCAACCTCAGCGGCGACTCGATCACCTTGAACACCGATGCCTCTGATCCCAATGAGCGGAAGTCGATCGACCGCAAGACCGTGGTTTCGATCGCTCCTTCCAAAGTTTCACCGATGCCTTTGAACCTGCTGTCGTTGATGACCAAAGACGAAATCCTCGACTTGCTGGCCTACGTCCTCAACGGCGCCGGTTCCTGAACCGATGCTGGCTCTCCAGCGAACGCGTCTGCCAGGCGGGGCAACTGCGATACCGATCGCGTTGCCCCTGGTCGTTCGCGCCAAACGCGAGGCCAAACCAAAGGAACGGTTCGCCGACCAATACTCAACGATCCCACCTGAAAAGGTCGCCAACCGAGGATGACAACGTCCCGTGGCATCGGCCCTTCGCCGAACCGTCGCTCAGTCGAACCATTCATCGCTCGGATCGAACTTCGGGTAGACGATGATCAGCACCTTCATTTTGCCGATGGCTCGATGACGAGTTCCCGGTCGAATGAGGATGGCGAGTCCGGGATGGAGGTCGATCAAGGTATCGTCCAATTGCATCCTCGCGCCCGCCTCACACTCGAGGATATAATAGGTCTCCGTTAACGAGCGATGGTAATGCAAGCGATTGTCGAGTTGAATTTCCGTTTGATGGATGGTCAGCGGTACATCGGTCGCCTCCTGGAAAGCGCGTCGCGCCACCCCGCATGGACAAGCAACCCCCGGCAAGCTGCCGTAATCGATAATTTCATACGCAGGGCGTTTCATGAGGATCCCTTGGGATAAACTCGAACGATAAATCACTGAATATTGTGGCTTCAGCCCCCCTCCTTACCATGGGACTCGTCAAATTTTGGAAATAATGATGCTGCGTTCGCGATGGCTCGGAAAGTTATTCATCCTTTGCCTGGCTTGCTTGAGCGGGGAACCGCCGGTTGGACTGTCGACGGAGCCCAAGGCGACCGAGTTTTTTGAAAATCAGGTGCGGCCGCTGCTAGCGGCGCGGTGCCTGGATTGCCATGGTCGCGAGAAACAACAAGCTTCGCTGCGGCTCGATACCAAAATGGGTATCCTCTCCGGCGGCGAGAACGGAGCAGCCGTCATCGCCGGTAAGGTCGATGAGAGCTTGCTCATCCAGGCGGTCCGCCGCGAGGGTTTGGAGATGCCTCCGGATGAGCCGTTGTCGGCGGAGGAAATTGCCATCTTGGAGCGGTGGGTCCGCGACGGCGCTCACTGGCCGGAGGATGCCAGCGATTCGGCGGCCCCGATCGCTTTAGGTGATCAGGCAGCGATCGGCGAGCAAAGCCGCAGCCACTGGGCCTTCCTCCCCTTGGTTAAGCCGGCCATCCCGGCGATTCGCCGCCAGGGGGACATCCACCCCATCGATGCCTTCATCGAGGCGAAGTTGGAAGAGTTGGGGTTGGAAGCCGTGCCGACGGCTGATCGGCCGACGTTATTGCGCCGAGCGAGCTACGATGTGACCGGGCTTCCTCCCAGCTCCAAAGCCATCGCCGAGTTCGAAGCGGATGGCGAAACCGAAGCTTTCCAGCGACAGACTCGGCAAATGCTAGGCTCGAAGGAATTCGGTCAGCGTTGGGGACGCTATTGGTTGGATGTAGCTCGGTATGCCGATACCCGTGACTGGCAAGCGCAGACCGATGAGCGATATCCGTTCGCCTATACCTATCGCGATTACGTGATCAAGGCGATCAATGACGATAAACCTTACGACCAGTTCCTCCGCGAACAAATCGCCGCTGACTTCCTGTACGACCAGGCCGACGCCCCTGAATTAGCGGCCCTTGGTTTCCTGACAGTCGGGCCGCGTTTTCGCAACAACAACCTCGAGCAACTCGCCGACCGCATCGATTGCGTTACCCGCGGCGTCATGGGGCTCACCGTCGCCTGCGCCCGTTGCCATGACCACAAGTACGATCCGGTAACCATCGAGGATTACTACGCCCTGTATGGCATCTTCGACAGTACTGAACTGACCGAGGACATGCCGTTGATCCGGCAGACGCGACAGATTTCTCCGGAAGTCAAACTCGAGTACGAAAAGGCACGGGCTGCCAGGGAGCAGGAACTTGAGGACTACATCGTGAAGCTTCGCGAGAAAGCCTTGGGCAATGTCGTCGCACACCCAGAGCGTTACGCGGCTGCTGTCTACGAATTAGGGATCAGCGAAACGATTGAAATGCGAGCCGCGATCTCCAAGCACCAGGTCGAAGATGTGGCGGCGACGGCCCTGGAGGATGCCTTGCGGCGAATCCGTCGCGATCGAAAGCTCAAGTCGAGCCCGATCTACGGTCCTCTGCTCGATGGCTTGGCGATGGAAGAGGCTGCGTTTACCGACCAAGCGGCCGCCTGGCGGGAGCGTTGGAGGGGAACTCCCGACATCGATCCGCTGGTGCTTCAAACGCTGGAGGAGCGAGCACCGAAAACCCGCCAAGAGTTGCTCGAGGCTTATCTCCACCTCGCCGCGCGGGTGATGAAGGAGCCATCGACCCTTAATCAAGCTGAGCAACATGTCCGTGAAGGGATGACAACCCAGGACGGCTTGCTGGTGTTTGCTCGCAGCGCCGTCATCTCCGGGCATCGCTTGCTCGGTGGAGGCCGCAAGGCCTTGGGAGATCTCGATAAGGCTATCCGGGAAGTCGATGCGGTCCATCCCGGCTCTCCGCCCCGAGCGATGGTGGTGGTTGAAAAGGCCAAGCCGGTAACCCCGTACGTGATGCTCCGCGGAGAACCGACGCGACGCGGTGAGCAGGTCGAGCGACGTTTCCTGACCTTCCTCGAAGACGGACAACCTTCCGCTTTTTCCCAAGGCAGTGGCCGGTTGGAATTAGCTAACAAGCTTACCGATCCACGGAATCCGCTCACCGCCCGGGTGGCCGTCAACCGGGTGTGGATGCGGTACTTCGGTCGCGGGCTGGCGGATTCCCCGGATGATTTTGGACTGCGCAGCCCCCCTCCTTCGCACCCGGAACTGCTGGACTGGCTGGCCGCGAGTTTCATCGAGAACGGTTGGTCGATGAAGTGGTTGCATCAGCTTATTCTGGACTCGGATACCTACCAGCGTTCGAGCGTCTTCCCCGAGGACTGGGATGCCGCCCGGATGGATCCCGAGAATCGTTGGTTTTGGCGACAGAATCGCCGCCGGCTAGATTTCGAAGCTACCCGAGACACCATGCTGGCTGTCAGCGGTGAACTCGACCGTAGCCTGGATGGCCCCTCCGTCAAGTTGAGCCAGGAGCCTTTCCCGCTCCGGCGGACGGTGTATGCGTACGTCGATCGGGTCAATCTCGATCCGATGCTCAAGGTCTTCGATTTTGCCTCCCCGTTAGCCTCCGCCTCGCTGCGGTCGGAGACGACCGTGCCGCAACATGCCCTCTTCGTGATGAATCATCCATTTGTCGTCGAACGGGCCCAAATCATCGCGGACAAAGTCCGACCGGTCGAGGGGAGTGGCCAATCGATCCAACGCGGGCTGAACACCATCTTCCGCCGCATGCTAGGGCGGTTGCCGACTCCAGCCGAACGTCGATTCGCTTTGGCCTTTGTGACGACGCCGATTTCGACCGAGGGCTTGAAGCGAACCAACCCCTGGAGCTACGGGGTGTTGACCGAAGGGCAGCACGGGATCGCCGAGTTCACGCCGCTACCGCATTGGACCGGGCAGGCTTATCAAGGGGGCCCGAAGCTGCCCGATGAAACCTATGCCCACGCCAGGTTGGTTGCCGGTGGCGGGCACCCAGGACAACCCGGGGTGGATACCGTTCGGCGGTTTACCGTCCCAGTAGCCGGAAAAGCAACGATTACTGGGACCATCAAGCACGAGCGGGACAAGGGGGATGGGATCATCGCATCGGTGGTTATCCGACGAGCTCGGGCAGGTAGCCAACCGCAAATGCTCGGCCAGTGGTCGGTCTTCGATCAGGCGGTCGAGTTGAATACCCAAGCGGTAAGTGTAGAAGCTGGCGATCTCATCGATTGGGTGGCCAGTTGCGGTAAAAACCCCGCGTCCGATGCCTTTACCTGGACCGGGGAAGTGCGTCTGGAATTCGATGATGAATCGTCGAACCGCTGGGCGAGCGACAAGGGTTTTGAACCGCCGGCCCCAGCCCCGCTCGATGGCTGGGAACAGTTGGCTCAAGCCCTGATGCTGACCAATGAATTCATGTACGTCGATTGAGTCGTCCCGAGAAGCCCCAAAAATAAAATGATGATGAACGATCTGATCAACCACGGTTATGGAAGTCGCCGGCTTTGGCTTCGTCGAAGCGGCTTGGGTATCGGCTCGTTGGCCCTGGCAAGTGTCCTCAAGGACGATGGTCGCTTGGTGGCAGCCGAGGTGACCGAGGGAACGGCCGCGTCGCCCAGCAGTTCGCTGGCCCCGCGTTCCCCCCACTTCGCTCCCCGAGCCAAACATATCATCCACCTCTTTGCCAATGGAGGTCCTTCGCAGATCGATACCTTCGATCCGAAACCTTTACTGACGAAGTTTCACGGGAAGATCCTCGATGAAAAGCTCAAAAAGGACAAGCGTCTGAGCGGCGTCGCCCACGCCTCTCCTTTCCAATTCGCCAAGCATGGCCAATGCGGGATGGAGATCAGCGAACTTTTCCCGCACGTCGCCAGACATGCCGATGATTTGTGCGTCATCCGCTCGATGGTGACCGATGTTCCCAATCATGAACCCGGTTTGATGATGATGAATTGCGGCGATATCTCTCGCCCTTTGCCGTGCGCCGGCGCCTGGCTGCTGTACGGTTTGGGGACGGAAAACCAGAGCTTGCCGGGGTTCGTCGTCCTTTGCCCGTCAGGCTTGCCGACCGCCTCGACGGCCAACTGGCGCAATGCATTCTTACCTGGCATCTACCAGGGAACCCATGTCGATTCGCAATATACCCAACCCGAGGAGCTGGTCGCTAACATCGACAACCCTTGGATGGTCCACTCGCAACAGCAGCGGCAGTTGGGTTTGGTACAGAGGCTCAACGAACTCCATCTTCAACCGCGGCGAGAGGATAGCGATCTGGAAGCAAGGATCCAATCGCTGGAGTTAGCCTTTCGGATGCAAGGCGAAGCTCGTGAGGCCTTCGACGTGGCGCTGGAATCGGAAAGTATCCGCGAGCTGTATGGCGACAACCTGCAGGGGCGACAGATGCTGATCGCCCGTCGGCTTGTCGAACGCGGCGTCCGCTATGTGCAGGTCTATCACGGAGCTGGCCAACCATGGGACTCGCATAACGATATCGAGAAGAGCCATCGGAACCTGGCCAAGAGTTGCGATCAAGCCATCGGCGCCCTGCTGACCGACCTCAAACAACGTGGGCTCCTCGAAGAGACCCTGGTGATCTGGGGTGGGGAGATCGGAAGAACGCCTACCGTCCAATTACCGGTCGGCCCGAAACCGGGACGAGACCACCACCATGATGGCTTCACCGTTTGGCTGGCGGGGGGCGGGGTTCGCGGCGGTTATGTCCACGGCGCGACCGATGAAGTTGGCTTGACCGCCGTCGAAGGCCAAGTCCACGTGCATGATTTGCACGCGACCATGCTCCATCTTATGGGCTTGGACCATACCCGACTGACCTATCGCCACGCCGGCCGCGACTTCCGGCTGACCGATATCCATGGCCGCATCGTCGAAGAAATCTTGGCCTAGCCACCACCCCAGCCCTGCGGGGCGAAATCAAACAACCCGCCTAGCGGCTTCAAAAGACAAGCGAAGAAACTCAAGCGACATCGCCAGCAAGCCTCCACCACGAGCGTCAACGAATGGCGGCCGACTTCCCCCCGAGCAGTTGCCGCGCTGATAGAAACCCGGGCTCCCCCAAAAGCATTACCCTCAAAAATGGGCACCCTCGAGCAAAGCGGGTGAAGGGATTCGAACCCTCGACTTTCAGCTTGGGAAGCTAACACTCTAGCCACTGAGTTACACCCGCGTAAGCTCGATTGTAATGGATGCCCCGCCTCCGGTTCAACTGCTATTGGCCCCCTCGAGGCGTAAGCCGGTCCGCAGCAAATCCGGCTAACGGCGACGAGCGGTGGATAGAACGCGAAAGACCGTGGCCGAACCGGTGGCATCCCCTTCGAGCACCCCGAGGATCAGGTAGCCAGCATCGGGTTCCCCTTGGACTTCGAGCAGGTTTGGGACCTGGATGGGATAGCGGTTGAGTCCCTGACAAAAGCGTTTGCTGACGTTCCAGCTTTGATGCTCGGCATCGGCCTGGCTCGAGGCAAATTTGACAAAATCGACACCGATCCAACCCGGTACCGCCCCGGTCGAGGCCTGCGACTGGCTTTCACTTTCCAGGAAGCTGGCAAGCATCGCATTTTCATTGACCACACTCTGCAACAAGGGGTCCGCCTGAACTTTCCAGGCCGCATGACGGGGATCGCCCAGGGGTATTTTCGCCAGCAACTCGCCAAACGCCCGAAGCGCAGCCAAGAGTTCCACCTTGGTACCGGCCACCGTCGGATCGAAGGCAGCAAAAGCTTGCTCCAAGCGGTTCAAGCCACCCCGCATCGTTTCGTCGTTCGGCGACGCGACGGCCGCAGGCTTCGTGGTCGAACTGTCCGTGGAAGAAGGGGCGTTGGCGAGCGTTGCCTCGCTCGAGGGTTCTCCGGCGAGCGATTGGACGCCAGGTGACGCTGGCATTCCTGGAGCGGCTTTCTCATTCAGCGGAACGGGCTGCTCGGAAAGAGGTTGCGGTACCTCTTCCACCTTGGGGGTCTCCGGAGGCGGTGCCTCCAGCGGCTGGTCGACCTTGAACAGGCCCGAATCGAGGATGGCTTCGGCTTGCTCGGGGGTAAAATCCTTGGTGCGCAGTTGCGAGAGATCGGTAGAGGCGATGGTCGGTATTTGGGGCGGGGGCTCCTTGGCAACCTCGAAGCTGCGATCTTCGGTGAGGACCGTGGCTGATTCTGGCATCCCCTGGGCCTCGACACGCGTGGCTGATTGA
>JBILTQ010000626.1:0-7021 GCA_044371435.1 Pirellulaceae bacterium | reverse complement strand
ATGATATTTAAGAGCCGAGGATTGTCCTCAGCATCGTTGTCGTTATCGACTGTGAAGAGATTGCCGTAGTCATCGAATACCAACTCTTGCGGATTTCGAAGTCCGGTTGCGAAGACCTCGAGATTGGATCCATTCGTCTCACATCGAAAAACAGCCCCTCGCCAAAGATCAACCAGAGGGTTTCCCTCCTGCGTGACGATATTGTATCCGCGATCTCCGATGCTCCAGTAGAGCCGTCCATCAGGCCCCTGCACCAGCCCATGAAGATCATGGCCATGAAAGGAAAACTTCACACCGAAACCGCTGAACATCTTTTCAAAAACCGGGTCTGACTTGTCGATCATCGAAGCAGGCAGTCGCCAAACATGCGGAATGCAGTTGATCCAGACGCTGCCGTCAGCCGCTGCGACGACCCCTGCTGCAGGACCATCGAGTGCGTCTTGGAATAACGCCAACAAATCACTATGGTCAGCTCTTCCGTCGCCATCCTTATCCACAACACGAACGACACGATCGGGAAGTTCGAGATAGAATTCGTTCGACGGTGCACCCTGGTTCGCATACTTTTTCATATACGCCAATCGATCGGCAACACTCGTCGCGGCCCGATCATCGTCGAGCCATACAGGATGCTCGCGTGTATCTTCAGTCCCGTGTCGATTGCGATGATGCTCTGTAACGTACAAACGACCTTGAGTGTCGAAACATATCGCCACCGGGTCGGCTAAGAGAGGCTCAGCTGCCCACAAGTCCACCTTCATTCCATTGGGCACCTTCAAGGCGGATCGCATTTGCTGGGCCTTGTTCGAAGCAGGTTGAACCAATGGTGCGGCAGTATCCTTGTCGACTTTCGCAGCTAATGCTGCATCTTGAACCGGTGGAACTGCATTGCAATTGCTTATCGAAAAATAGACAAACGCGACGAGCGCAACCAAAGTAGTAGGCACACGCCGTGCGTCGCAACCCAATCGCACCCCAACCCGAAAACGAACCGCATCGCGTATTGCGCGGGTGACCATGACAACAATATGTTTTCTAGCGACCAGACTCATATCAAACCTTCTACTTTCCCGTTAAATCACATTGAGGCGAATCCGGGGATCTCCATGAAGGCGTAGCAAAGAATGTGAAGGATATGCATCTGGACATCTTCGACACGTCCATAGTGCGTATCATTGACAACGATCGTTTGCTGAGCAATTTCCGCTAGTTTGCCTCGTTTTGCACCGACAACAACGGCGGTCTCGATCCCGTTTTCGTTAGCCCACTCGACGGCTCGAACGAGGTTAGGAGAGTTCCCGCTGACGCTTGTCGCCAATAGCAGGTCGTCCGGTCTTGCAAAATTCTGAAGCTGACGAACAAACGCATCATCAAAGCTGTAGTCGTTACCCAAAGCGGTGACCCAAGCGACATTGTCGGTCAATGAGAGGATTCGAAAACGTTTCGATAACTTGTCGGATGCGCCTTTGCCAAGATCGGTTGCAAAATGCGATGCATTGGCGGCATTACCTCCGTTTCCAATCGCAAACACTTGAGCATCGCGAAGCCACACACCACGAAGTGTATTGATAAGCAGATCAACGTCACCAAGCGAAACGCTATCCAACGCTCGATGCTGAGCTGCAACGTAATCTGCTAGCCACGATTCGACATTCTGATTGCCGAGAATTTGGGCCTTACTCATATGAATGGACTCCTTCTCTGTTTTGAACCATCGCGTAGCAGGCAGCGCCCACCGGAACAACATCCTCGCCCAGGGAAGCCAAAAGCACTTCTGGACCTGGAAGGAAAGCATCCATCAAAAAACTGCGTAAATGTCCTTGAACGGCGGATCGCCATGGATCACCAAGCAACGAAAGGCCGCCTCCTAGCACGATCACCTCGGGACTGAGCAAGTGAACCGCATGCGAAAGAGCCCACGCATAAGTTCGAGCAGCCTCATCGACGATGCCCTCCGCATCCGGATCGCCTGCCTTCAAGGCTGGTCGAAGTAACGCGGCTTCACCTCCAAGCCGATCATTTTCGTTTGCCTTTTTCCGTTGATAGAGCTGACCAAGAATAGAACGAGGATTCGCGTCAGCTACTTCACGGACGCGGCGATCGATAGCCCAGCCAGAACACCGACTCTCAATGGTGTCGCCGAGTCTGCTAACTCGGATGTGCCCGAGTTCAAGTTCACCTGGCTGAGAACCGTGGTAGATAGTCCCGTCCTTGACGAATCCCGCTCCAATTCCCGATCCGACGTTAGAGTAAAGGACAGAAGAATACGATTTTCCATTGCCGAGGGACGCTTCCCCAAAGGCAGCAATATTGGAATCGTTGTCGACGACGACGCGGCAGGAGAATAGATCAGACAGCCATTTCCCTAACGGGAATCCATTCCAACCATTAATGTGAAAGCTCTTCACGATGGTTCCGGTTCGCCAATCAACTGGACCACCGAAGCCGACCCCCAGGGCCTCGACTGAATTGTTTGCCGGAAGCGACTGCACCAGCTCGCGAATCATCTTCGAGAGTTCGTCACGAAGCTGGTTGGCTCCTGCTTGGACGTCAACCGTTCGACGCAGACGATTTACTTCGACGTTTCCATCAAACGAAATCGCCTGAAGCTTGGTTCCACCGATTTCAACGCCGATTGCGACCATACGAGCCGAAGACTTTCCTTGAATTGCGACGCGATTTTTCGTCGAAACACGTGTTCGCCTAATCGCTTTAGAAATCCTAGATAGGTCTGCGTTGCATTTCCTGCATCAATGCGTCATATTTTATAGTGATTACGCCATTTGATCCCGTTGTCTGAGAGAGACAAGGATGAAGCGCCAAGCCGACAATGAGGATCTCGCCAACTTCTGGCGAAAGCATCAGGCGGATTTTCTTGCATTGGTGTCGCCACCGATGGCGCTCTTTCAGGTTTTCGACGTTCTTCCCGATGTCTATTTTTTTGTGAAGAACGCGTCAGGCCAGACGCTTTTTTGTAGCCGCAATCTGCCGAGCCATCATGGCTTTCGCAGTGTCGAAGAGATGCTCGGAAAGACCGACCAAGAACTAACACCAGGTCCCATGGCAGATGCGATACTTGCCGACGACCAAGCAATCTACGAAACCGGGCAACCACTTCTGAAGAAGATGGAACTGTGGGTGGATTTGCTCGGACTTCCAACCTGGCATCTTTGCAGCAAGTTTCCACTCAAGGACCGACATGGCAAAGTGATCGGCATCATGGGTGTCTTGCGAAGTGTCGAATGGGGCAATCCTGACTTGCCCATCGATCGCACTTTGGAACCAGCCGTTCAATTGCTTGAGAATAATCTGAAAGAGTTTCCGGGGCTGGAGTGCTTATCGGACCATTGTTTTAAATCCGCTCGGCAATTCCAGCGACTGTTCAAGCAGATGTTTGGTATGGGACCACGGGAGTATTGGATGAAGCTCCGCATCCGCGAAGCCTGCCACCTCTTACGATTGGGAACACAAGAGATCAGCGACGTTGCGATCGAACTTGGCTTTTGCGATCAAAGCACCTTTACTGTACATTTTCGCCGCAACGTCGGTGTGACACCGGCCCACTACGCCAAACAACACCATGCGTCTGATAAACACGCCCATCGCACAGGGAGATCCAAGGGGTCAGGCTTCTTTGATTCGCATACTTAGCGTGTTGCGCATTTGTCGAACAATTTCAGGAGTGACGACTTATGCTGAGACTGACAAGAGCGGACGAATCGAGTGGGCTGTACCACGCGTTCAATCGAGGGAACCTTCGTTCCGACATCTTCAAGAAGGAAGATAACTTTTTCCCAGCCGATGGCCAGCCTCGCTCGCGTTCTCTTCGCTGGCAACGAGTTTATGTTTATTGAATAGGAGTATCTAACAATCGTGCTTCTGCCGAATCGAAACAATATGACAAACGAAGTCTTCACCGATTGCCTCTTCAAGTTGACGTGCCGTCTCTATGCAGTATTGCCAGTCCAGTTTCGCCTTCATTACACCAACGATCCCATCGATATCAACTAAATCCTGTGGGCGTCCGGCAAGCGTTTTCATTAGCAAAAGATCTTCCGGGGTTGCGACGAAAAAAACACTTCCTCCGATATCTATCGGCTGAGATCGCTTCACGATTTGGTTCTCAAAACCAGAAACGCCAATCGAAACATCGACCGGCACATGGGTTTTTCGGTGAATCAGCGGCAAGATGAACGAACGGCGAATAATCAAATCTACTTCGGGGAACAAAGGCTCAAATGCAGATCGCTCAAGTTCTGGCAGCGTTCTCAGTGCTCGTTCGACATCACAAAGAACAATGATGTCCACATCTTCTGTAACTCGCACCCGACCATGCAAGGAACTTGCCAGCCCACCAATCAGAGCATACTCGATTTGAAGGGTCTCAAAAAAGCTAACGACATCATTGAGCGTTTGTAGAAGTCTGTTTTCCACGCGTCCAAGCATCCCATTTTGCGAAAGCCAAAACCATTGCTTCACGTCTCGCAAGTGTCTCATTCCAGGCTAGCTGTGTTGAGCAATCGGAGAGGTCAGAGGTCAACTTGGCGGCCATTATGGCATTGTAGTAGTCAGCATAAGTGCGAAAGCGATCCGGTGCCGTTGTCGAACTATTTCGCGCTGCAAGTGCAGCCTCCGACCTTGATTCGGCGAGCAGCCAATCTCGTTTGAGGGCAAATGTCATCGTTGATTCATTTCTGTCAATCTACCTCGCAAGCCCTATGATTTTAAACGAAAAGACTTTTACATGCATCGAAAGTTTTTGAAAAATCGTCGTTCGGCCATCCAGTCCCTCGTGGGAAGCTCGCGGCTTTTCCCTGGTGTCGTGCAGCAGTTCCTCGCCGCGAGCAGGTGGTCCTTACCAGTGCCACGCGGTCCAACCAGCAATACGTTCCTGCCGGCTTTTAGGTTGGCCACCGCATTGGGGTGCCCAATAGTGTCTTTTCATCCATGCTTCCTTGTCTTTGGCGGATAGTTGCTTCGGCATCGGAAACGCGGCTTCACAAGCGTAGCGAATCGCCCGAGCGTAAACTCCGCTATCGTAGTTGTCTCGCGGTGGACGTTGCGGGTTCTCCTTCCGATTGCTGCCTGGCTTGTTACCGCAACTCATCGCGGTTTCGCGGTTGGCATGTCGATCTTGTCGACGTTGCCGCCTAGCGTCGGCTGGCGAAAAACAATAGGCGTCGGCAGCTCGGCGTAAATAAGCTCAGAGGATCGCTTGGCCTTTGGGACCGACGTCGATTATTCGTTGCTTGCCTCGCCAGGCGGATTTTCCAAACATCGCCAGAGCGGTCTACCAGCTTTGGCTTGATGCCGCAAATTTCGCCAGGTCGGCCGCCTGTCAGTCGCTGCAGTCGGACCATATCCGCGACCACGGGCGGCAGGTGCTCGATGGTTTTCTCCACAATGTCATCCTCAATAGGCTAGACGGGTTGGCATTCACGGGCGGACGTTCGGCCAGCCTTCAGGCCTGGAACCGCCTGGACTTCGGTTAGCAAGGCCGCAGGGTACAACCGCCAAGAAGTCGCCCACTTCAGGACCGCCCGTAGTCGCTTCGACTGTGCGTTGATGTATTGGCGGCTAGCTCCGCGAGTTAGCCACCAGTCTTGGGATCGCCGAAACTCCAGGCAAGTAAACTCCGCGACTTTCCAATCGCCATAAAGTTGGACAACTGGTTGGAGAGCTAGCCTGTAGTTCGCGTATTCGTTGGATCGCTGATAGTAGTCTTTCGCGTGCTCCAGGAACTTGGCGGCCAGGATCGCCATCGTTATAGCATCGTGTTCTGGCTCGGACTTTTTTGGCGCTGGCTTGGGAACTTCGCCAGTCAGCAAATACCGCCCGATGATTTCCTGATAGGCCCGATGGCTCCCGGGTAAATCAAAGATGCCTAGATAGTAATCCTGGCCTTGCAGGCGGCCGGTGGCCTGTCCTGAAGCGTGCTTGCGGTAGGCGGGTAGACGGACACTCTTCGACATGGGGAACTGCCTTTCCTGGAAAGGTGGTAGTCGCTACCACTTTTTCGGTTGAAAAACAGCGCTCGGAAACGTCTTCTGGTGTCGAAAATCCCTTCGAATCGCTGGGTTTTTGAGCAGTACACCCGAAACAACGGTCTTCGTGAAGAGGCTCCGATCGCCAAAACTATTACGCAGCCGATAGAAGGATTCCGTGTGAACGCCCTGATATCTTTGAATCTCAACCTAAGTAGAGGCAGAGCACGAGACTGCTAGCACATGGGCCGTCCGATGATATTCGAAAGTGGTGTAATTGCTGGGAAAGGTAACGGAACTGATCTTGCGATTATCACCAGTTTTCAACGCGAACCATTGAGTTCACAGCCATTCAATTCTCACGAACTCCAGCGGCGGTCCTTGCCAGACGGGCGGTTGCTCGGAAGGTTTGTCTCGATTTTCGAAGTGAGCACAAATGCCAAACTGATCGATTTCGGACCATGAAGTCAGAGGACCGTCGCTGGACGCAAAGTCGACGACTTGAAGTATGACCGATTGCGCTTCCTCGCTCCCTTGAATCTCTCGCTGACAAACGAATGTCCTGCGAGGACCGCGATAGTCACGCCATTCGTTTTGATGAACCACGAAGCTCAGACGGTTAGTCTTCGGCATCATCAGTGTCAGCTTGAGCTTGGCGCCGTCTGGGATGCGATATAGCGGGTCGGTGACCTTGCGAGTCCACGTTTGCTGGTGGGTGAGATTACCGGAGTTGAGCTGATACCAATCGCGTAACCCCTGCCGGAAGTCATCAATGACTGATCCCGGTTTCAGCGTTACGATGGTTCCTGAAGATCTTAACGCACTGGAATCACAGGTATGAAACTGGCTGCTGAGGCAGACTTCAGTGATCGGTTCTTTGTAGCCCGGGATCGCAGCGTATGATACCGGCTGAGGTAGTGTGTAGTAGACGTTCGCGAAGGCGAAAAGCGGCAAGTCGAGCGTGTGTAGCGGCAGCTTCGCGGTGAAGGTGCCGCCATCACTGACGACGTCGGCACTGCGCCAGAAACGCGCGCGAG
>JBILTQ010000035.1:0-23800 GCA_044371435.1 Pirellulaceae bacterium | reverse complement strand
CGGGTCCAACCAGGGGCTAGGTGCCTCGGGAAGGCTCTGTAAAACCAAGGTGACTCCATCAGCAAGGATGTTGTTTTGAAAGACGGCCGAACCGCTCGACCTCCTCTTCATCGTTATTGGTTCGACTACCTTCTCTATTTGCTATTGAGGGGGGTCGTCTGTTTGATTCAGATGTCAACCATCGAACGCTGTGATCGATGGTCGCAGTTGCTGGCTTGGTGCATCCACCGTGGCTTTGCCGTCCGCGAGAAATTAGTGCGAGAGAATCTGCAGCGAGTCTTTCCGGAGTGGGGGGAGGAGCGTTTCGCGGTTACTCAAATAGCGATGTGGCGTCACCTACTCCTCATGGTTTGTGAGATTGCCCATGCACCGCGGAAAATTCATCGAACGAACTGGTATCATTTTTTTGATATCCCCGATCGACCACAGATGCTCCGGGTGGTCCTCGAGCGACGTCCGAAGATCATGGTGACCGGGCACTTCGGTAATTTTGAATTGGCCGGTTTTGTCAACGGTTTGTTCGGCTTGCCATCGACGAGTTTGGCCAGGCCGTTGGATAACCCATTCATTCATCGCTACATCACGGATTTTCGTTCGATGGGTGGGCAGCATTTCCTCTCCAAAGATGATTCTGCCCACCAGGTCCAACGGTTACTGGAAGCCGGGGGCACCTTGGGGTTACTCGCCGATCAGGATGCGGGGACACGCGGGTGCTGGGTGAATTTCCTCGGGCATCCGGCTTCGTGCCACAAAGCTTTGGCTTTGTTCACTCTGGTCAACAAGGCGCCGATGATGGTTTGTTACAACCGACGCTTGGGGCAACCGCTGAAGTTCCAGTTAGTTTTGACGGGGCTGGTCGACCCAGCCTATCCTTCGGAAATTCTCTCGAGCGTTCAAAGCCTGACGCAATGGTACAACGACTGCCTGGAAGCTCCGATTCGAAGTTTTCCGGAACAATACTGGTGGCTTCATCGCCGCTGGCGTGACCCCCCTGATCGGCTTCGTCGCGAGTCTCAGCGGGCTTCGGTGCATCGTCCGCGGTTGGCCGGTTGAGGAATCGTCGGGGCACGGAGGGGTGGTTGTGCGACGAGCATTCGGCGATAGTGGGGCATCTTTATCTGGCCTCTATCCGAATCCAGGAGAGGGTGTTGCCTGCCGGAAGTTGCCTGTGGCTTGGTCGGGGCGTTGGCCACGGTTCCGAAGGGCTGCCTAAGCGTGGCAGAGCACGGCTTGCGAATTTAGCCGCCATGGTTACCCGGTACCGAGCAGGCGACGGCGAACCGTTCCTGCTTTGCCTTGGCAAGGGAAGGTTGGTAAGGGTGGGGGATCATCTTCGGAGGTTCAGCGGCAATTGGCCGACTGGGGCGGGTGGGGCCGGCAGTCGCGGTAGCGATGGGTCGGTTTTTCGGGTAGAACGTCGATGAGAAAGGTCGATCGCAATTGTCTGGAACGCTCGAAATGTCCCTGGAAGCCCAAAACGCGGAAGAAGAGTTGCGTCGGCAATACCATGAGCTGGCAGAGTTGGCCGGGTCCCTAGCGCACGAGATCAAGAATCCGCTATCAGTAATTCATATGAATGTGGATTTGCTGAGCGAGGAATTGGACGAGAGCGAGTGGGGGGGCAAGCGCCGTGCGCTCAACAAGGTCGACATGATTCGGACTCAGTGTGAGCGGATGGAGAACCTGCTTCGCGATTTTCTCCGCTTTGCGAAATTGCGCGATCTGGATATGACGCCGGGCAGTCTCAACGAACAGATCGTCTCTGTATTGAAACTCTTCCAGGCGCAGACCGCCAGTCTGGGTATCGATGTCGTCGAGTATTTGGACCCGGATCTGCCAAGTGTCCTGCTGCATAGCGATTCGATGCAGGCGGCTTTGATCAACCTGGTGAAGAATGCGATCGAGTCGATGCCGAATGGGGGGCAGCTGATGGTTCGCACCTACTCGATTCCCGGCGGTGTCGCTTTGGATTTGATCGATACCGGCTGCGGGATGGACGAAAATACTGCGCTGAAGATGTTCGAACCGTTTTATTCGACCAAGCACGGGGGCTCTGGTCTGGGGCTCCCTACCGCTCGTAAGATTATCGAGGCTCACGGTGGGCGGATTGCTGTGCAGAGCGAAGTCGGGCGCGGCACCAAATTCATCCTCGAATTTCCAACTCCTGTTCGTTTGCTTTAATGCAAACCATTTATGCCACGGAATCTGCTTGACGATGGAAGTGTCGTAGGTCAGTGGTGGCGTCCAGTCCCAGCGGCGGATCGGATCCTCTGCGAGCTATGCCCGCGGGCTTGCCAGTTGAAGCCGGGAGATCGTGGGTTTTGTTTCGTTCGGGAGAATCGCGATGGGAAGATGGTGTTGTCGACGTATGGTCGCAGCACCGGTTTTTGTATCGATCCGATCGAGAAGAAACCGCTCCATCACTTCTACCCTGGAACGAGTGTTCTTTCTTTTGGGACTGCCGGCTGCAATCTCGGTTGCAAATTTTGTCAGAATTGGGAGATCAGCAAGTCGCGTCAAGTTGAGCAGCTCAGCCAGCAGGCTTCACCATCGATGATCGCTCAAGCCGCGGTAGAGCTCGGCTGCCGCAGCGTAGCTTTTACCTATAACGATCCTGTCGTCTGGGCAGAGTACGCGATCGACACGGCCGAGGCCTGTCGCCAGCTTGGGGTAAAGACAGTAGCGGTCACGGCTGGATATCTTTCAGCCGCTGCCCGACCGGCCTTCTTTCAGGCGATGGATGCTGCCAATGTCGACCTGAAGGGTTTCACCGAGGATTTCTATTGGAAAGTTACAGGGGCGCATTTGTCCCCGGTGCTCGAGACGTTACTTTTCCTCAAGAGGGAAACCAACGTCTGGTTCGAGATCACCAACCTGGTCATTCCTCAGGTGAATGACGATCCATCGCAAATTCGGGCGATGAGCGACTGGATCTTGGAGCACTTGGGGCCAGACGTGCCGATACATTTCTCTGCCTTCCATCCTGATTTCCGCATGCAGGACCAGCCACCGACCCCACCTGAGACCTTAGCCAAGGTTTATGAAATCGCCAGGGGGGCTGGGATGCGTTATGTTTATGTCGGCAACGTCCATGATCGCAGGCGACAGCAAACTTACTGCCCGCAATGCCAAGCCTGCTTGATTGAACGCGACTGGTATGAACTCGGGGCCTTCAAGATTCACGATGGCTGTTGCCAGCAGTGTCGGTCCCCGATCGCGGGCCATTTTGAAAATACACCGGGAACTTGGGGTCGAAAACGCCAACCGGTTACCTGGAACGCTCGGTCGCAAACCCAGCCGTTATCGACTCCACTTTACAAGGTCGCTCCGATGACAAAGTCAATCTCGACGGGAAATCTTTCTTCGAGGCTCGATAGTGCGGCGTTGACCGATGAGCAGCGTCAGTCGCTGTTAGCGGTGGCTGCCCGGTGGATTTGCCGTTTGGCGACGAACGCGCAGCCTGTACCGAATTGGTTAGCCGAGCTTGGAGAACTTCAGCATCGGATGGTTTATGGAGTCTTTACTACTTTGAAGCGGGGGAGTTTGCTGCGTGGATGTTGCGGCTCGATCGGCCAGCCGCGACCGCTGGGAGAGCAATTGCTGCATGCTTGTCGCCGGACCGTGCTCGAGGATGCACGGATGCCGGCTATTTCCCCCTATGAACTTCCTTACTTGCACTTGGATCTATCACTGCTGGACCCCTTGGAACCGATCGCCGTTCGGGGGCGAGCACGGTTGGTGGCCTTTGAACTGGGGAAGCATGGGCTTCATATCCGAGGCGGCGAGCGAGGGGGGCTGTTGCTGCCGTCCGTCAGCGTCGAGCAAGGTTGGGATGCGGAGCAATTCCTCCGAGGGGTCTGTCGCAAGACGGGACTGCCGGAGACGGCTTGGGAAACCGACGATACCAGCCTGCAGCGGTTTGCTGGAACGGTGTTGGCCTCTACCATCCCAGAGGAGGCTTGGCGGGATCTGCCGCGCGTCAAACCGCGGTTGCTGGATCCTCATCAGCTGCGGTTGCTGCAGGGGTGGGTGGTAGCCAACCTGACGGCTTTAGCCAGGCACGCTACGCCAAGCTACTTCCAGCCAGAGATTCCGGATGGGAATATCCACGGGCTGATCTTATCTCTCTTCACCGAAGTCAGCAAACGCCCTTTGTGGCACATGATCAAGCTCTCCTTGCGTCCGGGGATGGCCTTGCAATCTACGCTTTTTGGAATGACCCAGGCTGCTTACGAGGTTTTGCAGCGATTGCGCAGCGAAGGGGACATACGGGTGGAAATCGGGGTGACGGTTTTAGAGGACCCGGCCGCTCATGGTCACCTCCAACTTTCCAAGAAGGGGCTGGGGGATTCCCAGTTCCTCGACCAAATCCGACAGCAACTTGGTCTTGAGGGACTGCCAGGGGCTGGTCGAGCGTTGGTGTGTATGACGGGGCCCGAGGCCGTGGTCGTATCCTATGATCCCGAAGTTGCTCCTGCCTTTCAGGTCATGGACGCCGCCAGGAAGATCGGTTTTCATGAGGCCGTCATGAGTGTGTATTCGATGGCGATCACTTCGACCCGCCCCATGATCGTGGCTACCAACCTGCCGATGGCCAAAGCCAGCGACGAAGACCGCTCACCGGCAGTCGCGGGGCGTTTCTATCCGGCCGAGGATGGTCCACGAAAAGCGCTGGTAGCGGACATCTTTTCCAAGTTGCCAGCTGCCGTCAGGGTGGATAATCGAAGAAGTTCGTCGCCGGCCGGCGAATCGTACCGCGATAATCTGCTGGCGATCATGACACCTCATGCCGGGTTAACCTTCAGCGGTCGCCTGGCGGCGTTGGCTTGGCGCGAAGTCGATTTCCGGAGGCCTTGTATTATCATCGGTCCCAAGCATACCGCCGAAGGGGTCGCTTGGGCGGTGGCACCATGCCGTCATTGGAAGCTGTCTGCGGCAGTTTCCATGGATAGCGATTACGCACTGGCAGAGAAGCTCGTCCAACAGATCGATGGCTTGCGGTTCGATGCCGTTGCTCACCAGCATGAACACGCCATCGAAGTGCAACTGCCGATCATCGAATACCTGACCCAGCATCCCCGGGTGGTCGGGGTGGCGTTGCAGGGGGGTGGTTGGGAACGCATCGCCTCGACAGCCCGTTGCTTGGCGCGACTGCTACGGGATACCCCGGTGCCTCCTCTGCTGGCGATTTCCAGCGATATGAATCACTATGCGTCCGATCAGGAAAATCGTCGACGCGATCGTCTTGCGCTGGATGCAATACATGCCAAAGATCCCCAGCGGCTGCTGAGGGTCTGCCGGGAACACGATATCAGCATGTGCGGGCTATTGCCGGCGGCTATCGTCTTGCAAACCCTCCATGAATTGGGTGAGGACTACGAAGTCGAGGAGCTTGGCTACGCGACCAGCGGCGAGGTGCACCCGTCAGAGCAGGTTGTCGGCTATGCGGCCTTGGCTTTTCGCCGCGTATCGAATTGATGGTGGCTCCTTGGCGGAGGCGACCGCCGAAGCCCTCGGCTATAACCCCATCTCTCCCAGCACGTCGGCGATTTGGGACAAGGAAAGGGTAAGCCGCGGATGGCGTGCTTCCAAGGTGACAATCCAGTCGGAAATCCTGTCGGTCAGGTTCTCTTCGCCTGATTCACGAGAGACAGACGGGACTTGCGAAGGCCTCGCCCTCAAGGTTCTCTCCATGCGATCGAGGAGTTCCTCCAGTCCTTGGATGGTCGCTGCATCCAAGGCCGGCTGGTTCGCTAGTTCCCGACGCAAATCTTCCAGCTTGTGGCGGAGGGCTTCTTCAGGCATGCAGAGGTCCAATGCAAAGGAGTGATCGAATCGAACAGCCAATCCCACCTGATGCGCGCATGCTTTCGTGGAATGCAGCTTAACGAAAATGCAGCTTCAACGCTTCTCGGCTTAGCTTTCCTGGGCCTTGACCCCGGGATGGTAGACCGCGTAGAGATAGACAGGGATATCGAGGCCGCTGAGCGATTGCTCGATCACTGGTCGCACCTCGCTCCAAGACAAACCTCCGACGCCGGTTGCCAGGGCGGGCATAGCGAGGCTGCTGATTTTTTCCTTCTCCAGCTCGTGCTTCAGACGCCGCAAGCAGTGGTTGACATTAGCCAAGGTTGCCTTTCCAGGTCGCGAACCGTGGGTATGCTCCCCATCCTGGGTCATCAGGTTGAAGATCCGGATCCCGCCGACCCCTCCCCAGGTCCATATCTCCCCAGCCTTCGGATGGACATTGTGCGCAAAGTGCCTGAAGTCTTTGGCGAGGCTCGGCCATCGCTCGCGGAGCGCTAAGGCCAATCCTGAATCGAAATGATCATTCGGGGCGACACCATGGGCTATCGCTTGCGCACCTGTCAGTAGGATATCACCGCTTACTTCACGAATCATGCCACCGCCTCGTCCGTTTCCAATCCGGGAATAAAATCAATTTCCAGCGGCGGTCCCTGCCGAGCCACGCTCGACACCCTGCGGCCGACGCTTCACAAACTATCGTTGGCTTTCTATCCATTCCTCCGACAAGGCTTGCTTCCTGCCGGAGAAATGTTTTAGCCGACAACCCCTCAAACGAAGCTAAAGTCGTGCCACGGAAGCATCCTTTTGAGGAAAAGGTGGGTCACCCTCGGCTCACTGCGCTAAATAAAAGCTCGTTTCTCAGGGGCAAGCCGCGATTGCACATGCCGAGGGTCCTCGCATACCCCCGACCAGCCGGGTCTCTCACGCGGGGGGTGGGTCATAAAGGAGCGCAGGTCACCGTTAGGTGTGTCAAAAAGCTCGTTCGCAGGGTGGTTTGGAGGCGATGGGCTGATGAGGCTGTCCGGTGAGCGGGGCGGAGGGGGGCGACAGGTCGGCCAGGTTCAGCCAAGGGTCAGGTGGCGGTAAGGTGGGGAGAAAAAAGAGGATTTTCTTTTTAAAGAGGAATAATTGATCATTGAAGACGGCTAGGGGGGTGTTAGACTCAGGAAAGTCGCGGCTTCCGACCGAGCCTCGCCCTCATCTCACCCTGCGGAATTCATCGCCATGTCAAGCCGGACCCTTCTTCTGACGCTGCTGGTGTGCTTCGGAGCATCGCCTCTTGGTTATGCGGGGATCATTTTCGATGAAGCGACCAACGCCCCAGGGGGAGTCTTTTCGCGGAACAATCTCAGCCCGACGATCATCCCGACGTTGGGGTTGGGGAACAACGATATTTCCGGGGTGATTGAAGGGGCTGGTGGGACCCCCGTGGATGTCGATATCTTCACGGTCACGGTTCCGTCGGGGACGCTGCTGGTAGGGGTTTATCTTCCCTCCTATGTGACGGTGGATCAATTCGCTTACACCGGCATCGACATCGGCAACACATTCCCGGTGCCGGTCTTGAATGCAGGGTCCGACACCACGCAGTTCATCGGGGGAACGCTGCTTGGGCCTGACGTGCAGTTTGTCGAACCCTTGCCCCCGAACCCCCCGTTCCCGTTGCGGAATCTTCTCCCTTCGCCGTACATCGGATTTGCCTTCAATGGGACAGGTCAAATCGGCCAGTTCTCGACTTTGGGAGCAGGGGACTACACCTTCCTGGTGCAGCAATCGGGCGAGTACACCGACTATACACTGCGGCTGACGGTGGCGGCGGTTCCTGAACCTTCTTCGGCAGTCATGCTTCTTCCGGCTTTGGCATCGGTATTATCGCTTCGCCGCCGAGGCGTGCGTCGAGGGTAAAAGCGGCGGGATGGCGGGACGCTAGCAGGATTTCTCCCGCGGAGGCGAACGCTTTCGCTTCAGGCGAAAAAAGCGACAGCGTTCTGAAAGATTTTCAGTCCTTCGCCATCTTCGGGTTGGGATATTCGCCGAGTCCACGCCGGGTGGTGGGTCGGGAATAAGTGTCGTTCGGGATGCGGCATCATTCCAAAGATGCACCCTGATTCATCAGTAAGTCCGGCTAAATTGAGTTCGGCGCCATTCGGGTTGGTTGGGAAGGGGAGGATCTCATCACCTGTCTTCCCATCGGCATGGCAATAGCGGAGGGCGACTTGGCCACGGGCCTGGATCGCTTCCCGGGTGGCAGCATCCTTGGCGACAAAACGCCCTTCGGCGTGCGCCATCGGCAGGTAGAGTTGCTCGATATCGCGGAGGAAAGGGCTCTGCGTTTTCCCCGCTTGGAGGTGAACCCATCGTGATTCGAAGCGACCGTGCCGGTTCCAGGTAAGGGTGGCTGGCGTTTGGGTGGCCGGTTGGTCGAAGAAAATCCCCAGTCGCATCATGATTTGGAACCCATTGCAGATACCGAGTACCAAACGGTCGCCCTGGCGGAAACTTTCGATGGCTTCGCTGAGATGAACTTGAAGTTGGTTGGCGAGAACCCGTCCGGCGGCGATGTCGTCGCCGTAACTGAAACCACCGGGGAAGCAAAGGATCTGAAAGTTGTCCGCCAGCAATGGTCGTTCGATCAGTTGCTGGATGTGGATGGAGACCGGTTCTGCCCCGGCCAACTCAAAAGCATAAGAAGTTTCCTGGTCGCAGTTGGTGCCCGGGGCGCGGAGGATCAGGACGCGAGGGGTGGCCATGTTGAAAACTTCGAGGGATTTCCACGGATGTCGACGAACGTGGGCTCGAGTTTATCGCAAATGCTCGGGATCGAAAATAAGACCTCAGCGACCGTACATGTAAGGGACGGTTCCGTAGGGGGCCATCGGCATCCCGGGTTGGACCGGGTAGCCGGGGAAGTAACCGGGCGGGTAACCCACCGGGTATGGGGCGGGGGTCGTAGCATTCGGTATGGCGGGAGGGTAGGTCGGCAGACTCCCGGGAGGGGCCGTGGTCGGAGCAGCGGCCGTGAGCGGTGGGGAGGCAGAGCCCGGAATATTGGAATAGGTACCCGCCGGAGGGTAGACAGGGTAGTTGGGGTAGGGGTAGCCAGTCGTCGGATAGTTCCCGATCGGATATACCGGTTGGGTAGGGGTGCAACATCCGGCAAGTTGAGCGGCTGCCAGCAGGCAAGCCACCCAGATAGCGGCTACGGCGTTTCGATGCGACTTCATGAACCAACCCTCCCGGTGGAATTGCGGGAGGGTAGGAACTCTGCCGAGCACGGGGCAAGCCCAAGCCGCTAGTTTTCTTGGGATGAGGACCAGGGCCCCACCGCGCCGGGTTGGGCTTCATCGGCAGCTTGCGTCCGCCGCCGCCGCCGCGGTTTGGAGGAGGCCCATTCTTTCGTCAACGCTTCGAAAACCTCCGGCGATTCGTACCGGACGATATTGCGTCCCTCCGGAATCGGGCCGATCAAACCACGAAAGACCGGCATTCCCCTCAAATCCAGGTCGGTGCTGCTATCGTCAACCCCCACTTGAGAGTGGGTGGCAAGGATGTTTTCGGTTGAGTGGAAATCACGGATGCGGAGACTTCCATCCTGAGCTCGGGTCACCACCCGAAAGATCTCTTTTTTGGTCATGTTCGGCCTTTGGTCAGGGGATGCGCGGAGTCGGTGTCGAGCATGGCGAAAGGGACGCGACCGACGACCATGAATCTCGCGGTGGTTTGTCGCTGGCGACAGTCACCTTCATGGTCGTCGGGGCGCGTCCTCGTTCGAGCGTTCGGTAACGGAGAACGCTGGCTCGGAGATCGTGGCGACGCATCCATCGCCGGTATTTGACGCTGGTATCCATCGTCGCCAGGTCGATCGATTCTTTGGAAGTAGCGGGTTGGGCGTCATGCCGTGCATGACCGCCAACCCGCGTCTTCTCGGCGTCTCAAGAATGCAGGGAGGATCGAGACTATTGGGTTCTTTGTGCAGATTCGTTACAACGTGATCGATTGGACTTGCTGGCGGTGGGTTGCCTGCTTACAGTGGTTGATCGCTTGAATTTCCGGAGGGTAGCCGAATGGTTAGGAACCTGATTCGAAATCAGGCGCCGGGAAACCGGTTGTGGGTTCGAATCCCATGCCCTCCGCTCGCTTAGAATCCTTTGCTCCCAAGTCGATGTTCTGGGGCTGATGCCTTAGCACCGACTTTTTGCGGACTGCTGGTCTTTTCCTCGGTCGGCGGTGGCCAACTCACCAGTCTGGTTTGGGGTCGTCGGATTTGTCTTGGGCGAGGTGTTTTATCCCGAGCGGGGATTTTCTGCTTGCGTCCGTTTGCTTGAGCCCGGCGGGTCACTGACGCTTTTTCAGCTTGTTCTTGGAGTTCAGGCTGTCTGCCGGCCGGGCTTGGCTGACGGCATGGTCAACGATGCGATCCCTGACCATTTTCCTTGGCGGGGCAGGTAGCCAGCGACATTCGGGCGGAGGGGCGGCGCCGAGTCTCCCCGAGAGGGGTTGTCCGCCAGATAGGTCGCAGGGACAATCCGAAACAGCAGCCAAGGTTTGACTTGTCCGGTAGATTCTCAAGATGGTCTGTTCTCGTATGCCAGCAGCATTTTTCGATCGTTTTCAGCATTTTGTTCGTGAGAACGAGCCCTTAGCTCCGTGGACATGGTTGAAAATTGGGGGGCCGGCTCGGTACTTTGCCGAACCGACCAGCGAGGAGGAACTGGTAGCCTTCGTGAAGGCTTGCCATTCGAACAAGATCCCCGTCCGCGTCCTGGGTGGGGGCTCGAATCTGTTGGTTCGCGAAAAAGGTTTCGATGGAGCGGTCTTATCGATCAGTGCTCCGGCTTTCACGCAGATCGAGATTCAGGGGGCTCGGGTGCGTTGTGGCGGGGGAACCAAGCTTTCGCATTTGATCACCGCGACCGTCGGGGCCGGCTTGGGCGGTTTGGAGCATCTGGTGGGGATTCCAGGTACGGTGGGGGGGGCTTTGCACGGGAACAGCAGTACCTTGAACGGTGATATCGGGCAGCGGGTGCAGGCGGCGCGGTTGCTCAAGGGCGACGGTACCATTGAAACTTGTACCGGATCGCGGCTCCATTTCTCGACCCACCAAAGCAGCCTGGATGAGTTGGTGATTTTGGATAGCGAGTTTGAGCTGGAGCCTGGCGATCGGGCAACCTTGACTCATCGCATGCAAACGCTGTGGATCATCAAACGGGCGAATCAACCGAGCCATGCTTTGGCGGCTGGAATAGCGTTTGTCGACCCGGTGACTGGTTCGGCGGCTGAGCTCATCGAGCGGGTAGGGATGCGGGGGGCCGCGGAGGGGCCGGTACAGTTGAGTTCGACGTATCCGAATTTTTTAGTCGTTGGTCCTGGCGCAACCAGCGACCAAGTGCTAGCTTTGGTAGAGCGGGTGCGAGTGGCGGTGGATCGGCAGACAGGAGTGCAATTGCAGCTGCATTTGAATATTTGGTAGAAGGTGTGGTCAGGAAGCCGCCAGGATCAAGGGAGTGAAGCAGCGATGGCTGAAGCCGAGGCCAAACTATCGAGTGAGCGCGAGGTCGCTTCGCGAAGTTGGCGAACGCTGTGGGAGCTGCTTGGTAAGATCCCGCGCGTCGGCTTGCTAAGCATCCTTGGACCATCGGTCCTGTTGATCGCCGGTTATTGGTTATGGATCAGCTACGGGGCGAAGCACCTGGATCGCACTCGCTATGGTCTGAGGCAGGAGAATATCCTGCTCACCGCACAACCGCCCTGGATTCGTTCTCCGGTTTTGGAGGAAGTTTACCGAGGCAGCGATTTAGGGCGTCTGAATGTGCTTGACCGCCAAATGTCTCCGACGGTCTCGACGGCCTTCCAGATGCATCCGTGGATTCGCAAGGTTTTTCGGGTGCAGAAATTGGCTGGCGAACAGGTCGAAGTGCTCGTCGAATACCGCGAGCCACTGGCGATGGTCTTCGAAGAGGCGATGGCCAAGTCTTCCGCTGGCTGGGCAGCGACACGCACTTCGCTGCCGCCGGGGGGCGAGGGCACGGCCGAGGACTCCACCGCTTCGAGCTCGATGAATTTTTACCCGGTAGACGTCGATGGTGTCTTGTTGCCGACGAAAGATTTTCGTCCGGAGGAAATCCCCAACTACATGCTGATTTATGCCCAAGGTTCGACGCCGGTTGGTAAGAAGGTTGGCGGAGAGTACGGGGATTCCAGGATTCGCGAAGCCCTGATGATCTGTCGGCTAGTTCGCGATGAACGTCAGGCTTTGGAGTTGGAGCGGGTTTACGTCTATCAGGATCCGGACAGCGAGGGGCCGGCGAAATGGATTTTTGAACTGACCACCCGCCGGAAGACCAGGGTATATTGGGGGCATGCTCCAGGGCGCGAGGTCGCTGGTGAGCCAGGTAGCCCGGCCAAGCTTCGCAAGCTTCGGGAACTGCTGCTGAATCCTACCCCTGAGCAGGCGTCCGAGAAATCCTTCGACCTAGTCAAGCTCGCTCGGCCCATGATCTCCAGTCGCCTGGGAATGCAGCCTGGGGCTTTCTAGTTTTCGGCATTCAGCAGGCGTTCTTGCTCGGGAGGATAAGGGGGGCGTTTCTGGTGGCGAACGCCATCGACCGCGCGGCCAAGCTTCCGGAGGGTGATCATCGACCTATTCTTGGAACTGGGATTTGTGGACCTGGAAAATTCCCACTACAATGCCCAGGAGTTAGATCGCTGACCTTGGACGCTTACGAGCGTTGGTGGAGAAATTTCGTGCAAGTAAATGTGTCTGCCCGACATGGGCATCTCAAGCAGGTTGACCAGCAACTGATCACTGAAAAGGCAGAAAAAGTCCGGAAGTTTTATGACCGGATCAATGCCATCGAGGTTACCGTTGATCTGGAGCACCTCGATAAACCGCACGTCGAAATCAACGTTTCAGCCGAGTCCTCCCCGGACTTTATCGCCACCGCCACGGCCCCCAGTATCCTTGCGGCCTTGGACGCTGCTATTCAGAAGGTCGAGCAGCAGGTGCGGAAGCACAAGGAAAAGGTGACTGACCATAAAGGGGTCGGTCCGAAGCATCATTCGGACAAGCTTCCTTGATCCCAGGACCTTGATCACATCACGAAGGATTGGACCTCCGGGCTCCAGGGTGGCTTGCCGTGGCAGCCCTCAGCAGCCGAGAGCCTCGGTGGCCAATCGTAGACCATGCCGACTATCTCTAGAAATGTTTAAAAATGAAGTTTTCTGATTTTGTGGCGGCCAAATCGATTCAGGCGTCGCTGAATTCGGCCACCAAGGAAATGGTGATTGCCGAGTTGGTGGATGCGTTGGTCAATGCCGGCAGCATCCAGGCGAGCGATCGCGACGATATCATCAAGGCCATCATGAAACGCGAGGAGCTCGGCAGTACCGGGATCGGTCGAGGGATCGCGGTCCCGCACACCAAGCATGCCGGTGTTGATCGCTTGGTGGGGACCGTCGGGGTCAGCCAAGAGGGGATCGACTTCGAGAGCCTCGATGGGCAGAAGGCTCAACTGTTTTTCCTCTTGGTTTCGCCACCGGATCGTCCAGGAGATCATCTGCGAGCCTTGGAAAATATTTCTCGTCAACTCCGAGACGATACTTTCTGCCGCTTTCTCAAACAATCGAAGACGGCCGACGACATTTTGCAGCTTCTTGAAGAAGCTGATAGCAACCAGTTTTCTTCCTGATCGCGGCGACTTATGAGCGAGTTGACCAGTCACGCGATAGTGATCGTGCAGAATCCGCAGGGCTTGCACATGCGCCCTGCGGACATGCTGGTCAAGGTGGCCGGTCGTTACTCGAGCAACATTTCCATTGAAAGAGCTGGGCAACGCGTCGATTGCAAAAGTATCCTGGGGATTTTGACGCTGGGGGCTACGCAGGGCGCCGAACTGCTCATCCAAGCTGATGGCCCTGACGCGGCCGAGGCTGTGAGCGAAATTGTAGGTTTGTTCGATCGCAGTTTCGACGAAACATAAACCGAGACATCCAATCACATTTTAAATAAGGTCGCCATCGACCAGATGCTGGAACTTCAGGGAATCCCTGTTTCCCCCGGTGTCGCGATCGGCCAAGCATTGGTTTTCGATCGCGAAGGGTACCAAATCTCACGCCGTCGCGTCGCTCGCAGCGAAGCGGCTAAGGAGTGGGAACGGCTACAGTTAGCCATGGAATCGGCTTCGGCTCGACTGCAGGCCTCGGCCGAGCAGGCGGCTGCACAACTCGGTGCCCGGCTCGGCGACATTTTTTCTGCCCAGCAGCAAATGCTTCTGGATCGCCGCTTGCATGATGAGTTCAAGCACTTCACTCTCGTGGAAAATTATTCTGCCGAGTACGCTGTCAGCGAGGTTCTCAGCGGTTACGCGGCGGCTTTCCGGCGGGCTGGAGCGGGATTTTTGGCGGAAAGGGCTGCCGACATTCGCGACATCGAGCGGTTAGTGCTCGAGGCCCTGAGCGGTGCTCCTACCGTCACGCTGCATGATTTGCAGCAACCGGCGATCATCGCCAGCCATGATCTGACTCCTGGTGAGACGGCCAGTTTGGATCCCCAGCGGGTGCTTGGCTTGTGCATGGAGACGGGTGGTCCGGGCGGGCATACCGCGATTGTGGCTCGTGGGATGGAAATCCCCGCCGTGGTCGGCATCGGCAAGTTCTTGTCGCTGATCGGTGCCAGCGATCAGATCATCGTCGACGGGCATCTCGGCCGGGTGATCATCGATCCCGACCAGGCGACCCTCGACCGCTATCAAGCACGCCGACAGTATCGCCAGTCGATCGCCAGGGAACTCACCGAACTTCGCGACCTTCCGGCCTCGACCAGCGATGGTGTCCGGATCCAGTTGATGGCGAACATCGAGTTCCCGAATGAAGCTCAGGCTTGTCTGGATCGCGGCGCCGACGGCGTTGGGTTGTATCGCACGGAGTTTCTCTATCTGAGTACGGAGAACGAGCCGAGCGAGGAAGAGCACTACCAGGCGTATGTTCAAGTCGTACATGCCCTGGGTGGCAAACCGGTGGTCATGAGGACACTGGATCTTGGGGCAGATAAGATGGGTAAGAAACAGAATGCCGTGCAGGAGAACAACCCCTTTTTGGGACTGCGCAGTATTCGACTTTCTTTGCGCAATCCGGCTCTCTTCCGTATCCAGGTAAGGGCCATGTTGCGGGCGGCCATGGAGGGGGATATTCGGATCATGTTTCCGATGATTACTACCCTGGATGAGCTCCGTTCTGCCCGCTTCCTGCTGCGGAGTGTGGCCGAGGATCTTCGCGAGGAAGGCTTTGCCGTTCGCGATGATCTACCGATCGGCATGATGGTCGAAGTCCCTGCTGCCGTGCTAATGCTGGATCGTTTCGTTCAAGAAGTCGATTTTGTTAGCATCGGTACCAACGACCTGACACAGTATGCCTTGGCAGTGGACCGCAGCAATGAAGCCGTCGCCGACCTCTATCAAGGCTGTGACCCGGCGGTACTACGCTTGATCCAACGAACCTGGGAAGTAGCGGAAGGTCAGAACATTCCGACCAGTGTTTGCGGGGAAATGAGCAATCATCCTGCGTTGGCTTTGTTGCTGGTCGGCATGGGAATTCGTATTTTGAGCGTCGCCCCCTCGGCGATCCCGATCCTGAAAAAAGCGATTCGCTCTGTCACTTTAGGGCAATGCCAGGCGATGGCTTGGCGTGCCATGCAACTTGGAACGGCTCGTGAAGTCGATGCCTTCCTCCAGAATCAGTTAGCTGGCCTGGTACCTGAGATGGTGCTGCAGGCCTGACTTCCCGTTTAAAACATTTGAAGGAATTGGTTGAACGAATGAAAAAGGAAATGCTTATCAACGTCTCGCAAGCGGAAGAGTGCCGCATTGCGTTGCTCGAAGACGGACAATTGGAAGAACTTTACACCGAGCGGAGTAGCCAGAACAACTGGGTCGGCAACATCTATAAAGGGAAGATTGTCAATATTGAGCCAAGTATCCAGGCGGCTTTTGTCGATTTTGGTGTCGGTCGCAATGGCTTTCTGCATATCAGTGATGTCGAGCCCCAGTATTTCCGCCAAGGCGGTTACGATCCGGCTGAAGTGGCCAAGGACGACTTTGGGGCGGATGTCGACGATGGGTCCGAGGACGATACCGAGGAGGAGAGTCGTTCGCTGGAGGCGAACGATGAGGATGGTAATCACGGTCGCCGGGGAGGACGCGGTCGACAACCGCGGCGGAAACGCCATTTCAGCAGTCGTCCGCGTTTCAAGCCGCCGATTCAGGAAATTTTTCGCCGCGGTGATGAAGTGCTGGTTCAGGTGATTAAAGAAGGGATCGGGACCAAAGGGCCCACCCTCTCGACCTACATCAGCATTCCCGGACGCTATCTGGTGTTGATGCCAGCTCTCGGCCGCGTCGGAGTCTCGCGAAAAATCGAAGACGATGTCGCTCGCCGCAAGTTGCGTCAAATCATGCTCGAGCTTAATCCACCAAAAGGGGTGGGTTTTATCGTTCGGACGGCTGGACAGGATCGGACCAAAAAGGAATTGGCTCGGGACGTCGCTTACTTGCTCCGTCTTTGGAAGGTGATCGTCAAGCGGATTGAAAAGCAGGCCGCTCCCTGCGATATCTATGAAGAGAGCGACATCTTGATACGCACCATTCGCGATACCTTTACCGAGGACGTCGATACGATCGTTGTCGACCAGAACGAAGCCTATGAACGAGTCCGGGATTTTCTTGACATGGTGATGCCGAGGTTCGTCGATCGCCTCCAGCATTACACTGGTCGAGAGCCTTTGTTTCACAAGTATAAATTGGAGTCGGAAATTGCGCGTATCCACCAGCGCGTCGTACCCCTCAAGAATGGAGGCTCCATCGTGATCGACCAGACGGAAGCTCTGGTCGCCATCGATGTCAACAGCGGTAGTTTCCGCACCGACAGTTCGGCTGAGGAAAATGCCTTCCAACTCAACATGTTGGCGGCCAAAGAAATAGCCAGGCAATTACGCTTGCGCGACCTGGGAGGAGTGATCGTCAATGACTTCATCGACATGGATAAAGAGAGCCATCGGCGCAAAGTCGAAAATACCTTGCGGGACTCCATGCGCCGCGATCGGGCGAAAACCAAAATTCTTCGCACCAGTCCTTTTGGTTTGGTAGAGATGACTCGACAGCGCATCCGTCCGAGTTTCAAGAAGAGTGTTTATGAGGATTGCCCGTGTTGCAAGGGACGCGGGGTGGTCAAGACGGCCGAAAGTATGTCGCTCGAGGTATGGCGATTGATCTTGATGGCTTGCGATGTGACCAACGTTTCACGGGTGACAGTGCGTGTCCATGAGAATGTGGCAGCCTATCTCAACAACAAGAAACGCCGCGAGTTGATCGATATCGAAGAGTCGACGACGGTCCATATCCAGATCCTGGGGAGCGACTCGATTTTCCCCGAGCATTGCGAGATCGAAGGGCGTGACAAAGAGGGGAGCCTGTTGACAATGCCCTCCTGATGGTTGGCTGGCCGTGGACGCTTGCCCGTTGGGGGCGGCGAGGGAAACTATCCAGTCCTCGCCAAGCCGCGGGTGTTCTTCGAACGCGATGGGCCTTCGGCAGTCGACGGTCAGTTGCTGGCCGAGATAACGTTTTCAAACCAAGCGAGTATCCGCGATGTACCGATTTTTCCTGATGTTGGTGGTGGGAGCGATCGCCGGGCAAGCGTCGAGCCTGGCGGCTGACTGGCCAGCCTTCCGCGGTCCTGAAGGTAACGGCGTTTGCCATGAGCAGGGCTTTCCTAGCGAATGGTCGCCTAACAGCAATATCCTCTGGAAAACGCCGTTGCCAGGGCCGGGAAACAGTAGTCCGATCGTGGTGGGCAATCGGGTCTTCATCACCGGGGCGGATCGTGATGGGCACGAGCGAACGCTTTACTGCTTCCATCGCGAGGATGGTCGTGTCTGGTGGCAAAGGACGGTGCGATGGGAGGAGAAGGAGTTAACGCATAAGACGAACCCTTTCTGTCCGTCTTCTCCGGTGTCTGATGGGAAAGCCGTCTATGTCTGGCACGGCTCGGCCGGCATGCACGCTTACGACCTGGATGGCCAGGAACTCTGGTCGGCGGACTTAGGGCGTTTCTCGCATATTTGGGGACTAGGTGCTTCTCCGATCTTAGTCGGCGAATGGCTTATCCAAGTGTGCGGGCCAGGCGAGCGGACTTTTGTCGCGGCCTTGCATCGCGATACCGGCAAGCTTGTCTGGCAGACCCAGAACGAGCCGGGCGGGAGCGACAGCAGTCGAGGTCGTTACGTCGGTACCTGGGCCACGCCGCTGTTGATTCAGGTAGGAGGTGACTCCCAACTTGTCGTCTGTTTTCCTTCCCGAGTGGTGGGGTTGGATCCGGCTTCGGGACGCGAGCGTTGGACGATGAGCGGTTTGAGCAACGAACGCAGCGATCTATGCTACGCCACCCCGCTCTTGGCCTTAGATCATCTTGTCGTAATGGGTGGTTTTGGCGGTCCAGAATTCGGAATCCAACTGGCTGCCAACGGCTTACCCAGCTCGACGGTGCCGGCCTGGAGGAATGAGAAGTTGGAGGGAAAAAAATATCATCCCCAGCGGATTGGAAGCGGTATCGCCTTGGAGAGGTTCATATTCATGGCGAATGCGGATGAGCCTGGTTCGATCGAATGCTTCGAGGCAGCCACCGGTATTCGGCAGTGGGTTCAGCCGCGTACCAGCGATGGGCCTCATTGGGGATCGATTGTCATGGCCGATGGTAAACTCTATGTCCCAGGACAGAAAGGGATCGTGCGGGTGCTGGCGGTGAACCCCCACGCCTATGAACTGATCGCCGAAAATGATCTGGGTGAAACTTGCAATGCGACGCCAGCGTTTTCGCAAGGACAAATCTTCATCCGAACTTTTGACTCGCTCTACGCCATCGGCTCATCACCTTAGTGCCGATGTCAACGCTTTCCCCTGCAATCGCTACCAGTCTATCCGCGGAATGATGGGAATGCTTGCGTGAGAAGGCGAAGCAATGCCTCTCTGGTAACTGGAGAGATATCCCCATCGCTTTTGCTGCGCGACGCCCACCAAGCGTAGGCAGGGATGTAATTTTTACTTCCCGACCTCGGATGGGGACGCTCGTTCGCCTCAGCGACGAGGCTTAGCTGGTCATCGCGAGACTGGCGGAGACTAAGCGTTCATCGCTGCGGGCGATGACATGGCGATTGGCGAAGGCCGGATGCGACCAGCAAACGCCGCGGCCACCACGGCGAGAAAGTTGCGGTAGGGTTGGCGCGATCAGCGAGGCGCGACCGAGCTCCTGGTAGCCTTCAGGTGATAGGCGGGCCAGGATCAACTCCCCGAGTTCGTTGAACATCCACACCTGGTCGTCGTGCTCGACCATGTGGATGGTGCTCCAGCGTTCCTGGGGGGTTGCCGTCGTATCCTCCCACAGGCGACGGCCATCGCGGGCGTCCAGGCAACGCAGTTGCCCGTAGCTGTCGACCCCATAAATGTAGCCGTCCCGAAGAATCGGCGTCCCGATCATGGCATGGAGAGCCTGGGTCTGTTTTTCATCTTTACCGCGTATCGCCCAAAGAAGTTCCGCCTTGAGTTGATCGAGCGGAACACGGAACATCATCGAGCCATCATAGAAGGAAGAGACGAAGAGACGATCCTGGTCGATGACTGGAGTAGCCACTCCGATCGGCATCTTCCACGGTTGGTAGTCGAGTTGCCAGTGGACTTGACCACTGGCAGGAGCCAGCCCAGCGATACTATCGCCTGTCCAAACCACCACCACGTCCTGCTTGGCTTGCTGGATGAGGATCGGGGCCGAATACTGGGCACGGTCCCCCAGGGCTCGCCATCGCTCCTGGCCACTGTTTCGCTCCAGGGCCACCACGGAGGCGCCATTTTGACCACCGATCGGCAGGATGAGTAAGTCTTGATAGACCAAAGGGGAGGCGGCAATGCCCCAAATCGGCATCTCGATCTGATAGTCGTTATTGAGATCTCGCTGCCAGATTACCCTTCCGGTAGCCACTTCGATGGCGTGAAGATGCCCCATCGCGCCTAAAGCATAGGCGATACCGCCGTCGACGGTTACCGAGGCCCGCGGTCCAGCCGAATAATTGATCGTATAACGGCAGGGATATTCATGCTTCCAGAGCAGTTCGCCCGTCGCTTCGTGAAAGCAGAGGACCCTTTCGGAAGCCGACTCTCCCTCCCATTTGTCAGTCACCAGGACTCGCCCTTCGGCTACGACTGGGCCACTGTATCCGGAACCGATCGGGACATCCCATGCCAGCGGCAATGGACCGGCCGGTAGCTTGTCGGTGATCGCCGTCTCACGCCATCGTCCATCGCGTTTCGGGCCTCGCCATTGCGGCCAATCGTCGGCCGAAGCGCGCCAAGCCAGGGTACCGAAGCTGGCACCACACCAAAGACCTGCAGAGGAAAGAAAACGCCTTCTGGGGATCATGAACACACCTTGATGGAGCGAATAAGTCGAGCATCGATAATCGCCATGAGTTGGGAAGCAACGCGGTCTTTTGCGCCTTGTAACGAAGCCAGGACGCTGCCGTTGCGATCAAGGACTTCGACCTCGTTGTCGGGGGAGTCGATGGCGGAGGGGCCATTGGAGACCATCAAATCGCAGCATTTTTTTTGCATCTTGACGATGGCCTTGAACCGTCGATCCTCCGTCTCCAACGCAAATCCGACCACCCACTGCTGAGATTTTTTACTCGCCCCCAGCGTCGCGACGATGTCGGGGGTTTCGACCAAACTCAGGGTGACCGGTTCCCCCGTCTTGGACATCTTCTGCGCGTGCACATGGACAGGGCGGTAGTCACAGGGAGCGGCCGCCCCGATCAGCCCGTCTGCCTCCTCGAAAGCCTCGCGCGTGGCTGACAGCATTTCGTCGGTCGTCGTTACCCGCACGATCTCAGCCTGTTCAGGATAGGCGATGGTTACGGGGCCGGTGACGATGGTGACCCGATGGCCTAGTTCCAAGGCGGCTTGTGCCAAGGCTGTTCCCATGCGACCGCTGGAGGCATTGGTCAAATACCGAACCGGATCTAAATACTGGCGAGTCGGGCCTGAGGTGATCACAATCCGCGCCATCGGCGATCGTTGAGTAAGTGGGTGAGGGGATCCGCAATGGAGTCTGCCGACACCGACCAGCGGTGGGGCGACCTGCGGACTATCGATCTGAATTTCATTATACCTAAGCTCGCCATCGTTCGGGGGTGGGGGTAGGATGAAGGGATCACCCGCGCAACGACAGGTTTTTTCGATGGAAGCAACTCATGCAAGACCGCGATCGTCCAAGTTCACGGCCAGCCTGGTCGTTACCCTTACGGCTGCTCAGTTGGTGCCTGTTGCCGGCCGCAATCGTCGGCTTGGCCTATGGCTATTATGGTCGGTCGGTAGCCGAAAAAGTCGCTACCGAACTGGTGATGCCGATCGCGGTCACTTGCTGGATCAGTTTGGCCTTGGCCGTCAAGAACTTTGTCCGCGGCCAGCGGACGGCAGCTTGGGGCTTATTCCTCTTCAGCCTCGCCATCTACCTTGGCTCACATCCCATCTTGTCGCGATGGCTGGTGAGTTCTCTCGAGAATAAGTACCCGCCGGTGACCATCGAGGACTTGAAAGCCTTGGATACGGTGGTGGTACTGGGAGGGGGGACGAGTGTTACCCCCAATGGGCGAGCGCAACTCGCGGAAGCCGGTGATCGCTTGAGTCTGGCTGCCCGCCTCTATCATCAGAAGCTGGCGGCGCGCATCGTCGTTACCGGTGACGCCCTGCGTGGATTCCCGGAGGATGAACGCTTCGATCCGTCAAAACAATCGCGACAGATTCTCTTGGAGAGCGGTGTGCCGGCGGAGGTTGTCGAAGAGTTACCGGGAACCAATACTTCCGAGGAAATCGCCGAGTTGAAAAAGCATGAGGCGTGGTGGCGCGAGCAACGTTGCGGACTGATCACCAGTGCCTTTCATATGCCGCGGGCCATGAAGTTGGTCGAGAAGCAGGGAATCGAGCTGATTCCGCTGGTCGCTGACCTTCGGCAGCCGATTCGCGATAGCGGTTTCATCGATTGGCTCCCCAAAGCATCGGCCGCGCGAGGGATCGAACTGGCTTTCCGTGAATATCTCGGAATGCTGGTGGGACGCTAGGGCCTAGGGAGACAAGATCAAGGGCTCTTCGACGAAGACGAATTACCGCTTTTGCTAGCGAAAGCAGATTCTGGCACCTATAGCGTTTCGGTGGGGCAAGCTGCACGAGTCTCCATGAAAGGCGCAAGGTGGCTACGGCTGGTCATGGCTATTCGCCGAAGAGACCGGGGAACGCTGCGGCGTGATGGCCTAAAAATGCAGGGAGGCGGATGATGAAGTCTACGCGATCTAGTAGTGTTCTCGTGATCATGCTGGCGGTTAGCCTCACCGCCGCTTCGGCCCGCGGTCAATTGCCGGCCACTTCGACCGCCCCGCTGAATCAACTTGGGCGCGCCTGGGGGTGGGGACTTAGCGATGGTTATCATGAATGCCCGGAATGCCCGCAGCCCCGGGAGTCGTGGTGGCGGCATGGCACCATTCCTTGGAGCCCGGTCTTACCAGCAGACAGAGTTGCGGCGACCGGGCGAAGGCTCGGACAATGCCTGGAAAACCTCAATCCTTGGCGGAGCCAACTCTATCCACCTGCGGTGCCCGCGGTATGCACCGAGCAGCCTGGCGGCCAGGTGGACTTCCAAACCACCACGGCTTCTCGGCAAGGTTCAGCGACCGAGGAACAGGATCCTGTCGGCTTGCATCCCGACAGCCGCCCTACGACATCATCCCCAGGGCTACCCCCTGCCACCGGTCCGGTCCAGATTTCAAGCGAGGCGTCAGCGGGAGAGGCGGAGATCGATACCTTCCCACCCGCGGAAGTTTCGCGACCAACATCTCTCACCGACCCGAACATCCCGCTCCCTGAAGTTCCATCGATTTCCTCCCCCTCGCCCCCTGGCTTGCCGTCATCACCCAAGCCCACACCGTCGACGGATACCAGCCTCGACCTGTTGTCGCTTGGCCTCCTTCCGAGCGGACCACGACCGGTGGCTCCAGCAAACATCCCGATCCCGGGAAATGGAGGAACTCGGTCGCTACTATCGATGCCCGCGTCCTCGATAACGGGCCAGGCTGCCAGGACGGCAAAGACTGACACTCCCGCGTCCTCGTCGGGGGCACCTAAACCCCTCAACCGTTATCGCTAGTTACTAGGAGGCCGTGCGCTGGTTATCTCGGGTCGCTGGGCAGTCTTCGCATAAGTCGGGGCGACGTCCATCGAGGGCGACGATGAATCATCTGCCGCATGCCTAGCGGAAATCGCGAGATTCGATCTTCAGGCCGCGGATTTGTTGGGTGAGGTCTTGAATACGTCCGGCCACCACATGGATGACCCCTTGCCGTTTTTCCAGGACTCCATGTACCAGCCAGGCGTTGGATTGCTTGCAGACTAGATAGTGATGTTCCCAGATAGCTGGTTGCACTACGAGATTGATCGTTCCCGTCTCATCTTCGAGCGAGACGAAGGTGATGCCTTTGGCGGTCCCCGGTCGTTGCCGGAGGAGCACCAGGCCAGCTACCCGAACGATGCGTCCGTGCGGCAGGCCGGTAAGTCCTTGGGCCGTAACGACCTTGGCAGCCTCGAGTGCTGCTCGACAGAATTGCAAGGGATGGCCGCGCAACGATAACCCGGTGGCCGCATAGTCGGCGTAGACATCCTCGACCGGAGCCATCGGTCGTAGCTGGGTTGGTAAGGGCTCGTCATCATCTGCATCGGAAAAACTGAACAGCGACTGATCCTTGGACGACTTTTCTAAAGCCAGGGCTTGCCAGAGGGCGGCTCGACGATCGCCGGTGATCGACTCCAAGGCCCCGCTGCTGGCGAGCAGGCTGATGGTTGCTTGACCAAGTTGGGTGCGTCGAACCAGTTGGGTGGTGTCGCGGTAGTCGCCGGATTGCTGCCGA
>JBILTQ010000045.1:0-21922 GCA_044371435.1 Pirellulaceae bacterium | reverse complement strand
TAGTGGCCGACCCGGTCGCGCATAGCTACTCACCGCTCATCCATAATGCGGCCTTTGTCGCCCAGTCGATGAATTCCCGCTACCTTCCCTTCCGCATTCCCCACTTCGAGTTGCAGAATTTTTTAGCGTGGTGTCGAAGCTATGGCGTAGGGGGGCTAAGCGTGACTATCCCGCACAAGGAAACAGCGCTCGAGTTCTTGCAGCATGCGGATGCGGCAGCCAAGGAAATCGGGGCGGTGAATACCATTGTTTTTGCGCCGGAAGGCGCCGTCGGCTACAACACCGATTACCGTGCAGCCATGGATTGTTTGACGGAGGGGATCGCCAAAATCCACCCCGGCCCCGAACCTTTCCAAGGGGTGGGGGCCTTGATCCTGGGGGCTGGTGGCGTCTCGCGGGCCATTGGCTATGGCCTGGTGCGGCGCGGGGCAAGTGTCATGATCTCATCACGGACCTTGGAGCGCAGCGAGGCCTTGGCGGCTGCGATTGGGGCTAAGGCGATTCCGTGGAAGGATCGCTACGACATCAAGCCACAGATCATCGTCAACGGGACCCCGATCGGCATGTTTCCCGAAGTCGATGATACCCCTTACGACGGAGGTAAATTGAAAGATGACCAGCTGGTCTTCGATACGGTCTACAATCCCGAACGCACCTTGCTGCTGAAGTCAGCCATGAACGCTGGTTGCCCGGTGATTTCGGGGTTGCAGATGTTCATTCGCCAGGCAGCCTACCAATACCGCCTGTTCACTGCGCAAGAACCGCCGGTAAAGACCATGGTCGAAACTTTGAAACGGGCGATCTCCGCCATCAACTACCAGGTGGATGAGGAACTCGAAGCAGACGCCGAGGATGGCTTGGGAGCCGAAGCGGACGATTAAGCCGGCGGGCAGCAACCGGTGACCGAGGTGGCCTCGGTCACTTCGTCCGACATGGAATCATCTACCGCACATCCCCAGCCCGCTCGTTGCGCTCGGCGAGGGATCGCTGGCATCGCCCGATGGAGGCTGCGCGACCTTCTCTGGAGTAATCAAGGAAGAGTTAAGGGAGCTTCGACGAACGGGCATCGACCTTGGAGCCCTGCAAGGATGGCGGCGTTGTGGGCGGAACACCTGTTCCGTGAAGCAAGCGGCCGTGAAAAGTTTCAGGCCAGAATATCCGTGACCACATGGGCTTCCTCGACCCCTGTCAAACGCGTATTGAGCCCGCGGAACTTGAAGCTAAAACGGTGGTGGTCGATCCCCAGGCAATGCAAGATGGTGGCGTGCAGGTCGCGCAAATGCACCGGCTTCTCAGCGATGTTGTAGCAGAAATCATCGGTCGCCCCGTATTCCATCCCGCCTCGGACGCCGCCCCCGGCCAGCCAGACACTGAAGCATCGTCCGTGATGGTCGCGGCCCATCCCGGGATCCCCGAGTTTTCCTTGACTGAAGACCGTTCGACCGAATTCGGTGGCAAAAACCACCAGCGTATCCTGCAGCAGGCCAAGCCGTTTGAGGTCTTTGACCAAGGCCGCAGTCGGTTGGTCGATGTCGCGGCATTGGTTGGGGAGTTGTCGGGAGATCGCAATATGCTGGTCCCAGCCGCGATGGAAGAGTTGGACAAAACGGACATCGCGTTCCAACAGGCGTCGGGCTAGCAGGCAGTTGGCGGCATAGCTGCCTGGCCGAGTCACCTCGGGGCCGTAGGCCGCCAGCGTCTCGGCTGATTCGTCCCGAATATCGGTCAGTTCCGGGACCGAGGCCTGCATCCGGTAAGCCATTTCATAAGCATGGATGCGGGTCATGATCTCGGGATCATTCTGATCGGCAGCGCGGAGACGATTCAGTTCGCCGAGATCATCCAGCATCGAGCGGCGCTGCTGAGTATCCACGCCGGGCGGGTTCTGTAGGTAGAGGACTGGATTGGCACCTGGCCGTAGCCCAACCCCCTGGTGTGACGAAGGAAGGAAACCGCTGCCCCACAAGCGTGAGAAGATCGGTTGGCCGGGATTCTTTCCCGTCCCTTGGGAGACCATGGCGATGAAGGCGGGGAGGTTCTCGTTCTCTGTACCGAGGCCATAGCTGACCCAGGCCCCCATACTCGCGTAGCCCGGTTGCTGGTTACCGGTATTCATGTAGGTGATGGCCGGGTCATGATTGATAGCTTCGGTGTGGAGCGTCTTGATCAGGCTGATGTCGTCGGCCAACTCCTGGATATGCGGCAGCAGATCGCTGATCCACATCCCGCTTTGGCCACATTTCTTACCCGGCTTGAGGGGCGGGACCACGGGATAGGCGGATTGCCCCGCAGTCATTCCTGTCAAGCGTTGCGTACCTTTGATCGAGGGGGGGATTTCTTTTCCGGCGAATGCATGCAGCGTCGGCTTGTCGTCGAACAGATCGACATGCGACATACCACCGCTTTGGAAAAGGCAAACAACGCGTTTGGCCTTGGGGAGGAAATGCGGCAGCTTGGGGGCAGAAACGCTCGCCGAGGCGCCTTGGGCCATATCTTGGGCCAGCATCGAACCGAGGGCTGTGAGCCCTAGTCCGCGGAGCGAATCGCCGAGGAAGGTCCGCCGCAAGGCTTCGCGTGTCGCCAACTCGGAGCGGAAAAGTGTCTGGGGATCCATGATAGGCAACTCGGTTCGAAGGCAGGAACAGGAAAAGGAGGAAGCAGCGAACTTAGGATCGGGTCAGGCTTTCGCTGAGATTGAGCAGCAGGCTGGCCAGTTCCGTCCAGGCGGCGAGTTCGGCACTTCGATAGTTCTCTGGGAGCGGAAACTCACCGACCGACAACAACGCCTCGGCAGAACCTGGATGCTCGGCAAAGTGTTGCAACGCTCGACGCAGCGTCCTTTGCAAGACCGCCCCTTCGTCATCGCCGATGGGACGCGAGGTGGCCTCCAGGAAGGCCCAGGCCAATCGCTGCTCGTCATCTTGACCGCCCTGAGCCAGGATGCGAGCCGCAAAGACGCGGGCGGCTTCGACGAACTGGACATCGTTCAAGGTGACCAAGGCTTGGAGCGGGGTGGTCGTGTTCCCTCTGGCGATAGTGCAGACTTCGCGATTGGGAGCGTCAAAGGCGAGCATGTTGGGTGGTGGAGCGGTTCGCTTCCAGTAGGTATATAAACTCCGTCGATAGAGTTTCTCGCCATGATCCTGAACAAAGGTCTGGGAGGTGGCCGGAGTGCTCCCGTAGTGACTGACCTCGCGCCAGAGATCCCCCGGCATGTAAGGATTGACGCTTGGACCACCGATCCGCGGCACCAGCAGGCCACTGGTCTTCAGGGCCGCGTCGCGAACCAGTTCCGCCGGCAGGCGAAATCGCGACCCCCGCCCAAGCCATCGATTTTGCGGGTCTCGTTCCAACTGTTCGTTGGAAGCTTTCGACGACTGACGATACGTTTCCGAGGTGACGATCTGCTTGAGCAGTGCCTTGACATCCCAGCCGCTCTCGATGAAGTCCACCGCTAGCCAATCCAGCAATTCGGGATGGCTCGGCCATTCCCCCTGAGAGCCGAAATCGGCGGCGGTACCGACGAGACCGGTGCCGAAGAACAATCTCCAGAAGCGATTGACCGCCACCCGAGCCGTCAACGGATGTTCGCGGGCGATGAGCCACTGTCCCAAACCTAACCGGTCTTGAGAGCTGCCTGCCGGAAGCGACGGTAGCACCGCCGGAGTGCCGGCGGTGACTTTTTCACCCGGTTGGGCGTAATCACCTCGGGTCAGGATAAAGGTCTCGCGCGGCTTGGCGGCTACATCCATGACCATGGTGGTGAAGCTATCGCTGAGCACGGACAAACGTTCCCGCAAATTGCCGAGTTCTGTCCGCAGGCTTGACAGTTCTTCGGCTTGCGCTGCGCAGTACTGCCAAAGCTGCTGCAGTTGATCTTGGGACCGCGCCGCCGACGGGACCCGCAACAACTCGAGGATCTCCTCGCTTAAGTCGGTACCATCGTCGGTACCAGTGATCGCTTGGATTTCCATCAGTTGCGGGATGAGGCTTCGCCCATGGCCGAAATTCAATTGGACCGTCATGAAGGGTGTTTGCCGCGAGTCCACCGCTTCGGCAAGCGTCGCGGTCAGGTGCACTGGTCCTTCGCTCTCCGGGTTGGGCGACCATCCGCTTTCGTTGCGCGGGTCGAGGCAGCCGGCGGCCGGATGCTGTGGGTCCCAGGAGTTAGCGGTAACTTGGGCGAATCGCTGTAATTTGAAGAGATTGACTTGATCGCCAGCCAAACGATCAACGGTGGCCGCAAGCGCCGTCAGCATGAAGGTCCCTTTGGCGGCCGGCGCGGACGTTGCCGTCCCATCACCGGCGGGTTTTTCACCAGCGGCATTGGCTTTCGCCGTGGATTTGGCAGGCGGCGTTCGCCTCGTCCGGGCATTCGAGGTATCCGGGCCATATCCCCAACCTCCCCCTGGCAACTCGGCGACTGGATAGAAAATGACCCGAAGGCCAGTCATCGGTTGTTCCATCGCCGGCAATTCGACGGAGATATCGAAAGCTCCCATGGCGCCGGGGGCATTCAAGCGTACCCGCTGCTCATCTTCGATTTCGAAGCCGGCTCCGCGATTGGGAGTCGAGATCTTCAGGACGCGCACCGGATAGGTTTGCAGTTGGCGTCCACGCGCGGCCAAGCGGCGTTGCTGGCGGCTTTCCCAAGCTTCAAGGATCGTGGGCTGTACTTTGGCAAGCGATGTTTCTATGGCGGCGATGCGGGCTGCGAGTTCTCCTCGCTCCTCAGTCTTGAGGACGGTATGGGTGGTGATACTGGGAGCCGGATTGACACCCGCGTTCCCATCCAAGCCTTGATCGCTGAGGGTATTGAAGTATGCGAAGAGTTGATAGTATTCGCGCTGCGAGATCGGGTCGAATTTATGGTCGTGGCATTGAGCACAGGCCAAGGTCAATCCCAGGATCGCTTCGCCAAAGGTCTTGACCCGATCTGCGTTGTAATTGGTCAGGTTCTCGGCCGGGATCGTACCTCCCTCATGCGTCACCATGTTGTTACGCTGAAATCCGGTGGCGATCTTCTGCGCGTCGGTGGCGTTCGGCAACAGGTCGCCAGCCACCTGCTCCAGCAAGAATCGGTCGTAGGGAAGGTTGTCGTTGAAGGCTTGAATGACCCAGTCTCGCCACAGCCAAAGGTGGCGGCCGCCATCGATAGAAAAACCATTGGTATCAGCGTAGCGGGCTGCATCCATCCAATCGAGTGCTAGGCGTTCGCCGAAATGCGGCTGGGACAGGAACCGATCCACTGCCTTCTCATAGGCGTCTTCCGAATCATCGGCAAGAAAGGCTTGAACTTCCTGACCGCTGGGCGGGAGGCCGGTCAGGTCGAGCGACAACCGGCGGTAGAGGGTGGCCTTATCGGCCGACGGCGAGAGCTCCCAGCCTTCTTCGGCCAGTCGTTGCTTGACGAAGTGATCGATGGCCTGGCTGGCGCGTTGGATGCCTGCCACCGCCATCTGCTGCGGGGGGATGAAGGACCAGTGTCCGGCATAGACCGCCCCTTCTTCGATCCATCGCCTCAGGATGGCCTTGTCGGCTTCGGCCAGCGGCTCATGAGCTTTCGGCGGGGGCATGACTTCCTCCGGATCCTGGCTGACAATCCGTCGCCAGACTTCACTTTGCTCGACCTTGCCTGGGACGATAGCAAAGTTTCCGCCGCGATCTGCCAAGGCCGATTCCGCCTGGTCCAAGCGGAGGTCGGCTTGACGCCCATGCTCATCGAAGCCATGGCAGGCGAAACAATACTCGCTCAAGATCGGTCGGACATCCCGATTGAAATCGACCGGCCGCTCCGCTGCCACCGACCAGCTGACTAGCCCGAGCCAGCCGCCCAACCAAGAAAAAGAGGAAGGCCAACGCCAAGGGAAACGGTGCATGAATTACAATTCCATCACAATGGATAGTTACCAATGTCGCCGACGACCTTCCAATTATCCCATCTTTTTCCAATCGCGGTATTGTGAATTACCCGCAGCCAGTTGTAAAAATTCCGCATGAATAACCTTCCACCGCAAGCCTTGAACCTTGAAAGCGTGAAGCGATGGCATCAGGCGGGGCGGTTGCAGGAGGCCTTGGTCGGCTATCGTGAATTGGTGGCGGCTCAACCGACCGCTATCGAAGCCTGGTACTGGAAAGGGGTGGCTGAAGTCGAAGCCGAGCTTTTCGAGGAGGCCTGCCGGTCCTTGGCGCAGGCGATCTGCCTGGCGCCGCACATCGCCGAACTCCACACCCAGTCGGGGCATGCTTGGCGGATGCGCCAGGATTTGCCGAAAGCCTTGCTGGCCTATCGGCAGGCACTCGCGCTGGAGCCGGACGATCCGAGCGGCTGGAACAACGTCGGAGCAACCCTTCAAGCCTTGGGGGAGTGGGACGAGGCGATTGCTGCCTACCAGCAAGCGATCGCGCGGGCTCCCGAACAGGCCGCCTTCCACAACAACCTCGGGTTGCTCTACGCCGAAGTGGGGCGTTATGCGGAAGCTGTGGTGGCGCACGAGCGCGCGATCCAACTGCAGCCCGATTACTGGGAGGCTATCTACAACCAGGGCAATGCCTATCAACGTTTAGGCGATTACACCGCTGCTGTCGAACGCTACGAAACTGTCCTCAAGGCGGCTCCCAAGGCCTCGGACGTCTATTACAACTACGCGATCGCTCTCCGGAAATTACAGCGATATGAGGCGGCGCTGGCGGCTTGCGAACATCGCTATGCACTTTCGCCGGAAGTCGGGAACTCGGCCGCTTCACTCCTCTGGGGGCTGCAGCGGCATTGCGATTGGCCGCGTATTCAAGGATTGACCGACCAGGTCATTGCTGCCGTCGAGGGGAATGCTCCCGATAGTTTTCGTGATCCTGTGGCGCCGTTCGCCTTCTTGGGGTTACCCGGGCCGACGACACCCGCGCAGCAACTGCGATGCGCCGAAAAGTGGACTGGAAAAATTGTTGCCACCAGCCGCAAGCATCCCCTCAACCTTCCTCGACGGCCGGTGCGCCGTCGTCCGCCGAGATTGCGTATCGGCTATCTGTCGGAAGACTTTCACATGCACCCGGTCGCTTATGCGGTGGCCGAATTGTTTGCGGCTCACGATCGTCAACGCTTCGAGGTCATCGGTTATTCCTACGGACCTGATGATGGGAGTAGTGTTCGGCAGCGCATCGCCAGGGGCTTCGATATCTTTCACGATCTTGTCCACCTGACCGATGGGGAAGCGGCCGAATTGATCGCTGAGGATGAGATCGACATTCTCGTTGATCTGCAGGGGTATACCGGAGAATCGCGGACCGTGGTCATCGCCCAACGACCAGCGCCGCTGCAAGTCAATTACCTCGGCTATCCCGGTTCGATGGGGGCGGACTTCATCGACTATATCCTGGTCGATAAGTTCGTCGTCCCGGCCGGACAACAGCCGTACTTCCGAGAGAAGTTGGTCCACTTACCCGGGACCTACCTGGTTAGCGATAGCCAGTATGAGATCGACCCGACCATGCCTTCCCGTCGGCAGGCCAAGTTGCCGGATGAGGCTTTCGTCTTCTGTTGCTTCAACAATAGCTACAAAATCACCCCGATGATGTTCGATGTATGGATGCGGTTGCTGCGGGAGGTGCCACAGGCCGTGCTGTGGCTACGCGATTGGGGGGAGCGGACAAATATCCATCTCCGTTGTGAGGCGGCGGCTCGCGAGGTCGATCCAGGGCGGTTGATCTTTGCCCCGTCGGTGGAGATGCCTTTGCATGCGGCCCGGCACCAGTTGGTCGATCTCTTCCTCGACACCTTTCCCTACAATGCCCATGCCACTGCCAGCTTGTCGCTGCGGATGGGGGTACCGCTGGTGACCTGCGTTGGCGAGACGTTCCCGTCGCGCGTCGCTGGCAGCCTATTGCATTCGTTGGGCTTGGACGAATTGATTACCTACTCGCTCGAAGACTATGCCATCAAGGCCTTGGAATTAGCGACCGTACCGGGAAAATTGGCCGATCTCAAAAATCGGTTGCGGCGGCTGGTGCCGGTTCATCCCAGCTTCGACGGCAAGGCCTTCGCCCGGAAATTAGAGATCGCCTACGATGTCATGTGGTCGCTCTATGAACATGGGCGACCGCCGCAAGCCATCGAGCTCCAGGAGCAGTGGATGGTTTGAACGGCGACCAGCTACGGTGGCTACCGACCGTCGCCGATCACCAGCGACCAAGGTGCGGGATAAAGACCAAGGCTCCGATAACGGCGGCGGTGATCGCGGCCAACAAGACGCCGGCCGCCGCCATATCCTTGGCCTGACCGACCAGTGGATGCGATTCCTGAGTGATCGCATCCCCCAGGGTTTCCAGGGCAGTGTTGAGGGCTTCGGCGGTAACGACCAGTCCGATAGCTAGAACGAGCAACGACCACTCGAAGCACGCCAGGCCAAGGTAGGCCCCCAGCCCAAGCACCGCCACCGCTGCCATCAGATGCAGCTGCATGTTGGCCTGGTGTCGAACGATCTGCCATAGACCACGGAAGGCGTAGGCGAAACTGGCGAGTCGTTTCTGAAAAAAAAGCATGGCAGATCCCAATCTCTCCAAGGGTAAACGCGCCATCGTCCTTCCCTCAGGCAGCGACACAAGCAACGCGAGCCGTAGCTGGGGCCGGGAAGAAGAGCCTGGCGTCGGTTACTCGGGACGGACGCGAGGGGCGGCTTGACTCGATCGCTTTCGCACGTAATCCGGCCAGACGATCAGCTTTCCTTCGGCGTTGTCATTGATGTAAAAAGGCCAGAGCGGCGTTTCGGTTTGCACCTCGGCAAACATCTCCTGCAAGGTGGCTTTCATCTCCGCCAGTCGCTGCGGCTGGCTGGCAGCCAGGTCGGTTGTTTCACCGATATCCTGGCGAAGATTGAAAAGATAGCAGCGACCGAGTTGCGCCTGCTTCACCTCTCGCTCAGACTCGCGGTCAATGTTCGAGCTGCGGGAAACAAAGCCAGGGGTGAAGCCCGCCAAGATCTTCCAGTCACCCAACCGCATGGCGACTTTGGGCTCTTCGGCGGCTCGATGGAAATGCCAGTACAGCGGCTTCGCACGAGCGAGCGGTTGACCGCGGAAGAGCGGCACGAGGCTGGTCCCGTCCAACTCAAGTCCCGACGGCAGTCGAATACCCGCTAATTCACAAGCCGTCGGCAAGAAGTCGACACCGCTAACCGGAGTGTCGCTAACCTGTCGGGCCGCGATGGCCGACGGCCAGCGGATGATTCCCGGTACCCGGATCCCCCCTTCCCAAAGCATTCCTTTTTTTCCACGCAAGGGAGCGGCCGAGCCATGCGGGTGCTGGCTGGTGATAGCTGGTCCATTGTCGCTAGTGAACATCACCCAGGTGTTATCCCGAAGTTGCATGGCGTCGAGGGCCTGCATCAGACGACCGAAGGCGGCATCCAACTGCGAGATGTTGCCGTAATAGGCGGAATAGCTAGGGTCCGCGGACGGATAGATGCGGGCATAGGCAGGATCGGTCGCGATCGGCTCATGAGGTTCATGAAAACACACATACAGGAAGAAAGGCTTATCGGCAGGCCGATCGGCCTGCAGCCATCGGATAGCTTCGTCGGTTACTACTGCACCGGCAAAGCCCGTGGTAGGCCCCACCGCTCGGCCGTTGCGGACGAAATTGCTGGGCTGTCGATGGTTGGGTAGGGCATTGTTTTGAGTGGAATAGTAGTGATCGAAGCCATGAGCATCAGGTTGCGGCTGTCGCTCATCGTTGAAGAGACCATTGAGATGCCATTTGCCGATATGGGCAGTGGCATAGCCCGCCTGCTGCAGTAGCTTGGCGACCGTAACTTCCTGACGCCGCAGATGCATGGGTGACCCGAGGGGGATAGCGCTGCGAATCCCTGCGCGCATCGGGGTGCGTCCGGTCATCAAGGCAGCCCGCGACGGCGAACAATTGGCATGCCCGGCGTAGCAGGCGGTCAGCTTCATCCCTTCGGCGGCGAAGCGGTCGAAGGCGGGGGTCTGAGCGATGGTGGAACCAAAACAGGCGAGATCGCTGTAACCGAGATCGTCCGCAACCACCAACACGATGTTCGGACGCTCCGCCCCGTACGCCGTAAGGATGAGTGGCATCCAACCGATAGACAAGGCCAGCCAGAGGAACGGTTTGGGGTGAAGCGGCGGGGGCATCGGAGAGCTTTCCTGGCCTACGAGGGGAAAAGGAACCGTCGGAGGAACACCTCTTTTGCGTTTTTCCATTCCGTCGTGCCGACCTTGCAGACCTGGGTGTCGGCGGTTATCCGACGCTGCGAAATCCAGGCTTCGACGGTCGCATGCGAGGCCGGGCCATACTCACCACCGCTGGGCGGACGGACGATATACCAAGCTTCATCGCTCGCCTGAGGGGACGCAGCCGAGGGGAGAGCCATCGCCGGGCGGGGAGGATCTTCCGGAGGCTTGGCCTTGGAAGTCGCGAGGCCAGCCTGCCGTTGGGGCAGGGGCGGCTTGGTCGGCTGGCTAATCGTAGCCTGGACACCGGATGCCGAAATGGTCGTTGGCTGAAGGATCCTGGCGCTAGCCGTTGGCTGGGTGGGGAGAGACGTGGTGGCGGGTACTGGGCGGAGCGAGCCCGGTTCTGCCTTCGGCTGCCCAACCTCTTGCCCCGATCCCAGCTCTTCGAGGGGAATCGAAAAGTCTTGGCTTTGGGAAGGAATGCGGAACTTCCTTTGGCAGTTCGGACAAACGCCTCGTTTGTTCCGCAGTTCATCCTTGATGTTGAGCGATGCCTGGCAATGATGGCACTTGAAACGGATTCCCATAAGCCTCGGGCCGATGTTAGCGGAAGGTGTTGTGACAACCGTTGCAGGCTTGGTCGAGTTGTCCGGCAGCTTCGCGAGCCATGGTCGGATTATCCAGTTGCACGGCCTCTCGAATCCGGGTTGCCTCGGCGACCATCTTCATGGTCCAGTTCTTGTATTCCTCGTCATCGGCATCGGCCATCCCGGGTTGATGCATGGTTTCGCCGATCAAGGCGATCAACTCGGCGTAGGTCAAGACTTCTTCTACCTGCGACTTGAATTCGGATTCCGAGGCGACCTTGGGATTCAGTTGCTCGCGGAGGGCCCATTCGAGGATCTGCATGCTGGGAACACGATCGATCAACTCCCCCCAAAGTATTTCTACCGGCGGCGCAGTATCGGTCAAGGCCGTGCCTTTGAGGAGGGAATTCAAGTCTTCCATGCGTAACTTGGCTTCCTGGTAGGCGGGGGCCGTCCCAACTTTGGCATTGGCCGCCATCCGCCCGAAGCGACTGCGAGCGATCGAGGCCGAGCTTTTCCAGCGGACCTCTTCCGGGTATTGTTCGATGGTCGCGAAGAGGATCGTCAACAGGGTAAACTCGCGCCGGGCCTCTTTGTAGCCTCCGGCGGAAAATTTGGCGGGTGTCGTGACGATCCCATCCAACCGACGTTTTCCCTCCTTGACGAGGTCTTCCAGCGATTGACCGGAGATCCTCTCCTTCCAGAGATTGCTTCCCTGCTCGCCGGGAGCGGTGGCGATCGGGACCTGGCCAGGCAGGCTGGTAACGGCCGGAGGAGCCCCTGCCGGCGACCGCGCCGTCGGTTTGCCGACCAACTGCCCTGTCACATCCTCGAAGAAAACACCGTCAAACTCCCGAGGCTGAAAATTTGGGGGAGGCACCCGGCTAGGTTTGCGGCGTAGTTGCTGACCATGGCTAGCTACGGGCAATAGTGCTGACAGCCCGAGGAAAAGCGAAAAAACCAAGCCGCTGATCGAGGCGCAGGTAAGGGGGAAGGCTGTTCGCTTCGGCATGATCGGGTATTCTTGGAACGCGCAGGAGGATACGTGCCGACGGGTGCCAACCGGCCCGAGGCGAAACAACTCCACGCGAGGATTATAGGCTATTTCGAAAGCTTGCGTATGACCGATCGCATTCCTTGCCATCTACTGCAAATCGGTCGTTTTCTGATGGCCTGTCAATTTGAAGTACTCCTGAATGCGGGGTATCCCAGCCACGCCGGAGATGCCGCCATGGAGGCGCTCAACCGCATCGAGTGGCTCGAGCAAAAACTGAGTGTCTATCTACCTGACAGCGAGCTCAGTCAGGTCAATCGTTTGGCTTATCAGGGACCGCAGCGCCTTTCCTCGGAAGTGGCCGAACTGCTTCAACTGGGGTTGCGGATTCATCAGGAAACCGAAGGCGGCTTCGATATCACCGCCGCTGCCCTCAGCGAGACCTGGGGCTTTGCGCAGCGGCAGGGACGGATGCCGAGTCCGGAGCAAATCGCGGAGGCATTGGAACGGGTCGGGACGCGTTTTATCGATTTCCAACCCGAGGCAGCCACGGTTCGCTACCTGCGTCCAGGGCTGAAAATCAATTCGGGGGGGATCGGTAAGGGGTATGCTTTGGATCAAGCGGCCGGCTTTTTTCAGCGTCGCGGTATCACCGATTTCTTGATTCATGGCGGTAAAAGCAGCGTGTTGGCTGCCGGTCACCGCTGGGATATCGATTCGCAGGAAGGTTGGCGGGTGGCGGTCAATCATCCCGAGCAACCACGGCTGCAACTGGGGGAATTAACTTTGTTCGATACGGCCCTGGGGACCAGCGGGCCTGCCAATCAATTCTTCTACTACAACGGTAAACGTTACGGGCATATCATCGATCCCCGCACCGGTTGGCCTGCCTCGGGGATGCTCAGCATCACCGTCCTGCATCCCTCGGCCACCTATGCCGATGCCCTGGCAACCGGGCTGTACGTCCTGGGGATAGACGCCGCGATCGCCTATTGTCAAAAGCATCCGGAGACGGCTATCCTGGCCATCCTGCCCACCGCTCGTTCGGGCCAGGTGGAGATCGTGACCGCCAATCTGGGCAGGCATCGTTGGAAGGCGAGTTAGCCGGCCAACACGTGCCGTTCATCGCGATGATCTTCCAACCTTCATCCATCGCCGTGAGTATCGGTGACTCGGACGCGAGGTGGGACGTTGACTACGGATACCAAGCTTATGTTCATTTCTTTTGATGGCATCGATGGCGCTGGCAAATCGACACAGATCGACTTGCTGCGAGAGCGGTTCCGACAGCAATCGCAAGACGTCGTTTGTCTCCGCGATCCGGGGGCGACCCGCTTGGGGGAAGCTATCCGTGAGCTCTTGTTGCATCGTGAAGATATCAGCCTTTGCCTGCGGGCGGAGATGTTGCTGTATATGGCCGCTCGCGCCCAATTGGTCGACGAACAGGTCCGGCCAGCCTTGCAAGCGGGGAAGATCGTCCTTTGCGATCGTTATCTGTTGGCGAACGTCGTCTACCAAGGCTGCGCCGGCGGGTTGGATGTCGAAATGCTATGGCAAATCGGCGAGGCTGCGATCCAAGGGGTCCGGCCCGACGTGACCATCCTGCTGGATCTCGACGCTGGTTTGGCCTGGCAACGTTTAGGGACGAACCCTGATCGTCTGGAGAAGCGCGGCTTGAGTTATTTTCAAGCGGTGCGGCAAGGCTTCCTCTCGCAACTTCCTCGAGCCAGCCAGCGAACTTTGGTAGTCGATGCCAGGGGGAGCATCGAATCGATCCACCTGTCGATCCGGCAATTCCTGGAGGCGTCGCCAGGCTTGCCTTAATCGAGTCGTCGCTGTCGAAGTATTTCGGTGCTACGCTCAAACAGCCATTGGCGACCTTGCCTCCGCTGGCTGGCCGTCGTCGCCGGCGGCTGGCGTATCCGCTCACTACCTCGGGAGTCGCTAACCATGTCGCTGATGGATATCTGGCAGTTGCTGGCCAACATCGTTACCGTTTTCGGCTTGCCGCTGGCGATTTATACCTTCGCCCTCGAGCATCGGAAGGAACGCGATAACGAAGATGCCGAAGTCTATCAACTGCTCTCGGATGCCTACATCGATTTTCTGAAACTGGTGCTGCGCAATCCTGATCTCAAGTTACGGACGCAGACCGCAACCCCGAACCTGACGGAGGAGCAGCAGGAGCGGATGACGGTTTTGTTCGAAATTCTCATCTCGCTATTTGAACGGGCTTACCTGACCGCCTACAACGAGCAGATGAGCCCCCAGCAGCGCCGCCGCTGGCATTCCTGGGATGATTTTATGCGCGAGTGGTGTCGTCGAGACGACTTTCGTACCGCTCTCCCCTCGCTGCTCTACGGTGAAGATAACGACTTCGCTAACTACATCCGTCGTTTGGAAGCCGAGGAGGCGGGGCAGCGCTGAGCGACCCCACCGCGGGCAAGCGCGCCGACGACCATCGGTTCACCGCCGTTGGCCACCCGGAGCGTTCCAGCCGCCAATTGCGAGCAACCCGCGGGTTGCCGGGGATAACCGGTTAGCGTTCCAACTCCGAAAGGGCGCGGGTCGGATAACTGGAGGAAGGGCTGGGCATCAGGAATTCGGCGGTGAGTTCGGCCACCATGACCTGGACTTGACCGCGCAACTCTAGATAGAGGCGATCACCGTCGGCCTGGGTAGCCAATCGGTATAAATCGATGCGTTGCCACGTGTTGGCATCACCGCCGCGGGCGTCGATCAGTTGCCCCAGGGCAGGCCCGCCGAAGTCATCGTAGACCAACAGGCCGGCTTGGGGTTGCTGCCCGTCTTGCAGGACGCGTACCAGCCCCTGGATATGGATCATCGATCCCGAGGGGGCGGGCAAGATAGGGCTGCCGATTCGCAAGGAAGCGCCGGCATAGCCGCCGGGCAAAAGCGAACGATCCTTGGTGACCGCAGCAAGCTGCAGGGCCGACGAACCTTCGGGACCGCTGCCACTGATGATTTGTGCTTGGCTTTCAACGCGGTCTTCCAAACGGCGGTCGAAGGTCCAGCCGGCGGCGATCATCGTCTTCATGTCGCTGAAGTCGCCTTGCGGAAGGGCGAGTGGCTCCCAAGTCCGTTCACGCAGCACGCGATCGAGTTCCCAATGCAACGGTAGGCTAAGACGCGAAGCCAGCCAAGGCGATGAATTGATGCTGGGGAATTGGGTTCTCGCCCTTTCCCAGGAGAGGAGGGTCAAGCGATCGGCCGCGGCCGTGGCGGCATCGGCATTGGCCAAACATCGCAACAGATCGCCGCGGCCAAGGAATTGCTGGGCTCCGCGGAGGCTTGACCGGGCAAGGTTTACTTCCTCCCACACCGGATCGCGTTCCGGAATCTGTTCGGCCACCAGAGCCATTTGCGCTAATTGCAGCGATTGCTCGGCGATCGCCAGTCGCGACTCGGCAACCGTTGGGGCTAGTTCCGCCAGACGCGTTTGCAAGTAGGAGATGGCGCGAGGATCTTCCGTGACGACGACGAACTCCACCGAGCTTGGGTTGGGGATGCTCAAGCTCCAGCCTTCGGTCGACGGTTGCATCGGTAACGATTCGAGAGTCCCGCGGCTGATCCGATAGGCCTGGGTGGTTTGCTGCGAACGGGGCAGATTCAGAGGCAACAGTGGAAGATTGGTGGATGGAACGACCTGCGCGTCCGCCTCGCCGTGGGCCATCAGCAGGATCAACTGCGAACGCGGCATCGGGATATGGTAAGCCAGGTAACCGGTGGTGGGATCGACCGCGATACGGGTCGCCGGTTCACCACCCTGGATCCAGGGTGCAATCAACTGCAGTTCCGCGTTTAAAGCCCTCAGGCTATCGGCCCGCAGGAGTTGGACGCGATCGGTACCATCGAGCGGTGAAAGGGAGCGAAAATACCAACCGCGGGCTCCGTGGCCCACGCCACGCATCAACTGCAATCGGGCCTGCCCGAGGTCATAGCCGTCGAGGATCCATGCATTGGAACCGATTGCGCGGGCGAGTTGCTCGCGCTGCAGATGCCACTGTTCGAGTTGCTCGATGGTGATCGAGGTCAACGGTAAGCTTCGGCCCTGAGATATCGAGATCTGACTCCGCAGCATCTGTTCGGCTTGATCGTGGTTGCGGATGGTCGTCGGCAACGGAATCGGGATAGCCAGCAGATCGACCAGCCGGGCAAAAGGGCCATGGGACTCCATGGCTTCCGCCAGCGTCGGACGCCGCAACATAGCTGGTAGACGATTCAAACGGGTGGTGGTGTCGCGAGCTTCATCCAGATGGGTATGGTCCAAAGCCCAACCAAGACTCCAGCCTTGGACGGTCTGCCAGAGCTCCCAATCCTCCATCGGTGGTAGGATCGAGGGGGGGGGGGCGATCACCGCCAGTTGCAAACGTTGAGCTTCGTTCAGCAGTTCCTGCGTCGGCGATTCATCGATGACAATTCCATTGAAACCAAGCGTTGCCAACCAATCGAGGCTTTCGCCGCGATACTGTAGCCAGCGCGGGACTGAGGCCCGTAAATCCCGCGCCCTTTCGGCGATCTCCAGGGCCACTTCCTCTTCGCTGCGTTCGACGTTCGTCGCCCGCTGCCGCTCGGTCGCCTCCTCGCTGACGCTGAGGGTAACATCGATCATCCCGTCGATCGCCAAATCATCGATCTGCAGTTTGGTATCCCCTGGACCGTTATAGACGTCGAGGACGATGGCATCGACGTAGGCTTCGCGCAGATCGGTCGCCGGACCGTACTGCGCCCGCAGCACGCGGCGCTGCGCTTCCAGCAAGGCGACCGGGTTTCTTACCTCGACCATCGACCACTGCCCGCCACCCGAGCTGGCTGTGCCCATCACGAGCGTGGTTAGCGGTGTCTGCGTAGCCGGATGCGCCGTCCTGGGAAAGACAACCCGCAGGGACACCCGCATCCCGCTGGCGGCAGCTCGTAACCACAGGCTGCAGCGCAGTTCATCGATCACCGCCAACCGCTCGCGGAGCGGATAGACCAGATGGACGTAGGTCCCCTGGAACCCGGTGCGGAATTCGATCATTTCCGAAGCCAGTCCGGAGTGAGGCAAGAGGGTGATCCGCTGGCTCTGCAACACCCGGGCGCTGGCGTCATCCCGCCACAGCAGCCAACGCGGAGGCCCCGCCTCAAAGTCATCCCGCCACTGTCCCCAGACCACAGCGACATTGCCGATCGCGCAAAGGGTGGCGATCGTCAGGAAAAGGCTCAAGCGGGGGACGCCTGAGCTTTGAATCGACTGTTGGAGGTACTTGAGAGAAAACATGAAAAATGTCGAATTGCGTCAACATTCGGTGGCGTTGGTGCCACGTTGGGGAATCGACCGGGGGCTGTCAGTCTAAGTTGTTCTTGTAGCAAGGTTTACGTGCAAAATGCTAGATCGATCCTGTGGTAAAAAAACCACAGCTTGGATCGCTCAGGAAATTTGTAGCATTTAGGAGGGTTTTCCTAAGTCTTTGACATGTATACATTTAGGGTGCATGGTGAAGACTCAGACTTCGATGCGGCACGGTGGCTGCTTTTGTTGTCAGGCATCAGCAAGCCAATCAGCTTAACCCGTCAATCCACTGCCTTAGGAGAAGCCAACGATGAGTGCCGCCGCCCGATCTACCGAGCAACTTGTGAACGATGCTCCCGTTGAGTTGGCTGAACTGCAGCGAGCCATCGATTCGCTTCCGGCCGCCCAACGGGTCGTCCTGTTGCCAGCTTTCCAACGCGTGGTGGAAAGCACCAATCGACGCCGCAAGATCCTGCAGTTGGTTCAGGAAGCGCTCGGCCAACTCCGGCTGGACATGAAGTATCTCGTCTTTGATTTGGAAGCGACGCGTCGCGAACGCGACGGCTACCAGCAACAGCTCCGGGAATGGACGGGCGAAGGCGATGGTAACGATCAGGACCATCGCGATGAATCGTCCGGGCCGACCCTCGAGTAAACTCACGATACTCCTCGCTCTCATCGGAACGCTCAAGGCCTCAAGCCAGTTTCGCCAAGCTGACCTGGGCCTGTTCCATGAGAACTCTCCGACTCCGGGCGATGGTGCAGTCTACCGACGCAGCGACTGCATCATCGCCCGGTTCGTTTTTACCTGTGGCTCGGCTAGCTTCCTTGCCGAGACAGCTGGGCAGGTTGAGTTATACTAGATTGATCTTCGCGACGAACACTATGAAGCCGACAGTGGGGAACTGAGGTCATGGAATTTACACCAACCTCGCTTGCTCAACGCATTGTGGAACTTGGCCTGGCCACCTCCTACCAACTGGATGCGGTCTGGGCGGAAATGCGCGGCAGCAAGTCCGAACTGGAGGAGTTCAAAACCCTGCTCCTCCGCAAGGAAGTCGTCACCAATTATCAGTTGGACCGGGTCCTCACCGGCGAATTGCTCGGCTACTTCTACGGGCCATACAAGGTACTGTACATGATTGGGGCGGGGACTTTTGCCCGGGTCTTTCGCGCGGTTCATAGTCAAACCGGGCGGGTGGTAGCGATCAAGGTCCTGCGTCGACGGCATCGCGAGCAGGTCGAGCAGGTCGAGCAGTTCCTCCGCGAAGGGCGGATGGGGCTGCAGCTTCGCCATCCCAACATCGTCACCATCTATGAGATCGTGAATGATCCGCGAACCCCGTATCTGGTGATGGAGTTCGTCGAAGGGGAGACCCTGCGCGAGCTATTGAAAATACGCAAGCGCTTCAGCCCGATCGAGGCTCTCAAAGCCGTTCAGGATATCTGTACCGGCTTGGACTTCGCCATGCAACGCGGCATCACCCATCGCGACCTGAAGCTCTCCAACGTCCTGGTCACTTCGATCGGGCGTTGCAAACTGGTCGACTTCGGTCTGGCGGCGATCGCCGATGCTTCCTCGCCCGAGGCGCTGGCCGATTGTCCCAGCGCTCGCGCTATCGACTATGCCACGCTCGAGCGGGCCACCGGGGTACGCCGCGGCGATCCCCGCAGCGACATCTTTTTTGTCGGGGTGATCATGCAGCATATTATCACCGGCGAGCCGCCGATGAGTGAGACTCGCGATCGCGTGGCCCGCTTGAATGTCGCTCGCTTTACCTCGATCCCATCGATCGGTTCGTTGGTGCCCGACCTGCCACCGTCGGTAGGCGCTATCTGCAACCGGGCCCTGGAGTTCGATCCGGAGAAACGTTACCCCAGCCCTGGAGTCATGCTAGCCGACGTTCAGGCGCTGCTGCCCAAGTTGGAAGCGGGGCAGGTCGAAGAAAAAGTCGCCGGCCACAAGGCTGTGGTGGTGGATGCCGAAGCGGCCAAGGAAGGTCTGGGGAAGACGGTGATGGTCATCGAAAGTCGGATGGAACTACAGGATTTGCTCCGGGAAAAGCTGAAGAGCCGCGGCTACCGGGTGTTGGTCTTCAGCGATCCCCAACGCGCCCTGGCGCGTTTCCAGGACGATTCCCGCGCCGCCGACTGCGTGGTGCTCGGAGCCACCGATATGAGTATCCAAGCCCTGGACGCTTTCAATCGTCTGGCAGCCGATGAGGGGACGGCTCATGTTCCGTGTGTGATGCTGGTCGATCCCAAACAGCAGCAGATCATCCGTTCGGCCAAACGCGACCAGCGGCACGTTTTGATCCCGATGCCCCTCAAAGTGCGAGACCTCCGCGCGGTGCTCCTGAAACTGCTCCAGCCGACAGCCACCAGCGAGGCTTGAACGCTGCGTCCTCACCTGTGGGCCTCGGCCGCGATGGCTGCGGTTGCCACTCGCCGCCGGCGAACCGGTTGCGCTTCGCCGCCGCAGCGGCTCAGCGCGGCCGTACCGGCATGTTCGACTGCTCGATCATTTCCGCCCGCAGGTTTTCGACTTCGGCCACCTGCAAATCGTCGGTGAAGTCTTCACCAGCCGTCAGCCAGACCGGACCATCATAACCGGTCTGTTCGGCGTGCACCCCGTGATGCCGGGTCAACTCCAAGGTCGCGAGGAACATCCCGACCAGGGTGCTCTTGTGTTGTCCCGGATGGAACAACGCCTGCAACTCGATCGATCCTCGTTGCTTGACCTCGCGATGGATGGCCTTCATGTACTCGTGGATCGGCGTCTCATCGTAGATTACCTGCGAGGCTGGGGCTGGTTGTCGTTCGCGAAGGATCCGCCCGAAGGCGCTGACCAAGTCCCAGATTTCGATCCTGGCGATGACTCGTTCCGGAGGACTTGTTCGCCGCAGAGGGCGGTCATCCGCCTGGCGAGTATACCGCAACTGCCAGGTTTGACTCTGTTCATCCAGGATCGACGCCACATCGCGGTAACGCTTGTACTGGACCAGTCGCTGTACCAGCAGTTCGGCTGGATCATCCAGGGCCACTTCTTCCGTCTCGATGGCTTCCACCGGCGTCGGGATGACCTGCTTGGCCTTCATTTCCAGCAGCAGGCCGACCGGTTCGAGGAAGTCGGCCGTCGCATCGATATCGATGGCTTGGATAATCTCCAGGAAATCAAGGTACTGCGCGGTAATCTTCGCCAGCGAAACCTGGGAAATATCCAATTCCTCGCGTCGAACCAGATACCACAGCAGGTCCAGCGGACCGGCATAGATCGAGAGATCGACGGCGAAAGCGGTGGACATTGTTTATCGGGTCAGCCCCATGGAGAAACTGAAGACCTGACGCTGGTCGCCGGCCGCATCGAGCACCGGGAAAGCGAAATCGAAAGCCAGTGGCGCAGGCCCCATCGCCGGGACCGCGATCCGCAAGCCGAGACCAGGCGCCGCTCGGAAATTTTTCCAGTCGAACTCGATGTCTTGCTCGATGGTTCCATAATCGATGAAGGTCACCATCCGGATCATATCGTCGGCCGTCAACGGGAACATATACTCGAGGCTTCCGAGAAATTGAAAGCGACCGCCGACCTGTACATCGGACTCGACAGGGCTGGCGCCGCGGAAGCGAAAGCCGCGCATCGTCGAAAATCCACCGGCGAAAAAGTTTTCAAAGATCGGTGTATCCGCGCCGCTGAAACCCAGCCGCCAGTTGGAAGTCAACGTCTGTCGGCCGGTGGTGTCCGGCCGCTGCCGGATGAGGAAGTAACGACTAAAGTTGACCTGGCCGCGCGGGAAATCGAATTCGCCGAAGCCTTGGTCGTAGATCAATTCGAGATAATGGCCTTCCGTCGGTAGGAAAGGGCTATCGCGCGTCGAATGAATCAAGCTGACACGCCCCGTGTAGAGGTCGCTGCTGCCGAGCACGCGTTCGAGTTGTGGTACCCCGGCCACCCGCGGATCCGAGATGTCGACATCTTCCGCGCGGATTTCGGTCGACAACGAAAGGTCGGGCGATACTTCATAACCGACCATCACCCGACCACCGAGCCGCTCTTCATTCCAATCTCGATAGAAACGCGAGAAGAGGAAGCCGCCCACCGCCAGGCTGAAGGGAGAGTAGCCGAAGAGGTTGGGCTGCGTCCAATTGACGGTGTAGCGTTGTACCTGGTTGCCTGGGACAAGCTCCAGACGAAAATTCTGGCCGCCGCCGCGAAAGGCACCGTTGAAAAGGTCGCCCGGACGACGCGGGAAACCGAAGAGGTCGAAATTGCGTTCCTCGATGGTGATATTTCCCATGACGCCGAGATCGCTGTTGACCGACCCTCCCAGCATGAAACGACCGGTTTGACCCTCGGTGACATAAACATCGATCGGCACGTCGCGAATGCGCGGTGCGTAGGTGGGCGCGGAGGGTTGAGGCAGGGTGATGCTCGGATCCAACGGCCAGGCGGGTTGGCTGGGGGGGGCCGCCGTCCCCCAGGTATTCCAAGCGGGATCAGCCGGGGCCGAAGCCGGGCTGGGGTAGGTTACCGGGGGTTGGAAGGATTGGACGTTCGTCGTTGCTGGCGGGATAACCGGGATCGTGCCGTCCGGATTCAGTCCCTGGGGCGCATAAACCCCCTGCGGGAAATAGCCTGGGTTGGCCACGGGTGGGGTAAGAGCATTGGGCGCGGTGGTAGCCGGTTGTCCAAAATTGATCTGCCCCCAGGCCGCGACCTGACTGAGGATGAATCCAGCTATCGCCACTAAAAAACGCACGGCAGCCAGACGCCAGGCCTGGTACGGGAATGCTTCAGCGGTCAGCAATTGCACTTGGGCCATGCGGGTAAGGACCTGATCGAGCAAGGGATTCAGCGTGTTC
>JBILTQ010000299.1:0-7077 GCA_044371435.1 Pirellulaceae bacterium | reverse complement strand
TCCTTCGCATCCGCGGTTGCCGTGTGCCTGGTTGAAAGCGGGACGGTCCCGAAGCGATGCCATGCTAGGCCGCCGGTCTCTCGGAAACAGGCTGGAGCCATTGGCTGATGGCATGCACCAAGACCACCAGGAAACAAGCCAAGATCAGGGCGATCGCCGACAGGCACAAGCCGCCGGTAAAGAACTGCGACCAGTTCCCGGTCAACCAACCGTTAGCCATGTCCGGCCAAAATCGATTGCTCACCATCTGAGCGCTGGCCGTCAAGGTAGTCGTCAAGACGAACAGCATCGGCAGCAAGGTGCACCAGGCATATGCCCTTCGGCCGTTCTGAATTAAAAGGGTGGTGACCACGCACAGGGCAATACCGGCCAGCAGTTGGTTGGCGATGCCGAACATCGGCCAAATGGTCTGGATGGAACCGCTCCATATCAACCCTCCCCAGGCCAGAGAGACCAGGAAGCTACTGATCCAAACCCCTGGCTTCCAGTCGACTTCTCCCAGCGGTCGATAGATTCGGCCGAATACCTCCTGCACGAGGAAACGGGCGATGCGGGTCCCGGTATCGATGGTGGTCAGGATAAATAAAGCTTCGAACATGATAGCGAAGTGGTACCAGTACTTGACGACAGCATCCAAGGAAACCGACCCGGAAAACTTTCGCATGGCCTCGGTCATGATATTCGCCATCCCCACCGCCAAAGTGACTGCCCCTCCGGTGCGGCCGCGAAGGGTTTCGCCGCCGACTTGCCGCTCCAGCTCGTTGAGGTGGTCGACATTGGCGTTCATTTCGGTGAGCTTGTCCGCGTATTTCTCCAGCTGCGACAAATCGATGTTGATGGCCCAGTAATCCCCTTGCGGCAGGGCAGCAGCAGCGATCAGGGCCGTGACCGCCACCAAGCCTTCCATCAACATGGCTCCATAGCCGATCATCCGAATGTCGCTTTCCTTGTCGATCATTTTGGGGGTAGTCCCCGAGGAGACCAAAGCGTGGAAACCGGAAACGGCTCCGCACATGATGCAGATGAAGACGAAGGGGAAAATGGCTCCCGGAAAATAAGGCCCTCCCCCGTTAGCAAAATGCGGATTGACGGCCGGGGCGTGCAGCGGAGGGTTGGCGACGATGACTCCGACTACCAGGAGGGCGATGGTGCCGATCTTCAGGAAGCTGGAGAGGTAGTCTCGAGGAACCAGCAGCAGCCAGACCGGGAGCACCGAGGCGATGAAACCATAGATGCAGATGGCCAGGATGGTTCCTTCCCGCGACAAGGAGAAGAAGGGTTCCAGCGGCGAACCGGGGATCCAGTTTCCGACTACCGTCGCCGCCAGCACAGCCGCCGCTCCCAGCAGTGAGGCTTCGGCGATCCTTCCCGGGCGGAAACGATACATGTACCAGCCGACAAAAAGCGCGATGGGAATGGTGCAGAAAATCGTGAAGGCCCCCCAGGAGCTCCCAGCGATCTGCTCGCTGGAGCGGGCCGGGACGGTCAAGGCTTGCTCGCCGATGACCGAAGGCTGGCCGGCAGGGTCGGCCTGTGGTACCCGCAACACAAAGGCTTCGCTGCGGAGGTACTCGCTGCCGTTGGGGTAGGTGACGGTCGAGCCCCGCGGGATCGATAGCAGCCAATCCTGGCCGCTGCTCTGCTTCTCGATCGGTGCGGTAGCCCGGATGCTCGTCCCGGCCGGCAGCTTTACCTCCTCGCCTCCCAAAGCCTTGACGACGATGATCCCCAAGCCGGAAAGGGCGATGATGACGATGAACAGGATGGCGATCGAGGCGGCCGTTCCGGCGACCGGCCCCAAACTGCTGCGGGCTATTTCGGCCAGCGATTTTCCTCCGGTCCGCACGCTAGCCCAGAGCACCAGCATGTCCTGGACTGCCCCGGCCAGGCAAACGCCGATGACCAACCAGATCAATCCCGGCATATAGCCGAATTGAATCGCCAGGACCGGCCCGATCAAGGGACCGGCTCCCGAGATGGCGGCGAAGTGATGGCCGAATAACACCCACCGATTGGTTGGGTCGTAATTCTGCCCATCGTTATGCAGGTGGGCCGGAGTCGTCCGGCGGTCGTCGAAGGCGGCGACTTTCGCCGCTAGGAACGCGCTGTAATAGCGGTAGGCGACGGCGAGGATCGCCAGGACACCCAACATCAAAGGCATGGCATTCATAAAGTATCCGATCTCTTCCGGTAATTCCGCGCTGCCTGGCACCTGAAAACTTGGCACCAGGAATTGGCGGACAAAGTCTGGCGTCCGCGGTGCCCGATCATACACCTTCGCCGCACCGCCTACAAAATACCCAAGAGCTTGACTGAAGGGAACTTGCCGTCGACGCAGACGAGAGCTACCCTATGGGCGATGAGCTATCGGATCCTGGGTCTCGCTCAAGGCGAATTCATCGATCGTGCCCACAAGCTGCAAATCTCGGGTGGAGCTTGAAGGTGCGGCGTTGAATCTGGGTGGGGATTCAGGTTCGAGACGGCCGCGTGTCCTACCGGCTTCGCGATCAACTTTCTGATGCTTGGATGGTTCTGATTCCGGACGCCTTGGCTTGCGCTGGATCGGCTGGGAGTTTCGTCGTTAGCTGTGTTTCCGTTCGTTCCTCTGTGAAGAAGAGAAGAATTGCATGTCGTCCGATAAGAAATTCAAACTGGAGTATGTTTGGCTGGATGGCTACCTACCCGAGCCGAATCTGCGAAGCAAGACCAAGATTGTCGATGAAGCCCCCAAGTCCCTCGAAGACCTCGCCTTGTGGGGCTTCGACGGCAGTTCGACCCAGCAAGCCGAAGGCCATAGCTCGGACTGCGTGCTGAAGCCGGTGGCCTTCTATCCCGATAGCACCCGCAAGAACGGTTTCCTGGTGATGTGCGAAGTGTTGTCTCCCGACATGAAGCCGCACCCGTCCAACCACCGCTCGCTGGTGGCTGATGATCCCGATCTGTGGATCGGCCTGGAGCAGGAGTACTTCTTCATGGAGAACGGCCGCCCGCTGGGTTTCCCCGAGAGCGGTTATCCCGCTCCACAAGGTCCCTACTACACCGGGATCGGCTACAAGAATGTCGGCGATATCGCTCGGCAAGTAGTCGAAGAGCACATCGATATTTGTTTGGACGCCGGCATCAACCTGGAAGGGATCAATGCCGAAGTCGCCAAGGGCCAATGGGAATTCCAGGTCTTTGCCAAAGGCTCGAAGAAAATCGGCGACGACATGTGGATCGCTCGCTACTTGATGATGCGGCTCTGCGAAAAGTATGGGCTGGACGTCGAATTCCATTGCAAGCCGATCCGCGGCGACTGGAACGGGTCCGGGATGCACTGCAATTTCTCCACCAAGTTCATGCGTGAAACCGGTGGCAAGGAATACTTCGAGAAGCTGATGGCAGCCTTCGACAAGTATCGCGACGAGCATATCGCCGCCTACGGTCCAGACAACCATCTGCGGTTGACCGGCCTGCATGAGACCCAATCGATCGACAAGTTCAACTGGGGGGTGGCAAACCGCGGAGCTTCGATCCGCGTGCCGCACAGCTTCATGAACAATAACTACAAAGGTTACCTTGAAGATCGCCGCCCCAACTCGGCCGCCAATCCTTACAAGATCGTGGGCCGAGTGTTGCAGACGATTCAGACCGTCGGCTAAGTTGGCTGCTGCAAGCCGTCTGCTTCGTCGAATGTACGAAAAAAGCCCAAGCTCATCGCTTGGGCTTTTTTTATCTCGGTTCGATAGGCTTGGCGATCCTCGCTCAGGTACGCGGCTTCGTGGGCGAGAGGCGATGAGCTCGAGGCGGGCCTTGGCTAAGGGGATCGGCGGCTGGCCATCAGCCGAGTTGTTCATCCTGCTCGGCGGCGACAAAATGCTCGGGCGGGCGGAGTCGCTGCCCCTGCTCATCCACGGCGACTTCGTAGAGCCGCAGAACACGCAGGACTCTGAGGAAATCGGCAGGTGGGAAAAGAGGGCCGCTACCATAACGCTCATCGAGAAACGCGAACCATAGTTCGAGTTCGGCGCGAAGCTGGCCGGCGACGGTAATCGTTCCTGAAACGATGGCGCCCGAGTCCTGGACGCTCTGGATTTCCGCCGTCAGCCGCAGTTGGTCTCCCGGATAGGCTTCGCCGTGAAAAACCGCTTTCCCGACCTTCGCCAGGACCACTCGTTTGGCAAATCCGGTCGGTTCGGCGATCAACAGACCGCCGGTCTGGGCTAATCCTTCGATCATCAGGCTGGCAGGATAATGAGGAAAGCCGGGGACGTACCCGTCCAGCGGTTCTTCGCCGTAACTGATATTCTTGATCGTCACCGCCCGGCGATGGCGAACGAATTCTTCAAAGCGATCGATCCAAAACCAGCGCATCGTGGATTCTTGGCCTTGGCCGAGGGTAGCCAGAAAAGCGAAAGGTAACAGCCGCAAAATGCTTCAGGCCGGCGGCGACGACCGCCCACCGACGGTCGCCACTCCAAGCCCTCCGCTTCGAAAACGTAGCGCCTAACCCGCTAGTTTGGCTTGGACGTACCGGCATAGGTCTCCGACCGTCAGCACGTCACCGAAGTCTTGGACCCGAGGGTTGGACTCAAACTTGCTCAAATCGGCCCATGGCATCCGGTTTTTCAATTCGCTCAGACCGACGGCGGTGACTTTACCGTCCTGGACATAGGTGGTGTTCGTCAGGATATCCTCGGGGAACAACTCTTCCCGCGGGACTTTGATTCCAAAGGCCTTTTCCAGCTTGAAGACAATATCCAAGAAATCGATCGATTCCGCTCCCAAATCCCCTACCATCGTCGCTTCGGGCGTCACTTCATCATCGTCGACACCGAGGGCATCTACGAGCGCGGCCTGTACCTTCGAAAATACCTCATCGTCAATCGATGCCATAACGCAAATTCCTTACGAGCTGCGAGATTTGAAATATCAAGTTAGCTAAATACCTATTTTTCCCAGTTTTGGGTAGGCCTGATCTCCCCTTTTACTACAAAGTCCCCAGCCCGTACACAAGCCCAGCCCGCGCTGCTTACCACCTGGTCGGGTGGTGGTTTCTGCGGCGGCTGCGAATCCTTTTTACATGATCGAAGTGCTTGCAAGGTCGATGTTTCGGGCACCGGCCGGGAGCTGCCAGCCGAGGTGGGGGCAGGCGAACCCTTGAAGAGAGATGCCCTCTGAAGCTATCGTAGAGGGATGCAGGCTGTTCGGCCTGGCTAACTTCCCGGTCTTCCATTGAATTTATGTCGTCCGTTTCGGCGTCTCCTCAAAGCCTTGCCCGGCAGTCGCTTGTTTCTCGCCTCAGGGCCGCCAGGCCGGTGATCCTGCCGTCGATGCTCCTCTGCGATTTCGGCAATTTGCAGCGGGAAATCGAGCGGTTGGAGGAGGCTGGGGTCGAAGGCTTGCATATGGATGTGATGGACGGGGTCTTTGTCCCCAACATGACCTACGGGATGCCGGTGATTGAGGCGGTCCGCCGCTTGACCAAGCTTCCGATCGATGTCCACTTGATGATCGAGAAGCCTGGTCGCTACGCTCAGGCTTTTATCGATGCTGGCGCCGACCTGATCACCTTCCACATCGAGGCCGAACCGGAGCCTCGAGAGCTGTTGCGTGCGATTCAAGCAAAAGGGGTTGTCGCGGGCTTGGCGATCAATCCTTCTACCCCGCTCGAGCGTTTGATACCTTTTGCCGACGCCTGTGATTTGGTGTTGGTGATGAGTGTCGAGGCCGGTTTTGGTGGGCAGGAATTCAACCCGCTCGCCTTGGGCCGCTTGGCGGAACTGCGGCAAAGGCTGGGGGCAGAGTTCCTTCTGGAAGTCGACGGCGGCGTGAATCGCACGACCGCTGGTTCTTGTCAGCAAGCCGGCGCCGACTTGCTGGTAGTTGGCTCGGCGATCTTTCGCCAGAGCGACTACTGTCAGGCGATGACACAGCTGCATCAGGCAATGATGCGGTAGGCCCTCGGAATCTTTGGGATATGCTACGTCTCGCCCTTGTTAGGCCGGGTTCTACTACCTTCGATGATGAAGGACGAATCAAAGGTTGCCTGGATATTCCCTTGAGCCCCAACGGGGAACAGCAAGCCAGGCGGATGGCCGAAGAATTAGCCGATCAATTGCGGCGGCGTCAACCGCCGGAGTCGCTGGCCGCGGTGTACTCGGGGCCATGCCAATCCGCTCAGGTTACGGCCACCATCATCGCTGAGCAGTGCGGCCGCAAGCAGCGAGTCATTGCGGTCCTCGGGAATATCGACCATGGACTATGGCAAGGACGCTTGATCGAAGAAGTGAAGCGGCTGCAACCGCGGCTTTTCCGGCAAATCCAGGACGCGGCCGAATCCTTTTCGCCGCCAGGAGGTGAGACGCTGGAAGCCGCGACAGCCCGTATTCGGAGAGCGATCGCTAAACTTGTACGCAAGCATCGGAACGATACGATCGTCCTGGTGGTACCCGATCCGCTGGCTAGTTTAGTCAAGCACCTCCTTGTCGGTGGAGAGTTTCAGGACCTGTGGAAATCGGAAACGGATTCCTGCGGATGTGAGTGGATCCAGGTTGAGTCTCACCAGCTGAGTCTGGTATAACCTCGAGGGAGCTATGCCTATGTCTTCCACCGACGCCCGGGAAATGCCCAAACCGCTGAAAAAACGCGAAATCCCCGATGGGCTATGGCTGAAATGCCCCGGTTGCGCCGCGACCATCTATCGCAAAGCGGCCGAAGCTAATCTCAATGTCTGCCCCAAGTGCCGGTACCACCTATACGTTTCCGCCAGGGAGCGTCTCCTTCAGGTACTCGACGATGGAACTTTCGAAGCCTGGGATGAAGAAGTTCTTCCTACGGACCCGCTGAGCTTCTCCGATAAGAAAGCTTACGCCGAACGCCTGGTCGGCGAGCAACAGCGGACCGGCTTGTCCGATGCAGCCATCACCGGGACCGGCATGATACGGGCGAGACGGGTTGCCATTGGGGTGACGGACTCGGCCTTCATCATGGGGAGTATGGGGTCCGTGGTCGGCGAGCGTCTGACGCGGCTGATCGAGCGGGCGACCCAGCAGCAGTTACCGCTGATCATCATCAGTGCTAGTGGCGGCGGCGCTC
>JBILTQ010000298.1:0-7095 GCA_044371435.1 Pirellulaceae bacterium | reverse complement strand
ACAGTATGATGGCTACCAAAGTCCAAGCGATGCGGGCCTTGAAGGATCGCGATGATTTCAAGATCGCTGATTTTGAACCTTATCGTCCCAGCCTCGGTCGACCGATGGGGTTTGCAATCAGTCCGATCTTCAATGGCCCACAGTGTATCGGGCTGATGGTCCTGCAATTCCCCATCGATAACTTCAACAAGATCCTTACCGGCGATTTCAACTGGGAGGCGGAAGGGTTGGGGGAAACCGGCGAAGTTTATCTGGTCGGACCGGACAAGACGATGCGCAGCCGTTCGCGGTTCATGGTCAGGGATCCGGAACGGTTCCTTGGAACGCTGGTGGAAAACGGTGTCAGCGAACGTGTCGTCCAAGAGATCAGGACGCATGGGAACGTGATCTGCTCCCTGCCGGTCGAGTCCGAGAGTGCCGCCGAAGCTCTGCGAGGTAAGAGCGGTTTGCTGAAGGTTCGCGACTATCGCCAGCAGGAAGTGTTGAGCGCCTACGGCCCGTTGGAGCTCGACTCGCTCCGCTGGGGAGTGTTGGCCGAGATCGATCTGAGCGAGGCCGAAGCACCGATCCGCAAGTTGGGCCGCGACGTACTGACCTTGGGTAGCGGTATCGCCTTGGCGGTGACGCTGTTGGCGTTGGTCTGCTCCAACATGCTCACCCGCCCGCTGCGGTTATTGGCCGAGGGTGCCCGGCGGTTGGGAGCTGGCGAAACCGATGTCCAGATAAACGTCCATTCCCAGGATGAGTTTGGTGAATTAGGGCAAGTCTTCAACCAAATGTCGTCGAGTATCCGAGCGCAGACCGAGAAACTGGAGGCACAGGTCAAAGAGAATCAGGAACTGCTGTTGAGCATCTTGCCAGCCTCGGCGGTGGCGCAGCGTCAGGAAGGGGATGAACGGGCCAGTCGGCAGTTCGCGGATGTCTCGGTACTGTTCGCCGAGATTCATGGGATGGAGGAACTTGGTAGCCAAGTCGGCGAGGCCAAGGCCTTGTCGGTGCTCGGTGATTTGGTCGCTGCCTTCGACGAAGCCGCGGAGAAGTTCGGCATCGAGAAGGTCAAGACGATCGGAGGTAGTTACCTGGCGGTCTGCGGGTTGTCGATCAACCGCCCCGATCATGCGCGGCGGATCGTTCAGTTTGCCCAGGAGATGGGCAAGATCGTCGCGATCTTCAATCGCGAACAAACGGCCGACCTCAACCTGGCGGTTGGAGTCAATGCCGGACCGGTGGTCGGCGGCGTCGTCGGTCGCCGAAAGTTCCTCTACGATCTTTGGGGCGACACGGTGACCATCGCCAAGAAATTAGCTGGCGGCCCGGGTTCGGCCATTCGGGTGACTAGTCCGGTGCGCGAGCGGTTGGGGGAGCAGTTTCAGGTTCGCGGTCCGGTCAGTATCGACGTTCCCGGCAAGGCGATGGTGGAAGCCTGGCAAGTGACGGCTTGAGGGGATCGGCATGTCGTATCGAAGCGGCAACATGAAAGACATTTGGGATAGTCCATGACGAATTTTTGGCCGGCTATTTGCCTAGCGGTAGGATTCCCGCTGGTCCTGCTGATCTTGAACGAAGCGGTGATGCAGACGATTTTCCTGATCGTCCTGCTGTATGCTTTGTTGGGGGTCATCAATGACCTGGTCTTCGCTACCGGGGATGGCGAGTCCTGGCGGGCACGCGTTCCCAAGTTGTTCCGCGATCTCTCCCGCGCTTTGTTGGTTGCCATCGGAGCGATGTTTATCTACTCCCGGGTGTGGGGCTATGAGCTATCGAATGCCCTGACCGCCTTAGGGGTCGGTTCGGTGGTCATCGGCTTGGCCTTGCAAGAGCCCTTGGGGAACATCGTTTCGGGCTTGATGCTGCTTTTCGAGCGTCCGCTGAACGTCGGCGATTGGGTGGTGGCCGATGGCAAGACTGGCAAGGTAATCGAGATCAATTGGCGGTCGGTGCACATCGAAACCGCGACGCGCGAACTGGAAATCGTACCCAATGTTTCGCTGTACAAGGCGTCGTTCAGCAACCTGTCGCGACCGACCCCAGTCCGCACCGAAGTCCTGGAGATGGGGTTCAGCTATGACGATCCTCCCAACCGGGTGAAGGCGGTGATGGAGGATTTGATGCGTGCAACTCCCGGCGTGCTGCTTGAGCCGCCACCGCTGGTGAGGACAGCGAACTATGCGGACTTCTCGGTAATCTATCGCTTGATTTTCTCGGTGGCCCGCCAGGAGGATGTCGGGATCACGCGGGATGCCATCCTGACGCGGTTGTGGTACGTCGCTCGCCGCGAGGGTTTGACGATTCCCTTCCCGATCGCCATGGAGTATGGACCAGGTGAGAATCCAGGGGCGGCTCCCCCGCCAGCCACCGAGTTGTTGCGCGAACATCAGCGTTTCCGCCCGGCTGTGGAAGGAGACAAGGCGACCTCGCTGCGGGTCGTCGATTTCGCCGCCGGCGAATCGGTCCAGACACCGGAACGCCGTTTTGAAGGGTTCGCCTTGATCATCCAAGGCAAGGCCACCCTGCAAACAAACGACGGCAGCGATAGGATGGTCGAGGTCGGCGAAATGGGCCCCGGGGAGTGCTTTGGCGATCAAGTCGCGGTGGGTGGAGCTAGCGATGGCCTGGCGATTATCGCTCGCGAGGACTTGAAGATTTTAGTCTTTGATAACGATGCGATCGCCGAGTTGTTGAAGCGCTCGCCAGGATTAGCTGCCGAGATGGGCGATGCGATCGAAAGCCGCCGTCAAGCCGTACAAGCTGCCCGTTATCGCCGATAGTTTCCTCGCCGAAACGGGATGGGGCATGGTTTCCGGAGATACCGCTCATCAGCTTGCCCCCGCGCGGTGTTGCCGGGGGTGAGGATTTCGTCGGATCTCGATCAGGTGACGGGGTCGCTCGGAATGCAGGGTTGAACACAGCGAGCCTTCGGGCCGAGTTGGCCGCGTGCATCGGTTGGCGATATCGGGCACGGGCATCCACCGTAGCCGGCGGGCGGAATTCACTTGTAGGAAATTGACGAACGCGTCCCAGCCATACAAGATATGCAGGCGATGACGCCTTCCCCTCTCCCCCCTGCCGCAAGGAATCATGATGCAACGCCGAACTTTTATGGGCTGTTCGCTGGCTGCCAGTTCCGGAGTCTTGCCAACCTTCGCCAATGCCCAGTCGGCATCACCAGCGAGGGCGAGCTTACCCGTGGAAGGCCAGCCGATTAGACCGTTGGCGAATCCCTATGTGACGCTGTGGCAAGCGACCGGAAAACCGCATCGGATGGCCGGGACCCCAGGCATGACCATCCTTCCCCAGGGCCGGCTGGTCGCCACCTTCCAAATCAACGGCGACACAGGCAGCATGCGCAACGACGCCTGGGGGCCCTGGCGAGGCCGTGTGTTGCTCAGCGATGATCATGGCCAATCGTGGCGTGAGGCGACCCCCTTCCCGATGACGGGTGCCCGACCGATCGTCGCGGGCAAGCGGCTCTATGTCGTTGGACACAACGCCGGTATCTGCGTGATGGCTTCCGAGGATGGCGGTGAATCATGGAGCCCGCCGGCTCGTATTCGCACCGATGAAGCCTGGGCCTGGTACTCGCAAGCCTGCAGCGTCGTCCACACACCGGATCGAGTCTATTTTACCATGGACCACGTCACCACCGAGGCTGGTCCACCCAGTCGTGGCGTCTACGCCCCGGTAGTCATGTCGGCCAAGCTGGACAGCGATTGGTTGCAGTCGGATTCCTGGACGTTTTCCAACGTCTTGACCTACGACGCGGCCCTGCGAGAAAACAATATCGCGAGTGTGCCTGGTATTCCCTTTTACCCTCCCAACACCCATCTCGACGAGCGACGGTTGGGGCGCATTATCCAGCAGCCGGGTTGGTTTGAATCCAATATGGTTCAAATCGTTGACCCGGAACATATCTGGTTTGATCCTGAAGGGCGCACCTTCCATATTTTCATGCGCGGCAACAATGGAGGCCTGGTGAATCTGGCTGTCTTGGCCAAGGCGGTGCGTCGAGACGATGGCACCATCCATGTCTCGCTGGAAAAGACCCCCGCCGGTGAACCCCTCCTGCACCTCCCCTTACCCGGTGGCCACAACCGCTTTCATATCACCTATGATTCGCTTTCCAAGCTGTACTGGCTGGTGTCGTTGCAGACTACCGACTCGATGCGTCAGGTCAAGCGACTCAATCCCAAACGCTGGAATCTGCCGGATAACGAACGGCATCGGCTGACGCTGCACTTCTCGAAAAACTGCGTCGACTGGTGTTTCGCCGGCTTGATCGCCAAAGTGGACGATGATGGGCAGTCGCGGCACTATGGGCCCGGGGTCATCGATGGTGAAGACCTTCAGGTCCTCTGCCGTTCGGCCAGCCAAGCCGCCGAAAATGCCCATGACGCGGACATGCTGACGTTTCACACTGTTCGTAACTTCCGAAGCCTGGTTTACTGAGCTTCCTCGGCGGGCTGGAATGGCCTGGAGGTGCTAGTGCCGCCGAAGGCTCCACCCTCGGGCCCGGAGGGGCGTCGCGCGTGGCTAGCCTGGTAACCGTTGATGAGCTTGGTTGAGGGACGCGAGGGGGGGCCAGTCCTCGCTGGAATCCACGCGCTGTATCGCCGTCGTTACCGCCCCACCCATCCCGCGGCGGTGTCCTTGGTGACGCGTTCCCGCGCCCCTCGCGTTGGGAAAGGAGGCTGCCGATCCTGCCAGTACTGCGAGGATTCGTAAGCAGCAACCGCCAAGGGGGGCCTCGCGGAAAAGGCTCATCCACTACCCCTGCTGGGCATGGATGCAACCTTCCCTTGCCGACGGAAGTCCCCTTCGCTTCGGATACAATGGGAAAGGAGTTCGCTCCAGCAAGCGGGCGATCTGGCTTCCGTTTTTTCTTTATCGCTCAGGGGGCTTTCATGGGTGAGAATCAAATATCTTCGTCGCTCGACCGAAACTTGCAGGTCAGTTACCGCACCGAGGGAGCGATCGATAGGCGGCGTTGCGAGTATGTGGAACGTAAAGGGCTAGGACATCCCGATACTATCTGCGATCGGATGATGGAGGCCATCAGCCACCAGCTCTGTCGGGAATACCTGCGTCGGGCCGGGCGCGTGCTCCACCACAACATCGATAAGGGGCTGCTGGTAGCCGGGGCCGCCTCTCCTCGTCTGGGCGGCGGGGTCATCGATGCTCCGATGCGGTTGATCGTCGGGGATCGGGCCACCGCCTACTTTCAGGGAGAGCGGATCGCGGTCAAGGAGATCGTCGAGGCTACCGCTCGAGCATGGTTTGCCCAGCACCTGCGCTACGTGCAACCGGAGGAGCATCTGGTGATCCAGAACGAATTACGGGAAGGCTCCGCCGAGCTCACGGATATCTTCCAACGCCCAGTAATGACCGCGAACGATACCTCGGCGGCGGTGGGCTATGCACCGCTGAGCGAAACCGAGCAGTTGGTATTGGCGGTCGAGCATTATCTTACCAGTGCGGCCTTCCACCAGCGTTTCCCCGAGGCAGGTGAGGATGTGAAAGTCATGGCGGTCCGTGACGGTCGGCGGGTACAACTGACCGTGGCCATCGCCATGGTCGATCGTTGGCTCGATAGCTCCCGGCAATACTTCCAACGGAAAGCCGAGATGCAAGTCGACGTCGCCGCGTTTGCTCGGCAACGCCTAAGAAGTCTGGAGGAAGTGGATCTGGTCATCAATGCGCTGGATGATCCCGATCGGCGGATGGGGGGGATGTACTTGACGGTACTCGGCACCTCCGCGGAAGCCGCCGATGGGGGGCAGGTCGGTCGGGGCAATCGGGTTCATGGCTTGATCAGTCTGCACCGACCGATGAGCACCGAGGCGGCGGCGGGTAAGAATCCGGTCAGTCATGTGGGGAAGATTTATAACCTCTTCTGCCATCATACCGCTGGGAAACTCGTGGAGGGGGTCGAAGGCTTGGAAGCGGTGACCCTCTGGATGTGCAGTCAGATCGGGCGGCCGATCGATGATCCTTGGTCGGTGGCTGTCGAGTTGCAATTAAAGCCTGATGCTGGTCGTGGGGATATCGAAAAGGCTGTCCGTCAGCGTCTCGAGGAGGAGTTGCTGGCCATGCCGCGTTTCATCGAGGACGTCATCGCTGGCCGTTATCCCGTCTGCTAGCGGTTGGTCGCATCCCGGTACCGGAGGGATCGGGCAACCCAGCCCCCGTTGAAGTGTGCCCAAGTGTGTCTGGTTGAAGCAGTCGCGGGCGGACGACGAGGCTGGGTCGTCTTTCGTCCCCCGACCATCCTCGAGGATTGGCTTGCTGTTCCCCAAGGCCGCAGCCTCAACGGCGACTTACGGACAATATGGCATATGAGTTGCTCCGTATGTCTTCACGCGGGTGGGTATCCCTGGGAGACTCGCTGGCCAGCCTGCCGTCCTCGGCTCAACGCTCGTCGTTGCCGAGGCTGGTTGGCTCTGAAGGGGGCGGTGGCGTTCAGCGGCAGGAGGGAGGCGGGACTTCCGTGGATGATCTGCAGCAGGTTGGCGTCGAGTTACTAGGGCGACAGGCAGGTAGACCCTGAGGGAGGATCCAATGATGGCGCGGGAGGTAATCTTGCCCCCGGCAGGCTTTCTCGGTGAAGGTCAAAAGCTGGGGGGCTGGTGGCATGCGGAAGGAGAGCGACTGGTGTGCGACCTCTGCCCGCGGGGGTGTTCCTTGAAAGACGGGGACTTCGGGTTTTGTTTCGTGCGGCAAAATCTAGGCGGGCAGATGGTGCTCAATACCTATGGACGCAGCACCGGCTTCTGTGTCGATCCGGTGGAAAAGAAACCGTTGAATCATTTTTATCCCGGCTCGAGCGTGCTCTCGTTCGGGACGGCCGGTTGCAACCTTGGGTGCAAGTTTTGTCAGGCTTGGGAAATCACCAAATCCAACAAGGTCTTGAATCTGCTCAGCCAGCGCGCATCCCCTTCGATGATCGCTGAGGCGGCGATGCGTTTGGGCTGTCGCAGCGTGGCCTTTACCTACAACGATCCGGTGATCTGGGCCGAGTACGCTATCGATACCGCGCGGGCTTGCCGCGAACGGGGCTTGAAGACGATCGCGGTGACCGCAGGTTATATCAATCCTGAA
>JBILTQ010000297.1:0-7096 GCA_044371435.1 Pirellulaceae bacterium | reverse complement strand
CCGCAGAACGGAGAGCCGCCCCGATACACAGTAAGAAAGTCCTATCGTGAAGCCCTATCGGGTGCGATCGACCCAGTAACCGCTTGCTCGATAGTGGATGGCTTCAACCCTAGGAGTATGGCTAGTCAAGCATTCCCGCAAATCCTCGACTAACGACAGGACTTTCGCGTTGGACATCCGTGCCCTGCGTCTTTCGTCAGTACATCCATGTACTGCTGGGACTATCCTTGGGCGTCATCGATAATCTATCGGTCGTTTGCGGGTCAAGATCGATCGCTGCCGCCGCCCGCTCGTCATCTGGGCCTCACGTCATATGCCTGGTCCCGACGACACCGGTGGCGGGACGACTCTCGCGATTTTACCTCTGCCGTTTCGCTCGCTTCTCCAGCTTCCCAGGTTCTTCTTCGCCGGAGAAGGGAGCGTAGGCCTGGCAATCCTAATCCTGGGCCTTCGGCGTGCTCTTGGCAGCTAAGGAAGCCTCACGCGATTGGGATCGGGGGGCCCCTAAGAAAGGGTAGGTGCTAGGCTGCAAAAGCCATGGAGCGTCGCCAGGAGTGTCCTCGTCTTCATCAAATCTTCATCGTTTGTTAACCGAAACTGGTCGGGAAAAATCGGCCGCCTTCGCTCACATTACATGCCGAGCAGGAGTTTGCCGTAGATCGAGCCCGCGGTTGGGGACACGGTCGACACGGATCGTTAGTCGAGGAAAGAAAGATGCAGTGGAAGTCGATGAGTGAAAGTGTGGTTGGTGATCGATGGTCGAAGCGTTCGGGCTTTACCCTGGTCGAATTGTTGGTGGTGATCGCCATCATCGGGATTTTGGCTGGGTTATTGCTGCCGGCAATTCAGCAAGCCCGCGAAGCGGCCCGCAAGATGTCCTGCGCCAGCAACGTCCGGCAGTTGGGGGTAGCGTTGATCAATTATGAAACGCAGTATCGCTACCTGCCCCCCAGCCGCATCAACCTGACCAACCCGATTTTCCAGGTTTCTTGGATGTCGATGCTCTTGCCCTTCCTCGAGCAGGTGCCGCTGGCGGATGCCTACAACAAGAACGTCACCTGGTACGCGGCGGCCAACGATCGGGTGACGGAAACCAAACTCCCGATCTTCCTTTGCCCGTCTTCGCCGGGGGTGAAGAGCGTCCCCCCGTCCTTCCTCTATCGGTCGATTACGAATAATTCACGGACTACCGGGCCGATTTGGGGGCCAGCCGACTACGCCTCGATCAACGCGGTGCGGAATTCGTTGTTTGTCGCCGCCCAACTCGGTTCGGTCGGCAAGAAAGAAGTGTTGGGCGTCTTGACGCGTGGCAACGATCCTGTGCCCCTCTCGTCGGTCCTGGATGGACTATCCAACACGGTGATGATTGGGGAAGGGGCCGGACGGCCGCTGATCTACGTCGGGCGGCGGCCAGCCAAGAACCCACAACCGGGCGACTTGGCCTTTGGGTCTCCTTATGTCAAGGATGGTTGGGGGTGGGCCGACATCAATCAAGGTTTCAGCATCGATGGGGCTAGCCAGCAAGGGATTCAGAACGACACCAGCGGCAGCGGTAACGTCACCATCAACGGCACCTGTGCCATGAACTGCACCAACGACAGCGAGCTCTACTCGTTCCATGTCGATGGTGTGCATCTGCTGCGGTGTGATGCCTCCGTGCAATTCACCCCTCAATCCACCGACCTGCAGACGTTGGTGGCGTTGCTAACGCCGGCCCAGGGGGATATCCCGCCGGACGGTCAGTGACTCGTTGCGATCTACTTTGTTTCCTCCTCTCTCGCTCCTATACCATGACCAAGCTAACATCGTTTGCGCGGCGATTTCGTTCCGTTACTGCCGACTTGTGCGAGGCACGCCGCCAGCGACGGCGTCGCTTAGTCGTGGAGACGCTCGAATCGCGTCGGCTGCTGGCTGCCTTTAGTCCCGGTAATCTCCTGGTTTTGCAAGCCGATAGTTCAGCGACTGCGACCGCCTCGGCGGTGACTTTGATCGAGATCGAGCCTAACGGGACGGTCGTCCAGAGCATTCCCGTCGCTTCGACGGGCCCTAATGCTTTGGCTTTGCGGGGGAACTCGACTACCGAAGGCAGCTTGAATATTTCGGTAGATGGACAAATGGTGACCTTCGGCGGAGTCCGTCTGGAGGCGGGGTCGGCCACCAGCACCAACGCCGTCGGGGTATCGAGGGTTATCGCCAAGGTAGCTCCGTCTGGGATCGTCGATACGTCGCAGGCCTTCCTGGATGGTTTCGAAGGGGACTCCTTCCGGAGCGTGGCCACCGACACTGGTTCCCGGTTCTGGCTTTCGGGTGCGGGAACCGGCGCCAGCGGTGGGGTGAGGTTTGCTGCTAGTCCTACGGCGACCACGACGACTTCCTTGGTTGCCGCGGGAGGGAATTCGCGTCAAATCCAAATCCTCAACGGCAACATCTATGTCAGTTCGGGGTCGAATGTCCCCGGTCGCTCCGTCTTTCAGTTTGGCAGCGGTTTGCCGACCAGCGGAACGCCAGCGTTCACCAATGCGATCCCCATCGGTCCTTCGGGCGGAGCCCAGTACAACTCTTACTATTTTGCCGATCTCAGTCCCGGGCTTGGTTGGAACGGTTCGGTTTTCGACACCCTCTATACCGTCGATACCAATGGTACGGCGGGGGCGGTCGACAAGTGGACTTTCGATGGCGGCAATTGGAATCTTAGCGGTACGATCGCTTATGCCAACATGGTTAACGTCGTGGGGCAGACCAGCGGCAGTTCGGTCACCTTGTTCGGGACTACCAAGGAGACCAATGGCCGGGTGGTGCAGATTACCGATACCAGTGGATACAACGGGTCCTTTTCCGGAGCGTGGAGCGATCTCGCCAATCCGGTGCAAGCGATTGGGACCGCCGCTTTTCGCGGCATCACGCGTGTTCCCGAGATCGCGGTTACCGAACTATCGATTGCCGCGGCCGATGCCGTGAAGTTGGAGGGGGATGCCGGCACTACCGCCTTCAGCTTTACGGTCACTCGAAGCGGCCCGACGGCGGGAACTTCCTCGGCGACCTGGAGCGTGACTGGGGCGGGAGCCAATCCCGCCAATGGAGCCGATTTCTTCGGCGGCGTCCTGCCTACGGGAACCGTAAGCTTCCTGGCCGGGGAGACATCGCAGACGATCACCGTTTTGGTGCAAGGGGATTTGGTGAACGAGCCCAACGAGGGGTTCACGGTCGGCTTGTCATCGCCGGTCGATGCCTCGCTCGAGGTAGTTGCGGCGAGTGGTTTGATCAACAACGACGATGCAGCCACCGAATTATCGATCGCCGTGGCTTCGGCGGTGAAAGCCGAAGGGAACGTCGGTGCGACCAGCTTTACCTTCACTGTCCAGCGGAGCGGCAATACGTTGGGGGTGACTTCGGTCGCCTACGGCGTCCTCGGCAGCGGTCTGTCGCCGGCCAGTCCCATCGACTTCGACGGTGATGTTTATCCCTCGGGCACGGTGAATTTTATTTCCGGGCAGACGTCGGCGACGGTTTCCATTCCAGTGAAGGGGGAAACGCTGGTCGAGCCCGATGAAGCCTTCGTGGTAAGCCTGTCGAATCCCTCGGCCGGCGCTGCGATTGTTGGTTTCACCGCCGAAGGCCAGATCTTGAATGATGACAGTACCTTTGCGGTCTCCCCGGCCGTGTTGGCGAACGCCGAGGGCAATTCAGGGGCGACGCCGGCCGTCTTCACGGTAACGCGGACCGGGGACCTGGGGGTATCGAGTACGGTGACCTGGTCGACTACGGTTAGCGGGAGCAGCTCGGCTAGCGCTGATGACTTTTCCGGTGCGGCCTTCCCCTCGGGTTCGATCACTTTCCTGGCAGGTGAAAGCAGTCGGAGCTTGACCGTGAATTTCCAGGGGGACCTGGTCTTTGAAACCAACGAGACCTTTGCCTTGAACTTGGACTCCGCCACCGTCGGGACGATCGCTACCGCTTCGGCTACCGGCGTCATCGTCAATGATGACTTCCAAGCGCTGAACGCCGGTGATGTGGTGATCACTGCGATGCTCGCCGATAACCCCGACTCGTTTGCCTTTGTGCCGTTGGTTGACTTGCAGCCGAATGCCTCGATCGTTTTCACCGATAATGGGTGGAATGGCTCGAGCCTGCTCCTCAACGAAGGGACCGTGACTTACACCGCTCCCAGCAGTGGGTTGGCCAAAGGGACGAAAGTGGCGTTCGAGTACGATTCGACCAGCGGCAGCATCACCTTCCTGGCCGGGGCTGGGACCGCCTCGATCCTCGGCAACTTCGGGCTTTCCACCGACGGCGACAGCCTGCTGGCCTACACCGGTCTCGCTACCTCGCCGAATTTCCTTTTCGCGGTGACCACCTGGGGCGAGTACTTGACGAGCGGGACCCCGACCAGCAACCAGACCTACTTGCCGGCTGCGCTGAGTATCGGTTCGACAGCGGTCGAAGCCTTGGGGGTCGTCGGCCCGCCGGCCGGTGAAGTCGATAATGCCCAGTATCTTCACTCTCTGGGAACGACCGGTACCCCTGCTCAAATCCGTAGTCTGGTCACTCAGCGCAGCAACTGGAACACCTTCGACTTGCCGACCGAACTCGTCGACACCACCAATTTCACGGTGAATACCCCCAGTGCGGCGGTGGTCAATCGTCAGCTTTTTTACAATCGGTCGACGAGTCAGGTGTTCGGTGACGGAAGTGGAAATCCGGTGGGCGCCATCGATAGCAGTAAAGTTGCTTTGCTGCCGGGACAGACGACAAGCTTCGCTAACTACTCCAACTATGTACGTGGGATCAACGGCTTGGTGGTCGATATCGCCAATCTCGTCCAAGCCACGGCCAGCGACTTTGTTTTCGCCACCAGCAACGGGGTCAATCCCTTCGTGCCTAGCGGCGCGGTAGCCACGGTGAGTGTTTTGCCAGGCGGGGGTACCGCCGGCTCAACGCGAGTGAAGATCGAATTTCCCGACAATGCGGTGCGCAACAGTTGGTTGCGAGTGACGGTGTTGGCCAATGCCAATACCGGGTTGCCGGCCAACGATGTCTTCTATTTCGGTAATGCCGTTGGTGATTTCAATACGGGGAATCTCCCCGGCCCGCCGGCGTTGGTACGGACCAATGCGACCGACACCTCGGCAGTGCGTCAAAACCAATCCACCACTGCTAACTCGGCCCCCATCAGCAGCATCTATGACATCAATAAGGATGGGCGGGTCAATGCGTCCGACACCTCGGCCGTGCGGGCCAACCAAAATTCATCCATCCTGACTTACTTTACGGCTCCCGCTAGCCTGCAAATGTCCAGCTTCTTCGCCACCGAAGGGCTGCCGGCCTTCGGGATGTCGGGGTCTGTCGATGAGGATCGGGAGGTTGCGATCGACACCTCGGTGCCGACCGGGACGACGAACCCGTTCGGCGAAACGTCGGGTCAGGTCACCGATTTGCTCTTCGCCAACTACGACCGTAGTTTCGCTGGTCAAGTTACCCACCCTCAACCCGAGAAGCAGGGGGAGACGGCGACGGCTACGACGCTGGCGGAGACCATCGATGCTTACTTCGGCGGTCGTTAGGTGCAGGTGGTCAGCGACTGCCTTGGGAAGGTCATGCTCGCAAGAGGCCCTGGAGCGGTCAGGCAAGTCCCCGTGTCAACTTGGCTGGTAACTTCGAAACGATACTGTCCGACGCCCGTGACAGTCCGTGCAGTGGGACGCTTCGGTGTCGAGTAAGCCAACCGCGGTCCAAGAAGCTGGGGAATCGCGTCAGGGGTCCATGATCTTCTTCATCGACAGAATCATGGCGGTGATGACGACCGTCCAAGCCACAGACATGCAGAGGATGGCGGAGAGGCTCATGCGGGGGGCGAGGCGACTTGCTGATAAAGCTGTTGCTGGAATTGATCGAAGAGATAGCTGCTATCGTGGGGGCCGGCCGAGGCCTCGGGGTGATACTGCACGCTGAAGGCGTTGACGTGCAGGTGTCGAACACCCGCGATGGTGTTGTCGTTCAGGTTGCGGTGGGTGACTTTGAGCTGGGGCGGTAGCGAATCCTCGGCCACGGCAAAACCATGGTTTTGCGAGGTGATTTCCACTCGGCCCGTCTCGATGTTCAGCACCGGTTGGTTGCTGCCGCGATGGCCGAACTTGAGTTTGAACGTCTTGGCCCCGCTGGCCAAAGACAGCAACTGATGGCCGAGGCAAATTCCGAAGATCGGCCGTTTCCCGAGGAGTGCCTGGATGGTCTCGATGGCGTAGTCCAGGGGTTCCGGGTCGCCGGGACCATTGCTCAAGAAAATTCCATCCGGCTTCTCCGCCATGACTTGCTCGGCGGTAGCCGTTCCTGGCAAAATTTGCACCTGGTTGCCTCGATCGGCCAGGTGCCTCGCGATATTCCACTTCATGCCGAAATCGAGGCACACGACTTTAGGTTGGCGGTCGGTCGATGGGTTGGACGATTCGATCAGCGGCTCCGACAACGGGTGCAGCCGTTCGTTCCAACGTCGAGCCTCGTGGGGAATGACTTCACGCACCAGGTCGCGCCCGACCAGGCCTGGGGAATTCTTGGCTTTTGCCACCAGCGAGGCATGGTCGGCGTCGCTGGTCGAGAGGATTCCCCGCATGGCTCCGAGCGTGCGAATGCGGCGGACGAGGGCTCGGGTATCGATCCCGGCCAGGGCTTGGATGCGGTGGCGTTGGAGGTAATCGCGGAGGGAGCCGGTGGAGCGAAAATTGCTTTCGATCCGACTGGCTTCACGGACGACAAAACCGGAGACCTGCGGTGCCTGGCTCTCGACATCATCGGCATTGATGCCGTAGTTGCCGATCATCGGGTAGGTCATGGTCACGATCTGACCCCGGTAGCTGGGGTCGGTCAGGATTTCCTGGTAACCGGTCATCGAGGTATTGAAGACCACTTCGCCATCGATTTCGCCCTCGGCACCGATGGAGATACCTTCATAGACGGTTCCATCCTCGAGGGCCAGCCTACCGATTTTCTCCGAACGAATCACAGGATCTTCTTCTTCCCGAACGCGTTGCCAAGGTACCACCAATCTATAACATCATAAACGTCCATTCCCGGTTCGGACAGCCCTCCCCAACCAGCCCAA
>JBILTQ010000034.1:0-24237 GCA_044371435.1 Pirellulaceae bacterium | reverse complement strand
ACCTGACGCGGAACCGAGTAAGAGGAACGGAATGATGCTACCAGAGACCGGTCAAGTCTGTGACTGCCGGACCAACTTGCTCCAAGTAGTGAATCCTTGTCTTACGCCAACGCCTTTCTAACGATCTTTCCGAGAAATCTCGTGCCCCGTCTTGGACTCCCACCACAAAGTCCGAAGACAAAGACACCTCCGTCGAATTGCCAATCCCCCGCTGACTTCTTTGCAGTGATAAGCCCAATCCAAGGCCTAGAATCACCTGCGCACGAAAAGGTGTCAGGACTCAATAGCCGGTACGGCCCGAAGGGTGCTTCGCACTATTGAGTCCTGACACCTTTTCCTGCGCCGAAGGGGGCTTGGCACTATTGAGTCCTGACACCTTTTCCTATCCAATGGCTTTCCGGTTGGTTCCACGAAGGCGGGGAACGACAGGCGTCTCACCAGTTAGGGGATTTATCGTTGAAATATCTTGTTGCAACCGCTTATTTGATTGTCAACGCGACGATTCTATCCATGGTGCTAGCGCCGACTTTGCTGGCTCAAGACCAAGCCGAGAAGGGCTCGCCCTTGCCCCCCAAGCAAGTCAAAATCAGTGCGCGGGCGAGTGAGATCGATCCGCGAGCGAGGGAGCATCCTGAGCTCGAGTTTGTCTTCGAGAAAGCTGGAAAACCGGCTGATCTGCAAAATGCATCGGTCGATTTGAGCGTCCCATCCAAAGGCAAGCTCGTCCTCTGGTTGATGGCCTATCCTCCCGGACTTTTTGAAAGAGTCAATTCCTATGGTTATCATGCCATTCAAGTTCACTATGCCAATGGTTGGTTCAGCAAGTTCGGAAAAGAACCGCCGCCTGCAGATCCAATGCATCTTGGAAACATCCGACTTGAAGCAGTTACTGGAGAAGACCACAGCCAGCTGGTCGAAATCCCCAAACCAGACGGGATGAAAGAACGCGCTTTTCAGTTTGTCAAATGGCTCGACAAGAAACATCCACAAGGAAAGTGGAGTCAGTTTTTATCTCCATCCGGTGACCAGCTTGCCTGGGATAAAGTCATCATCTCCGGCTCTTCGCATGGAGCAAGTTCTTCGGCGCGATTTGCGATTCACCAGAAAGTCGATCGAGCGGTCCTGTTTTGCGGCCCTCGCGATCAATATGAGACTTGGCAAGCCCTCCCCTCTGCGACTCCGACCAATCGCATTTTTGCTTTCAGTCACGTGTTGGACAGCGGCTGGAAGGGCGATCACTACTGTCGATCGTGGTTATTTTTAAAGCTCAATCAGTACGGACCGCTCGTAGACGTCGACAAGACACCGTTCCCCTTTCACCAATCGCGGCGATTGATTACCGCCGCGGATGTTCAAGGTGATGAGAAGCGAGCCCATAGTTGTGTGACCCCCGGTTCGGCTTCGGTGAAAGGGGCCGACGGAAAATACGTCCATGAGAACGTCTGGCGATATCTCTTCACCCATCCCGTCGAGGAGTACGGCCAAGCCACCAAGGCCGAATCCGACTGCACCATGGACTTGAGAAAGAAGAAGTAGCACTCAGACAGGAAAAGGTGTCAGGACTCAATAGTGCAAAGCACCCTTCGGGCCGTACCGGCTATTGCAGAGAGGAAAAGGTGTCAGGACTCAATAGTGCAAAGCACCCTTCGGGCCGTACCGGCTATTGAGTCCTGACACCTTTTCCTGCACCAATACACCCATCTGGATTCGAACCAGAAACCTTCGGTTCCGTAGACCGATGCTCTATCCAATTGAGCTATGGGTGCGTGAGCGTCTTTATAGACGTAAATCCGTTGCTTATCCAGAGGACCTGCGGCAACATTTTCAGGTTCTGGGATGCCATGGACAGCGATCGACGCTAGCCGCTACCACTTCCTCCGAACAGGGACCCAGGATGTCCCTCGAGGCTACCGCGCCATGGCTGGCGGAAGAACGCCACGTCCCACGAGAAATGCTCGAGGAACTCGGTTTAAACAGAGCCTCCGTAAAGGTTTTTCGTTCGTCGAACGCCCAACTCCTCCTGATGCCAACCCGATGAGACGACAGGACAAAGCAAGATCTCAGACGGGTCGCGCCAAACCGCAAAACCAAGAATAGTCAGAGACGCCCAGGGTAGATCAGACCTCGTAGGAACGAAGGTCGAAGGCTGAATGATGATCGAGGTGTGGGCGGGGCGGAGCGGCCGTAGAACCAGCTAACAAACGATCGATCCGCTCATCCAGGTTCTCATTAAACTCTCGCGTCGAATGACTCGCAGTCAATGTCGCCTGAAATTCGGCGTGGCAATGGGTGCACATCACACGGCGACCGATCTGGTCGACCGGGATGTCTAACAAACGGCCACAGGTCGGACAACTGCGACTAAATCGGGTACTGGTCCTCATCGATCTCTCCTTGGTATTCCTGCCCCGAACCCCGTCAGCCGTGACATCCCAGGGGACTCCGCATACTGCGGAATCCCTTCAATCGCTGCAGAACTTGAAACGCTAGTCTAAGGAGTTAATCGTCGCTTTGTCAATAAGCTAAAGGGATTTCATTAAACTTTGCGCAAACCTTCATCGCTGGCGACCGACAGTTCGGCGGCTAGGTTTGACGCAAAATCTTTCGCCTAAACCTTGATCTTGCCGGCATTTCCAGCCTGGCCGAACGCCACCATGCGGGCGATGCAGACCTCCTTCATGGCGGTGCGGGCGGGCTTGAGGTAATCGCGAGGGTCGAACTTCTCTGGAGATTCCCAAAGGACTTTGCGGATGGCTCCGGTAATCGCCAAGCGGCAGTCGGTATCGACGTTGATTTTGCGGACCCCGGACTTGATCCCGCGTTGGATTTCCTCGACCGGCACCCCCCATGTCTGCTTGATCTTACCGCCGTACTGATTGATGATGTCCTGCAGTTCCTGGGGAACGCTGCTGCTGCCGTGCATTACCAGGTGGGTATTGGGCAGTTTGCGATGGATCGCCTCGATCCGCTCCATCGCCAGGACTTCGCCGTCGGGCTTGCGGGTGAACTTGTAAGCCCCGTGGCTGGTACCGATGGCTACGGCTAGGGCATCGACGTTGGTCGCCTTGACGAATTCGGCGGCCTCGTCGGGATCGGTCAGCAATTGGTCGTGGCTGAGGACCCCTTCGGCGCCGTGTCCATCCTCGGCTTCGCCGGCTCCGGTTTCCAGCGAGCCCAGGCATCCGAGTTCACCTTCGACCGACACATTGCGGGCGTGGGCCATCTTCACCACTTCGGCGGTGACCCGGACGTTGTAGTCGTAGCTGGCAGGGGTTTTTCCGTCTTCACCAAGAGAACCATCCATCATCACCGAGGTAAACCCGTTCTCGATAGCCGACTGGCAGGTGGCCGGCGAATTGCCGTGGTCTTGGTGCATGACCACCGGGATTTTCGGGTACAGTTCGACCGCGGCCAGCATCAAATGACGCAAAAAATTGTCCTGGGAGTAGGATCGGGCACCGCGTGAGGCCTGGATGATCACCGGCGAATCGGTTTCCTTGGCCGCTTCCATGATGGACTGGATCTGTTCCATGTTATTGACGTTGAAGGCGGCCACGCCGTAGCTGTTTTCCGCAGCATGATCCAGAACTTTTCGAAGCGGGACGAGGGGCATGAGCGTACTCCCATCTAGAAAGAAAGCCGAGATAAAAAAGCGGGCCGTAGTCCGACCGATTTCCCAAGCCAGATGCTGAAAGGGAAGGGTCTGGACAAGCCCTGCAATGTATCGGCGACCGCAAAAATTGCAAAGGCAAATCAGCCTTCCGACGCCGGCGATAAGTTGGAAAGCCTAGCTTGGTTTCCGCCGATGGTAAGCGGTCGATGGCCAGCCGCTCAAGCGTCGCCGCCCTCCACGAGGCAGGCAAGGCCAATCATTGCCGCGGCGAATCGCCATAAGGCCCCTTTTCCCTTCCTTCCTTGCCCGGTCTGGTCGGTTTTTGACTCATCTTCCGGGCGTGGCCGCTGGTTCGGTGGTAGGGTTGAGTCCGAGAAAAACGGAGGTCTGGGGCAGATTTCCAGCCGATCGTCGACTGGGCGAGTCGGCTGGCGCGGCTATACTTCGGGTGAGGCGAAAATCCGGTGCGAGAGTTCCCGACGGCTACTTCTCTGGGAAGTGGTCAGACGGGACGCCGAAGGTGCAAGCAACCCTGAACCGCTCAGGCAAAAGGAGTGCCGGATCGATACGCCTTCTCTGGAGAGAGGTGCTGTGGATGGTGGGTTAGATCGGCCTGTGCCGAGCCTGTCGTTCGCCGCGTCCACCGAAGGGGAAAGACGTTTTGCAAGGAACGTTGGATCTCTCAGGTAAAGAGGACAGAGGGGTCGTGCATGAGCTGTGTTCATCGACTCCCATCTCTTTCGGAAGGAGCTTGTATCTTGTCAGGGTCTGTCTCTCCGTTTGTCGCCAGGCACATCGGTCCGCGTGAGGACGATATCGCTGCGATGTTGCAACAGCTGGGCTATGGTTCACTCGACGACTTAACCCGAGCGGTGGTTCCGCGAAACATCCTCGATCTGTCGGACCTCGAATTACCGCCAGGGGTTTCTGAGGAAGAGGCACTGGCCGAGCTACATGGCTTAGCCCGGCAGAACATTGTCCTTCGTTCGTGTATCGGCCAAGGGTATTACGGAACCCATACCCCGAAGGTCTTGCAGCGGAACGTGTTGGAGAATCCCGCTTGGTACACCGCCTACACCCCTTACCAGCCGGAGATCTCGCAAGGGCGTTTGGAGCTGTTATTTTATTTTCAAACGATGGTTTCCGAGCTGACCGGTTTGCCGATCGCCAACGCGTCGTTATTGGATGAAGGGACGGCAGCGGCGGAAGCGATGGGTCTTTGCTATCGCAGCCATCAAGGCCAGCGAGTGCGGTTCGGTTATTCGCGCGGCTGCCATCCGCAGACGATCGAGATTCTTCAGACCCGCGCCCAACCGCTGGGGATCGAGCTCTTTGAATTCGACGAAACGCAACCGTCGACGGTGGTTTGGGAGAAGGTCTTCGGCATCCTGTTGCAGTATCCGAACACGGAAGGGGTGGTGCAGCGGAGCGATGAATGGGTAGAACTTGCTCATCGGCATGGAGCCTTGGTGGTGATGGCCTGCGACTTGTTGAGCCTGTTGTTATTGCGTTCGCCGGGTGAACTGGGGACCGACATCGCCATCGGCAACTCGCAGCGGTTCGGCGTCCCTCTAGGCTTTGGCGGACCGCATGCCGCCTTCCTGGCAACGACTGAAGCTCACAAGCGGACCCTACCTGGTCGGCTGGTCGGGCGATCGATCGATCGTCACGGCAAGGCCGCTTATCGGCTGGCGTTGCAGACTCGCGAGCAGCACATTCGGCGCGAGAAGGCGACCTCGAATATCTGTACCGCGCAAGCTTTACTGGCGATGCTGGCGACGTTGTATGCGATGTATCACGGCCCCGAAGGATTGCGCGGCATCGCCCTTCGCGTCCATGGGATGGCAGCTAGGCTCCATCAAGCCCTGAAACGCGTCGGCTTTCATTGTTTGAGCGATCAGTTCTTCGATACCCTGGCGGTCGAAGTCCCGGAGGGGGCCGATCGCTATCTGGAGCGGGCCAGGGCAGCCGGCTACAACTTGCGGAAGCTGAGTGAGCGGCGGATCGGGATCGCTCTCGATGAAACGACCAGCGAGCAGGATCTGCAGCGACTGATAGCGATCTTCGGTGGCCAGGAGGTAGCAGCCGAGGCACCGTCATCGCTGGCAGTGGAGCATTGGCGTAGCGATCGGTTGTTGAGCCAAGCGGTGTTCCATCGCTATCGCAGCGAAACGGAGATGATGCGTTATTTGCGGCGATTATCCGAGATGGATATCGCCCTGGACCGCTCGATGATACCGCTTGGTTCCTGCACGATGAAGCTCAACGCGGCCAGCGAGTTGACGCCGATCACCTGGCCGGAGTTCAACGCCATCCATCCGTTTGCGCCGGTGGAGCAGACGGCCGGTTATCGCGAAATGATTCGACAGTTGGAAGCCATGCTCTGTGCAGCCACCGGCTACGATGCGATTTCGCTGCAACCCAATGCCGGGTCGCAAGGCGAGTACGCGGGCTTGCTAGCCATCCAAGCCTATCATGCGGCCCGCGGCGATCATCAGCGCGATGTCTGCCTGATTCCCAGCAGTGCTCACGGCACCAACCCAGCCAGTGCGCAGATGGCCAACATGAAGGTCGTCGTGGTGCCTTGCGATGCGGAGGGAAATGTCGACCTGAACGAATTAGCCAAGGCCATCGCCGCTTATCCGCAGCGGGTAGCGGCGATCATGATCACCTATCCATCGACGCATGGGGTCTTTGAAGAGCGGGTCGGCACCATCTGCGAGATGGTACATGCGGCTGGGGGTCAGGTGTACATCGACGGGGCGAATTTGAACGCCATGGTCGGGGTGGCCAAGCCGGGCAAGTTCGGTGGCGATGTGTCGCATCTCAATCTGCACAAGACCTTCTGCATTCCCCATGGTGGCGGCGGTCCCGGGGTCGGGCCGGTCGCGGTGCGGCAGCATCTGGCTTCCTACTTGCCGAAAGACGATCTTCACCCGCAACGGAAGGGTCCGCAAGTCAGCGCTGCGGTCTTCGGCAGCCCGAGCATCTTACCTATCTCGTGGATGTACTTGCGGATGATGGGACCGGCTGGGCTACGCCGGGCGACGCAGGTGGCCATTTTGAATGCCAACTACGTTGCCCATCGACTGCGAGACTGCTATCCGATCCTGTATACCGGCAATCAGGGCTTGGTGGCCCACGAATGTATCCTCGATACCCGCCCGATGGATGCGGCGGCGCACGTGACGGTCGAAGACATCGCCAAGCGGCTGATCGATTTTGGTTTTCACAGCCCGACGATGTCGTTCCCGGTGGCGGGGACATTGATGATCGAGCCGACCGAAAGCGAGTCCCGCGAAGAATTGGAGCGTTTTTGCCGGGCGATGCGGCTGATCCATGCCGAGTATGAAAAGGTTCGCCGCGGCGAATGGCCGGCCGATGACAATCCGTTGCGCAACGCGCCGCACACGCTGGCTTGTGTCCTCGACGAACAACGCCGCTGGAGTTATCCGCGACGCTTGGCGGCATGTCCCGATCCGGAGGTCGAGGATTCAGTCAAGTACTGGCCGCCGGTAGGCCGGATCGACAATGTGTATGGCGATCGTCACTTGGTCTGCGCGTGCCCGCCGATGGAGATCTACCAATCTACCGTCAGCATCGCGGCGGTAGCGACGGAGTGAGGCTTGTCCATGACGCGCAGTCCCGATCCAGCACCCGTGAGTTCGCTGACGAAGGTTTTCGTGTATGGCACGCTGAAACGCCAGCAGCTTCGGGCTGGAGTCTGGCCCCACCCGCCGCTCGCCATCCGACCCGCGATAGTCTGCGGCTCCCTATACGACTTGGGACCGTACCCGGCCATCGCCGCCGGGGAGGATTGGGTACTCGGCGAACTGTGGGAGCTATCGCCGGGCGAGATGCCGAGAACGCTTGAGGTTCTCGACGCGGTCGAAGGCTACCGTCTTGGAGCGAGCGACAACGAGTACCTACGGATCATCACCGAAGTCACCCTGGAAGACGGGGAGCGGCAAGCGGCTTTTGCTTACCAAATCGCCGACCCGCGCCACCTCATCGGCAAGCGTCGGATTAACGCCTGGTACGCATTCGCTGGTCGAGCAGTGGCTGCCTGGCCTGATCCGCAGGCAAAGGTAGCGGCGAGCGTGGCCGAAGAAGCCCGATACCGTTGACCACGTGCAGCGCCACGCTTCATTTCGGATGAGCGATGTGGCGGCTGCGTTCCAACAGGCAACGCTCCTCATTTTCTTCGCGCAGCAGGTCATCGTGGAAGGCGATGAATTCCCCGAGCAGGATCTCGACTCGGTCGCGTTCATCATCGAAATGCCGCACGCGTTCGATCAGCAAGTCGAGCTGTTCGATCAATCGCGACTGCCAGCATTCGATCTCGCGCAGATCGGCGTACAGGTGTGGTTCGTGATGGACCACCCGCTCGAGATAGCCTTCACCGGCCACCCGGGTGAAATGCTGATCCAGCAGCCAGCGGAAATTTTCGAGGTCTTCGACCAACCGGGCCCGCATCGCGCGACTGTATGGTTTGGCTCCCCATTGCCGGAACTGACTCTCCAGGTCACATAGCCCGCGTTCGATCCGCGACTGGCTATGGTTGAGGCACAGTTTGGCTCCGTCGACATCGTGCTTGATACTCAGCATGACATGGTACTCCTCCAGCCAAGGAATCGATTCCGTGATCACTTCGATTACCCTGACGGATATTCTCATCCACTCGCAGCGAGTCCGTCAAGGATTACGGCGAGGCTTGCAAGCAATCCGGCCAGATGGATGGCGTCATACCTTCCCTAAACTTCCGCGTTCGCGTCGCCCGAGATAGTCGGCGTGGCGAAGGCGATATAACCACCGGCGCGGATGGAGGGGAAGAACCAAGGGAGGGAGAGCGCGTCGCTGGAGGTAGCGTTTAAGCGGAAGAGTGATTCGATGCGGAAGCCGGCCCGCTTCAGCTCGTAGCGGAGCTCGCCAGCGGTAAAGATGTGAAGGAACATCGCTGGCAGCCCCCGGTAGGGATAGATCCGATCCCCCATCTCGAATTCGCGATCGAAGCTGGCGCGGAGGGCCGATCGAACAAACAGGGCGAGTCCAGCCGGAGTGGTCAACCAATTGCTGCGATTGTGGACATGCACGATGAAGATCCCACCGGGTTTGAGAGCTGCGGCTACCGCCCGGAGGAGCCTTTGGCGGTGCTGGCGTCCGCGGATCATGCCGATGGAACTATACAAACACAGAGCAGCGTCCACCGATTGGTTGGCCAGCCAAGCCGATTGGGCGAGGTTCGCGTGAACCAGGGCGGTCTGGCCATCGACGGCCGTGAGCTTCCGCGACGTTTCGGCTAGCATCTCTCGACTGAGGTCGACCCCCAGCGTTCGCCACCCGCGCTGACGCCATGGCAGGAGGGCTCGACCGGTGCCACAGCCTAAATCCAGCAGTACCGGCGGGGTCTTCGGATCGCAAGCGATATCTTTCAAGCGCTCGAAGATCAACGCTTGATCCAGGCTCAGCAGTGGATGGTCTCCGTGGAAAGCATCGTACTGATCCGCGATGGCGCGATCGTTTACATAATCCCACGTCGCCCGACTGACACCGGGGGGTAATTGCCAGGTAGGACGAAAATCTGGCTTGCGACTCATCGCTGCTCAAGCCTCCACGGGCGTGGGGGTGAAGGCGACCTCCATCGATCCGTCAGGCGAAACCGTCGGAAACGATGGAGCCTCACTGGGGAGCCTGTGTTTGCAACCAGGCGATGGCTGCCGGACTGGCCCAACGCAACAGGCCGCGACTGTTGGCCGAAGAGAGGAGTTCGGCAGCAGAAGAGGTCTCGAGCTGGAGACCGGGATGGTCGGCTAGCAATCGTTCGAGATCCGCTGGCAAAACCAAGGAGCCGCGGAAGGAGACCGACTGCAACTGCCCCCGACGAGCCGCCAGGTGGTGCAGCCCATCCTGGTAGGTCAGGAAGGTTTCATGCAAGCCCAGACGAGTGAGTTTAGGCAGGGTCGCCAGCGAGGCGACCGCGCGGTTGGTGACGCGATTCGGTCGGGCTTGGGAACTGATGTTGAATTCTTCGAGCGCGGGATGATTCGCGAAAGCCGCCACCCCCGTATCGGTAGCACGGCTATGGCCGATCGTCACCACCCGCAACGAGTGGATCTTGGCCAGGTCGGCCATCCCATCATCATCGAAGGCATGGCCGATTTTGATTTCGGTGAGCTTGGTCGCAGCCAAAGCATCGATCCCCGCACCATCGTACTGCTCCAGGGCTCCCTTATCGTCGCCGATCGGGGTGTTGTGGTCGATACGGATCGAGCGGAGTTCCGTGAGTTTTGCCAGTAGGGGATAGGCAGCGTTGCGGAGCAGCGGGCCGTTACCCGTCAAGCTGATCACCCGCCCCTGCGAGTCCAAGCCGGCCAGCAAAACCTTCTTACCGGTGCTTGATCGCCAACGCCGCGACGGCTCCCCCTTGAGGTTCGGCCAACCTTGCTTGGGATCGACCTCCGCCGCTAGCTCCAGCCCGGCTTGCGTTAAGATTTGTCCGAGGATCGCCTCCTCTTCGGACTGCAGGCCGACCTCCGCGAGGGCCGCAGACGAGGCGGTTACCGCCAAAACGAAGAGCGCGCGGGGAAGGATCTGCACGGGTGAGAAAAATAAAAATAAGGGTGAGAAAAACGAGGGGTAAAAAAGCATCGGATCTACCTTGAAAAGCTGGATGATTCTCGCGAGCCTCCATGGTGAAGATCATAACCTCCCGACGCCGCGCTGTCCCGCCGGGGCTACGCTGCTCCAAGCGTAAGCCGATGGAGTCGCCAGCATGACCGCCCCTCGCCCGACCCTAGCCTGGCGATCGAGCTTGACTGCCGATTCCTCGCCAAGAACGTGCAATTATGACACACCTGTTGTTTTTTGTCGCGCTATGCTCTTCCAAGGAGCAGAAGAGAGCAGGGGAGAGCGGGGTGATCGGGTTATGGCACAGGGAGTGCTCCAGGAGGACGAGTTGCATTTTGATTTCTTCGAGGGAGCAAAGCGATGAAAGTGGTTCTGGCAGTCGATGGTTCCGAGGTCTCGTCCCAAGCGGTGCGGTTTTTGGCGCGTTTAGCTCATCGGGATCGGATGGAGATCACCGTGGTGACGGTCGCCAACGAGGTCCATTTGGGGCAGCATCTTTCCAACGACTTGTGGTATCCTGAATATCTCCGTCGTCAGAAGGAGGGCTATGACAAAGCCTATGCCGAGGTTGAGGCCGCCTTGGATGGGGCCGACGTAGAACTTCATCGTTTCGAAGGTCGCGGCCATGTCGGAGGGCAGATCGTCGATTGCGCAGCCCGGGAAGGCGCGCGGTTGATCGTGTTGGGGGCGCAGGGTCATTCGATGCTCGACCGTATCTTGCTGGGGAGCGTCAGCGATTATGTGGCGACGCATGCCGAATGCTCGGTGTTAATCGTCCGGTCCGACTCGATGATGCAACCGGGGACGAAGAGGATCACCGTCTGTTACGATGGCTCGGAGGCAGCCAAGCGGGCGATCGATCAGTTCCTTGAGTTCCGCTGGGTGGGCGATGTGCGGGTTCAAGCTCTCTCCGTGGCCTTGGAACCACCCTCCTTCGGCGAGGGCTTCATCCCGTTGACCCCGGACGATTCGGCGCAGTTCCTCGCCCATGCCCGGAAGCAGGCGGAGGAAGCGGCGGAGAAACTTCGACGGGCGGAGGTGACCGTCGATGTCACGGCGCAGTCGGGATCCAACGTGGGGCCGTTGATCGTCGAGGCGACCAAGCGATATGGAAGCGAGTTGATCGTCTTGGGGGACACCGGGTTGAGCGCTGTCAGCCGGATGTTGCTGGGGAGTGTCAGCCGCTACGTGCTGCGTCATGCTCAGCAATCGGTATGGATCGCGCGGCATCGCCAGGCGTGAGGTCCTTTCCGCGGAACAGGGATCACTCGAGCGAGAATCACGAGGATCAATCGCGGCTGGGTACGGTCAGTACCGGGCGGGCCGCATGCCGCAGCACGTGTTCCGCCACGCTCCCCATGACGATATGAGCCAGACCGGTTCGCCCATGGGTCCCCATGATAATCAAATCGATGTCGGCCTCTTCGGTGTAGCGGAGGATCTGGGTAGCAGGCGTTCCGTCGACCGTCACCGGAATCAAGCGATTCCCGAAATGATGGTCGGGGTCGAGCAACTCCTGGATGGCGGCCTCGGCAGCGGCCGCCGACTCGGGGACGAAAGAAGTCAAGGCCAAGCCCCCGGCGAAGGTCGGGGTGCTGGTGGGGACACTTTCCAGCACATGCAAGGCGTGTAACTCCGCCCCGAACTTTTCAGCCATGTAGCGTGCATACTTCGAGGCCTTGATACCATTCGAAGTCAAATCCGCCGCCAATAGTATCTTGCGAATAGCGATCATTTTTTCTCTCGGGAAAAAGTACTTGTTCAAACAACTAAAGAGGGTGGACGACCGCCCCGTTTCGCCGTCATTCTACCTTTCGCCTGCGTCGGTTGGGGAGCGGCGCAGCCAAGTGCCCTCGGGCGAGGGAACCCGCGGCTCGATCAGGCACGGGCAGCGCCGGTTGCGACCGACGGTCCATGCTTAAAGTGGACTCGGCTCACGATTTGATCCATTTCCGCGGCAGTGAAGGCTCGGCAAGTATTGGTGTGGACGTTGCCCATCGCCGCCAGGTGCAGCAGCAGGGCCGTAGCGGTTTCGTCATCCGGCGCATCGAAAATCAGGAAGCCATCGAATGCACCCATGGTCCAGTAGATATCGGTGACCTTGACCCCCATTTTCTTGGCGGCTGCTTTCAACGTCGCGGCTCGCCGCGTCGACTCGTCGATCCCTTGGATCCCTTGTTGGGTGAACTTGATGGTGGTGATAAACCTCGCCATGATCGATAACCTTTCGTGAGAGACCTTGAGTAAAAATTGCGGGGGTGAAAATCATCCTCGTCAACCTGCGGCGAACTGCTTTTCGCAGCGATCATCATGCCGGTAGTAGGGCCGAGGAGACTCGGGCGTGGCCTGGGGGGCGGATCAACCAGCCAGCCAGCGGTCGCGATGCTCCTGCACGAATTCATCGTCGTGCAGGAAGGGATAGGCCCGATAGACACGATCGATCTCCGCCAGTTGGCCGGGACTAAGCCCTTCCTGTTCGTCGAGGCACCACAGTCCCTCCATAAGCCCTTGACGGCGAAGGACTTCGTGTATCCCGGCAATACAGCCGCGGAAGTGATGAGCGGCATCAAAGAAAGCCGCGTTACAATCGGTAATCGCAACACCCAGCTCCACCAGGTCGGGCGATACCACGCTTGTTCGGCATCGCCGGTGTACCTCGACCGCCGTCTTGGTCCAAACCGACCAGTGTCCCAGCAGTCCACCGACGAAGCGGAGCAAATTCCGCTCCCAACGGAAGGAAGTCACCAAATCGGCGACAATATTGTCGTCGTTGCCGGTGTACAGCGCGATATCCTGGCGGCCGGAATCGGCGACCGCGCGAACGACATCCAGCGTTTGGTAGCGATTGAAGGGAGCGACTTTGATGGCGACCACCGACTCGATTTCGACGAAGCTTCGCCAGAAGGAATAGGGCAAGGCGCGGCCGCCGACGGCGGGTTGCAGGTAAAACCCCACCAGGGGGAGGACCTGGCCAACGCGACGGGCGTGCTGCAACCAGCAGTGTTCATCGGTGTTCGCGCTGAAGCCAGCCAGACTGAGCAAGCCGGCGTGATAGCCGAGTTCCCGAAGCAACTCGGCCTCGGCCACCGCTTGCGAAGTCGCCCCGCAGATGCCGCCGATCCGCACCAGCGGCCGAGCCGCGCGATCCATCTCTTCCTTGGCCAACTCCAAGACCGGGCGGAAGAGGCCGAAGCGCGGTTGGCGGATGGCGAACTGGGTGGTGTGGACTCCCACCGCCAAGCCACCGACACCGGCATCGAGATAATAGCGGGTCAGGCCGCGTTGGTACCGTTCGTTCAACCTGCGTTCGGCGGTCAAAGCCAGGGGATGGGCAGGGATGGCCAGCCCGGCCAAGAGGGCCTGATGAAAATCAAAACCGGCCATCTTGCGACTCGAAATGGGTAGGTTTGTTCAGCGAACGACCACCCTGCCGAATCCAAGCGGCAGTGGCTTCGATCATCTCCTCGAGCGGTACCGTCGGTTCGCCGAAGAGTTCGAAGGAAGGGTTGGCATTCGATAGCCAGGCGACCGGACCTTCGCCACCGCTGGTCTGTAAGCCGACGCCGAAGATAGCGGCAAAACGCTCGGCCAAGTAGCGGACCGAGAGGCATTCACGGCCGGTGACGTTGATTACGTTTGGCGGGCAAGTGGCATAGGCCAAGGCTTGCAAGGCGCGGGCGTTGGCATCGCCTTGCCAGATGACGTTGACATGCCCCATCGTCACATCGACCGGCTGCCTTTCCCAAACCTTGCGGGCGATATCATGCAGTACCCCGTAGCGGAGATCGATCGCATAATTCAAGCGAAACATCACCGTCGGGCTCTGATGCAGCTTGGCATAATACGCAAAGATCCGTTCGCGGGCGAGGCACGAATGGGCATACTCGCCCGGCGGTTCCAGTCGATCCTCTTCGCGCGAACCACCGCTCGCCACCTCGGTAAGCGCGTAAACGCAACCGGTAGAAAAGACGACGGTGCGAGTCGCTGGATAACGTTCGGCGACGATCGCGGGGACCACGGCATTCATCATCCAGGTAGCTTCGGGACGATCCTGGGTTCCAAACTTTTGTCCGGCCATGAAGATGATCGAGCCAGCCTGGGGCAAACGGGCGACCGCGGCTCGGTCCAAGAGATCGCAGCTAATGACTTCGACCCCGTGGCGGGCTAGTTGATGGCGAGCATCCGGCGAGGTGAACCGCGAGACGGCGAAGACCTGCTGGGACGGGGGGAGGGCGCGGCGCGCCATCCGAGCCAGCGACGGCCCCATCTTGCCGCCAGCCCCGAGAATCAGCAGGTCACCTGCGAAGCCGTCCAGGGCTTGGCGCAGTCGCGGCGTCGGCCGACTCAGCCATTCTTCCAACGCTTCTTCGTCCATCCGCTGCGCGCTCCGTGGAGTCCAACGATCCAGCTAGGGATTGCCCCCGCTCGGCGATGGGTAATCGAACCGCGACCATCATACCAAGCTCGCTCAGGGCAGGCGACGGCCCGACGTCGGTCAGCCACGGGCAACCCGCATGCAAGGGCTGGTGCGCACTGTTGGCACGGGTGCGATATTGGCTGAGGGCTTCCGTCGAAGCCCCCTATCGCCGCTGCCTGCCCATCCAACACCTCCTCCTTCGCACCCTTCCTCAGTCGTCGGGTTTGACGGTCGGCTCTTCTTCCCCTTCATCGACCAACTCCAAACCTTCGATGGCCGCCGGATCGTTCTCCTCGTGATCGATGTCGCTATCGATGTCGGTGTCATCGAGTTCGGTTATCGGTTCCGCTCCGTACTCCAAGTCGATAGCAGCCAGTTCCTCAGCCTCGGCTACGGGCAGGACGGCCCCCTCATCGAGCTTGAGATCGTCGCGCTGGTCGTCGCGGGTTCGCGGCTGGAGGTAGAGCTTGATTGGGACCTCGCTGAAAGGGAGATGATCCCGCAGGACCCCCAGCAAGTAGCGTTGGTACGGTGCCGAGAAGGCATGGGGGTTGTTGCAGACGGCAACGATGGTGGGGGGAGCGACTCCGATTTGTGTGGCGTAGTAGATCTTGGGGCGTTTCAACTGATAAAGTGGTGGTTCGTGCTTGATCAAAGCCGCCTTGATCAAGCGGTTCAGCTGCGGCGTCGGAATCCGGGCATGGGCCTGCTTGAAGAGCATCTGGCCATGGTTCAGCAGGGTCTTGACGTTCTTGCCGGTCTGGCCGGTGATGAAAGCGATCGGGCAATAGGCCATCTTCGGGAAGTTTTCGCGGAGGTAAGTCACCCAACGTTCCGTCGGCAATTGCCCCGCCAGCTTGTCCCACTTGTTGACGACCAGGATGCAGGGTTTGTACTGGTCCGAAATGTAGTGCGCCAGCTGCTTGTCGACCTTGCTCAACCGCTCCGTACAATCGAAGAACAGCAAGACGACGTCAGCCCGGCGGATACTCCGCTGGGCCCGGTGCAAGCCGTACCAATCGATATCGGTGCGGATGGAACGGTTACGCCGCAAGCCCGGGGTATCGATTGCGATAAAGTCATGCCCATCCAATTCAAAATGGACGTCGACGCTATCGCGGGTCGTGCCGGGGACTTCGCTGACAATCATCCGTTCGGCCTTGGCCAGCGTATTGACGAAGGTGCTCTTGCCGGTGTTTCGCCGACCGACGATCGCCACCTTCATCACCGGCGGGGCGATCTCTTCGTCCTCGGCGGTCGCCGCCGGTAAGCGCTGCAGGATCTGGCTTAACAACTCTTCCCGATGACGGTTCTGCAAGGTGCTAACACAAATCAGTGCTCCGCGGCCGAGCTTGAGGAATTCGTTAGCCAGGTTGTCTTGCGTCGGGTGATCGCATTTATTGACGACGAGCACCATCGGCTTGTCGACACGCCGCAGTCGCAAAGCCACCTCTTCGTCGAGGGCCGTCAAGCCGTCGCGGTTATCGACCACGAAGAGCAGAACATCGGCTTCATCGATAGCCGCTTCGATCTGTCGTTCGACCTGATCGGTCAGATTATCCGGGTCCTCGTGCCCCATCCCACCGGTATCGATCAACTCGAAGTGCGACTGGCGAAACTCGATCAAAGTCGTCATCCGGTCGCGGGTCACCCCCGGCATATCGTCGACGATGGCCAAGCGGCGGCCGTCCAGCCAATTGAAGAGACTGCTCTTGCCCACGTTGGGGCGACCGACGATAGCGACGCGAGGGATAGTCATCCATATAGCCTAAACCGTCGAGCTTACCGGCGGGAGTCCAAAATCGTCAGCCGGTTGCTCTGCCATCGAACAAAGAACTCGACGGCGGCCTGCCTGCAAACCTTTCCCTGCTGCTAAAATGGGGCGATCGATGGATTTGACTCGAAGGCACTCCAAGAAGAACGGTGCGATGATCGCAACCAAGAAACCAGCAAAACGGAAGAAAGTAGTGATCATCGGGGCAGGTCCGGGGGGGTTAACGACCGCCTTGCAACTAGCCCAGGCCGGCCAGCAGGTGACCTTGGTCGAGGCCCGCGAGCGGGTCGGTGGGCGGTCGTCGGCGATTGAGGCCAACGGTTTTCGTTTTGATACCGGGCCAACTTTTTTTCTTTACCCACGGGTCTTGCAGGAGATTTTTGCCGAGGTTGGCCGGGATCTGTTTGCGGAAGTCCCAATGAAAAAGCTCGATCCGCAGTATCGGATCAGCTTTGGCGGCGGCGGCCGCTTGGACTGCACTCCTGACCTTGAACGCATGGAAGCTCAGGTCGCGGCCTTCTCCCCGGCCGATGCCGGAGCCCTGACCCGATACATGCGGGACAATCGCGTCAAGTTGGCGAAGTTCCGTCCGATCCTGGAGTCGGCTTTCAACAGTCCGATCGATCTGTTGCGTCCCTCGTTGATGGCGGCAGCCCCGTATGTCAAACCTTGGAAGTCTTTGGGGCAAGAACTCGAGAGCTACTTCCGGGACCCGCGGTTGGTCTTGGCCTTTTCCTTCCAGGCCAAATACTTAGGGATGTCGCCATTCCGTTGTCCGAGCCTCTTCTCGATCCTCTCCTTCCTCGAGTACGAACATGGCATTTTTCATCCGTTGGGCGGATGCGCCCGGGTCAACGAACGGATGGCGGAGATCGCGGTCGAGATGGGGGTCGAGCTCAAGCTGCAGGAACCGGTGGAGAAGATTCATTTCGAAGGTCGACGAGCGATGGCGGTGCAGACGCCGGCCGCGACGTATGGCTGTGACGCGCTGGTGATCAATTCGGACTTCGCCCATACCATGCAACGCTTGGTCCCGAATCATCTGCGGAAGCGCTGGTCGGACGAGAAGCTGGAACAGAAGCGTTTCTCCTGCAGCACCTTCATGATGTACCTGGGAATCGAGGGGCGTTACCCGGATGTCGCTCACCATACCATCCATATCTCCAAGGATTACGCCCGGAATCTACGCGAGATCGAAGAGGACAAGGTCTTACCCGAGGATCCCTCGGTCTACATCCACAACCCCAGCCTGCTCGATCCCTCGCTGGCGCCCACCGGCATGAGCAGCCTGTATGTCTTGGTCCCGGTCCCGCATCTATCGCCGCAGACCCCGTGGGATGCGAAGCAGATGGCCGCCTATCGCGAGTTGACGCTCGACCGTCTCGAGGCGTTGGGGCTGGACGGTTTGCGGTCGCGAATCCGTTATGAAAAGATCGTCACGCCGCTGGATTGGCGAGACTCGTATGCGGTATACCGCGGGGCCACCTTCAACCTGGCGCATAATCTCGGCCAGATGTTGCATCGACGCCCCCACAATCGCTTCGAGGAGCTGGATGGAGTCTATCTGGTCGGAGGCGGCACCCATCCCGGCAGCGGCTTGCCGGTGATCTACGAATCGTCGCGGATCACCAGTCGACAATTGTTGTCTTCGTCCTGAAAACACCGTCAGGCTATCCCTCGCCAAGCTCGGGCTTCGCCGGCTTCAGCCTTTGCTGTGCTTGGCGATGGCATCGCGGGTGAAGCCGCGGCGAGGCCGACTGGCCTCTATCGCACCATGTGAGCCTGCGGTACGGCTCGCGTTGGGGAGAATTCAGGCAAGCTTGGACCGCTGCAGGCGATCGGCCATTTTTCGACCGCTGCTGCTCAGCGGCAATTCCGCCAGTTCCGAAGGATCGATCCAACGCAGGTGATCGGCCAAGCGGGTCCCCGACCGAGGCTTAGCGATAGCGGCGGTGAAGCAAGCCAACTGGATTCGATATTTGGTGACCGCATGCTTGATGGTAAAGAGATGCCGCTCCAAGCGGAACTCGGTTCCCTCGAAAGGTTGGAGGGTTCCCGACCAGGTATCGAAGGGCTGATCGAAGGCAAGGCGGGGGGGCAGGGTCAGCCGTGGGAAATCCCACAGGCCGGCCCACCATTCGCCGGGTAGGCAGCGACGGACCAGCAACCGCTGTCGCCGGTCCTTGACGAGGAAGGCTATTTCACAGCGCGGCTCGTAATCCATTTTTTTCTTGGCGAGGGGAATCGACGACTGCATCCCGGCGGCGAAGGTCGGGCAGAGGGGCTGCAAGGGACAGACGTCGCAGCGGGGTTGGGGCAAGCAGACCAAGGCCCCCAATTCCATCACCGCCTGGTTGAGGCTGCGGGGGTCGGTGGTTTGGACAATCCGCTCGGCAAAGGACCACAAGGCGGCTTGGCCTTCGGCCTTGTCGAGCGGTACCGACAACTGCATCAACCGGGCGTAAAGCCTTTGCGTGTTGGCCTCCACGATCGGCGTCGGTTGCTGGAAAGCGAAGGAAGCGATGGCCCCGGCCGTATACCGGCCGATTCCCGGCAAGCCCAGGATACTTGCGAAGTCCGAGGGAAATTCCCCGGCATGCTCGGCCAACAACCGCTGGGCAGCGGCGTGGAGCTGCCGAGCTCGTCGGTAGTAGCCCAATCCCTCCCATGCTCGGAGGACCGCTTGTTCGTCGGCCATGGCCAAGGCGCGGATATCCGGAAAACGTTGGAGGAAGCGAGCATAATAGTCCAAGACGGTGGCGACTTGAGTCTGCTGCAGCATGATCTCGCTGACCCAGATCGCATAGGGATCGTCGGTGGCGCGCCAGGGGAGATCGCGGCGATGCTGCCGGTACCAGCGAAGCAAACGCTGACGGAATGCGCGCAGCCAGCCCGCTTGCTTCCAAGCCACCTTCGTTTCGGAACTCCCCTGCGCCTCCTTGCCCATGCCTTCAATTCTGTTCGCCCAGGATGACCCGCACCTCAGCCTGGAAGTTCGATGGCTCCCCATCGGGCAATTCCAGTCCCGAACCGCGTCGTTCAAAAGTCAGCGTCACTTCCTCGCCCGGCGCGTATTTGGCTAGCTCGTTCCGCAATTCCTCGAAGGTCTTGAGCTCGATCCCTTGGATCTTCAGGATCCGATCGTTGACCCGCAACCCTGCCTTGTCGGCAGCGCTCCCGGGATTGACCATCGTCAGCACCAGCGACATCGATTGGCTGCTGATACCGAGGAACCCGCCTCGTCCAAAATTGATCTCGGATCCCTCCAACTGACCGCGCAATTTCTCCACCCCCGCTTCGCTGATCCGGGTTCCGAAAAGGCGAATCCGTCCTGCCAGGGGCAGGGTAGCCAGGGTCTCGATGGCCTCGTCGTCGATCGGGGTGTACATGATTTCCAACCCCTCCAATTGCTCGGCCCGATGCAGCAGTTCGAGATCAGCAGCGGTGATCGAGGTGTGCCGCAATTGCAAGATCCGCAGGTTAGGTAGGCGGATGACCTTCTCGAGCCATGAACCGTCGATGCGTTGCCCATCGAGCCGAACCAGTTCGACATAGTTCAACCACCGCAGGCATTCGAGGTCGGCCGCGTCGCCGCGAAAGGCATCATCCAGCCTCAACAGGTAATAGCTCGAGTCGGCGCGCTGCAACGCGAACAGGGTGATCGAATCGTAGCCGACGAAGGCAGACAATCGCGATAAAAAATCGGCGGCTCGCTCCGACTGCTCTTCGGCGATGGCCTGGATTGTCCCTTGGGCGAATTGGGCTCGGGCGCTGACCCCACCCGCCAACCGCTCGAGGGTGGCGAAGGCGATTTTGCCGTAGCCTTCATTAGGGTTGCTCGACCATCCGGCTAGCAAACGTATCAAGCGCTGGGCGGCATCTTCATCGGCCTTGTCGACCGCGGCCTCGACCAAAGGCAAGGCGGCGGCCGGATGAGGTTGCAATAGCTGGTAGGCCAATTGCCTGGCCGCGTACGAGTCGCTGTCCAGCCCCTCGATCCACTCGGCCAACTGCGTCGGCGGCGGATGGAGGCGATCGGCGGGAGCTGTTACCACCGGTCCCTTTTCCCCAGTCGGCCTCTCCTGACCAAGCGTTGTTGTCGGCAAAACCGCACAGGCAAGCAGGCCGACACCGAGCGACCACTCAGCTTTTCGCGATTTCATGCTCGCCCAATCCATACCATCGCCATCCAATTTCCGAGCTGCAGGCTCGTCCTTCGGCCGGTCGGGATAGACCGGACGTTTGGTTTATTCCATGACTATTCGTGCATTTGCCGAAATAGCAGCCACTGCTAGCACATCGCCATTGTAGCTGAACCGATAGACCAACGAGAAGGAGCCCTGGCTAGGATGCCGGACTCCTGGCGCCGAAGCCCATCCCATAGCGGATGGGGAAGGAACGGCGGCGCTGCGAAGGGATTCACCATCACGTCGCTCGCCTTCGGCCGGAAGGCCGCGGTCGACGGTCGCGTTCGGACAAGGAAGTTGATCATGCGAAACGTTTTCTGGCTGCGTGGGTTGGCGATCGGGTTGGGGATCACCACTGCGTTCGACATGGCATTTGGCCAAAGCTCGATCCGGGTCCAGGACGCGTCTCAGGAACTCCGCCTGCCGTCCTCGGGATGGAATTCGGCAACCGCCGCTTACCCTTCCCTGACGCTGGAGGCAGCCGCCGCTTCATCGCCAGCGAGTCCAGCTGGGCCAAGACTGGCTTTGAACGATTCTCTGCTGCAGCAACCGACGCCGGCAAGTTCGCCCGAAGTATCCTTGATCCCCCCCTCGTCATCGCTGATCCCCGATCAGGGACAGATCGTACCGCTGCCACCGGTAGCCCCCCAAGCCCCGGTCTATACCCAAGCCCCGGTCGCGGGTTACGCACCGCGGGCCGAAGTCTCGGCCGCTTCCATCCCCGCCGCCCCCATCCCCTCGTCGGCGATCCCGCCGGCCCCTATCCCACTGGACCAGACCGCACTGCCGCCGCCGGGAGAGCCGACGAGGGGTAGCGTCGTCGGTAGCGGGTCTGGCCATGCTGCCGGGGAGTCGACGCCAGCCCCAATCGCCATCGGGGATGCAGTTGCCAGCCCGTGCTCGACCAGCCAGGGTTGCAGCCAGGGCGTGCCTTGCGGCCCGAGGATGCAGATGGTGCCGCCGCGACCATGGATCTTCGGTGCCAGCGGTCTGGTCTTCGATCGCATCGACAACGACTATATCCGACTGAGCAGCACCGTCAGCGGCAGCGGTAGCGCAGCCTTGAGCAGCTTCGATGCGAGGATGGACACCACCGGCGGTTTTGAGGTCTTCGGTGGACGTTACCTCGGCTGCGGCCGGCATGCCATCATCGGCAATTATTGGGGGTTGTTCCCGGCGGATCGCAGCTACATCGTCTACGATCCAGAGCTCAACACCGCCGGCGGTGATTCGCTCCGCTCGGACCTCAACTTTTCGACCCTTGGGCCGGGTGGCAATCCGGCGACGCTGCACGGGATCGAGATGCCGGGCGGGCCGGACATGCCTGGTCCCAACGGTGGCCAGAACGTCTACGATTGGTACGACAATGCCTATGCCCATCGGTTGTCGCGGTTCCAGGATTTCCACAGCTTCGAACTCAATTTCTTCACCTTTGCCCTCGGCGGTGCCGCCCGGCAGGGGCTGGCACCCTCGACTTGCGAGGTAGGCGGGGAGGGAAGTGGCGGCGGCTGGTTGAACGGACGTTTCGGTCGCCATCGCCCTCACGGGCTAAGCCGTGCAGCCGGTGGCGACAGCGGTTGCAGCCAAGAGGCGGGCTGTGCCGACGCCTGCGGACCTGGCACCGCGCTGGCCGCGGCCAGCTGCGGACCGACCGGTGCCTGCGGTCCGACCTTGGGAGCCCAACAGAGTTGCCTGCGGCTCAGTTGGCTGGGCGGGGTCCGCTGGTTTCGCTTCCGCGATTACCTCGGCTACGCGACCAGCGAAACCGACGCCATCTTCGGGACCGGTAGCGACGATTTCTACTACCGCAATGACATCAGCAACGACCTGGTCGGTTTCCAATTGGGTGGCTTGGCGAATTACTGCACCAGCCGCTGGCTGAATGTGTATGCCGGGAGCCGCTTCGGGGTTTTCGCCAACTTCATCGACTACTCGACCTATGCGGGAACGACCTCGACGCCAGCCATCGTCAGTTCCTACAACCCCTACGACAACCAGGCTTTCGATCTGAATGCTTCGTCGACCGAATTGGCCTTGCTGGGCGAGGGAGAGGTGGGGCTTGGCCTGCGGCTTTCCCCGGCGATCACCGCCACCTGCGGTTACCGTCTGGTCGGGGTCAGCGGGGTGGCCACCGCCACTGGCCAAATCCCCTACGATTTTTCGCTGCTCAACGATGTTCAACGTATCCACAGCGACCAGAGTTTGATCCTGCACGGGGTCTCGATCGGCGGGATGTACAACTGGTGATCGACCCGCGAGGGCCGGGGATACCCCGCCGGTAGGGTTTGTGGTCGATGGCGGTTGGACGCAGACTCGCTTATCGTCGAAGGGGCGAGATCTGCTATAACCGAAGCTCGGGGGTTTTACCTTCTTGCTTTGCTGGTCTCGCTAACGGGCGACCTTGGCCGTGGGCGATCCCATCGACATCCTTGTCTCCGCTGCTGAGTGAACACACCATGCCTCGCAATTTTCGTCCGCAGACGATCAATGCTGAACTCGTCGATGACCTCCAGCATCTGGTGCGGCTGGCCGTCCGCGAAGACCTGGGACGCTCGATCGATCTGACCACCATGGCCCTGGTTCCGGAAACCAGGCCTGCGGCTGCCGCCATCGTCAGCCGTAAACCGGGGGTGGCGGCGGGTGTGGAACTGATCGAACTGATCGTCGAGGAGCTCGATGCTCCGCTGCAAGTCGAGCCGCAGGTCGGCGATGGTCAGGACATCGTCGCCGGGACAAGGTTGGCGACGCTGCGGGGCGATACCCGCAACCTCCTGATTTGTGAGCGAACGATCCTCAACTTTCTCGGCCGCTTGTCCGGGATTGCCACCGCCACCCAGCAGTACGCGCGGCGACTGGAAGGGACTGCGGCCAGGCTGTTCGACACGCGAAAAACCACCCCGGGCTGGCGACGTTTGGAGAAGTATGCGGTCCGTTGTGGCGGTGGGCACAACCATCGCATGGGCCTCTACGACGCAGTCCTCATCAAGGACAACCATCTCGCGTGTCGCGCTAGCGCGGACGGTCAAGTATTGAATGCAGGGGAGGCAGTGCGAGAGGCCCGCGCCTTCTTGAACTCGGGGGCCGTGCGGTTCACCGAACTACCGGTGATCGAAGTCGAAATCGACCGGCTCGATCAATTGCCTGCGGCCTTGGAGGCTCGACCCGATATCGTGCTGCTCGACAATATGGGGCTGGATCGCCTGCGGGAAGCCGTGCTGGTCCGCAACCGTCTGGCACCGGAGGTCGAGCTGGAGGCGTCGGGCGGGGTCCACTTGGAAACCATCGCCGCGATCGCCCAGACCGGGGTCGACCGGATCAGCGTCGGGGCCATCACCCACTCGGCTATCAACCTCGATCTAGGACTGGATTGGATGCTGGGATAAGGAAAGTTGGGACCGTCTTTACTCGGTTCCCAACCATAAGCTACTGGCGGTCGGACGGGGGATTTCCGAATTTGAATTGCGGCGCGCCTTGACCCGGAGGTAGGGTGGGATGAAAGCGCAGCGATGGGCGAAGGAACCCGCTGCCTGATCCAGTTTGCCGTGGGAGGGTTCGGTCAAATCTTCGATGCTGAAACCAGCCCGGCACATTCCGCCCAGCAAAGACTGCAGCGAATGAA
>JBILTQ010000033.1:0-24250 GCA_044371435.1 Pirellulaceae bacterium | reverse complement strand
ACGAGTGCCCCGACCGTCGTTTTGGAGAGGGCGGAAAGCCTCCCTGAGCCCACGGCAGAGATACCGATGGAAACGGTCGAGGCTGATCCAGCCATAATCGTCGGCTCGATCGAGTCAGGGCCGCGCGTGGGCGAGTATATCGAAGGTGAAGGGATCGTCGTCGAGAGTATGCCGGAAAGCTGGAGTGGCGAGGCGGGCGAACTTCCGCTCGGGGCGCTGGATGGCGAGGTTCTCGGCGAGGAAACGCTCGGGATGGTCGCTGAGAATACGGTCTGTCCCAACTGCCAGCAGGCAGGCTGTACCACGTGTGATGCTTCGCACCAACTCGACTTCCTCGACCATTGGAACCACATCGAACCCTCGTCCGGTCCCGTCGTCCACTATCGTCCCCTGGCTCGGATCCTGGGATTGATCGGACTATCCGTGGTCGAAGGCGAACCCATCGAAGCAACGTCTTGTACAGGACATCCCGACTGCGGTTGCCAGCATTGCGCACGGGCTCCGATGGCCCTTTCTCCGAGGATCTCGGATCGCTTCAGCCACCTACCGCGGCCTGGTCGTCGTTCGTCGCGATCGTTCCCGCGCGGCGATTGGATGAGCAACGAATTTCCTTCGCGTCGCGGCAGCAGTCTTTTGGAAGACGCTGAGCCATCGGCACTGGCAGCCGCCGGGAGCGATTCGAGGAACCGCGAGTCTCGAAACGAAGCCTGGTCGAAATCCCCACCGGATTCCCAAACGGCTTGGCATGGTTTCGCTGACGGTCAGTCAACTGCAAGCTTCGACGATCCGAATTCGACCGATCCCACATGGGGCCTGCGGTCCGGCGAAGAGATGCCGCAGGCCGCGGTGCGCGGTGTTAACGCCAACGCTCAGCCGTTGCGGTTTTCGACCCCCGAATTGCAACGAGCCATGACCGACCTGACGCGGATGGTAGCCGAACCGATGCCGGTTTGGGAATTGCGTGGCTTGGCCGGGCAAGCCCAGCGATGGATCGAGCAATCCTCAGACCCGATTGCCCGCGGCGAAGCCAGACTGCTGCTCGAGCGGATCGAGGAGTTCGAGTCTTTGCGTCGGCGTTCGCAGGGGAGTCCGGAGAATGCGGTCGCCTTCACCCCGGTGTCCCCCATCGAGAGCATCTCCGTACCCGCCCAGTCCGTCGGCTATCAAAAACCAGCCCCTTCTCCGACGATGCCTTCGCTCTCGGGGAACAGCGAGTATGCAGCGAGCGACCAAGGGGTGCAGCGCAATCCGGATGGAACCCTGGCCAGCGACGCCTCGGGCTGGCTGGTCGAGGTCTTTTCCGCTCAACCTGGCCAACCGGCTTTTGCCTTAACCGATGATTACGGCGGCCTGATTGCCTACGTCCAGCCATCACCTGGCATGAACTTGCGCCGCTACCTCAAGCAACCGGTCGGGATCTATGGAATCAAGGGATACTTACCGCAACTCTCCGCGCGTCAGATTGTGGCTGAACGCATCATACGTTTGCGTTGAGCCGCCGACGCGGAATATGCGGTCAGCGTGCATCTTCGCTCGGAAACCTTTCCAAGAGATGCATGCGGACCTCGCTTGCCGCGCTAGTTTCCATCGCGAGACGACCGCAGCCTTGGAATGGCTGGACAGGTGACCATCTTCGCTTGAGGCTTGAGAAGTCCGTTACAATTCGGCTGCAACAGTCGCTCTTTACTTTCAGTTGGATAACTCACTTTGGATCGCTCCGGGATGACCAAGCCATCGTCTCCGTTCTCGCCTCTGGTGGCTTGGTTGCAACTGGTGCGTTTACCTAATACCTTTACCGTCATCGCTGACGGTTTGGCCGGCTTGGCTGTCGCTCGCAGCGCGGCCGCCTGGTCTCCACTCCCGTTGTCGTTCGCCTTGATCGGCGGTCTGATCGCTCTCTACTGGGCGGGGATGGTCCTGAACGATGTTTTCGACTTCGAGAAAGACCGCTTGCAGGGTCGTGGCCGTCCCTTGACCGACGGGCGGATTGGTTTGCCGGCAGCCAGGCTGGCCGGCTATGGCTTGCTGTTTTCAGGAATCCTAGCCATTGGGCTAGGGGCCGGCTGGACCGCCTTCAGCGCGAGCGACTCAGCCGCGATCACCCCTCAAGATCAAGATGTCGCCCCATCGCTGACCAAGGCCTGGCCTACCGTAGCCATCGCGATCGGTTTGGCCTTCACCGTTTGGCTTTATGATAGCCCGCTGAAGGGGACGATCATCGGCCCGGGGTTAATGGGGGGATGCCGACACAAAGCTGGGCTTCGCCGCATAGTTGGGTCGCTGCCCTGGGGCACGGCTTGTATGTGAGTGGCATCACCTGGGCAGCGCGACGTGAAGCTGAAATCCATCAGGACTGGACGTTGAAGCTAGGGTGGGCGATCGCGGCCTGCGGTGTTGCCCTGCTGGCCAGTGTGAGCTGTTTTTATCGCGACTGGATGTCGCTCAGGCTGACGCCGACGGTAGCTTACCCTTTGGCGATTGGCTTGATGGCGATCCCTACTTTTCGGCGGGCCTGGGTATCGATCGCGAAGCCTTCCCCGGCCACGATCCAAGCAGCGATCAAGCAAGCGATCCTTTCGATGATTTTTTTCGATGCTGTCCTCACCTTGCAATTCGCCGGTCCCTGGCCGGCTCTCCTTGTCTGCAGTTTGATCCTCCCAGCCCTATTCTCGGGGCGATGGCTGCGTTCTACCTGAGCCCACCACCTTTTGGTGGAACTCGACGTCGACGCCCCTTCGCCGTCTTCCTATTCGGCCAGGGGACGACCGGTGAGCCGCTGATAGACTTCGAGGTATTTCTCGCGAGTCCTGGCGACGATGGCCTCGGGAAGCGGCGGGGGTGGACTGTTGCGATCCCAAGGGGTGCTCATCAAGTATTCACGTACGAACTGTTTATCGAAGGAACGTTGTGCCCGACCGATCGCGTAATCATCAGCCGGCCAGAAACGCGAACTGTCCGGGGTCAAGACCTCATCGACCAGGATTAGCCGCTGATCGATCCATCCCCATTCAAATTTGGTATCGGCGATCAAGATGCCTTTGGCCGCGGCCATCTCCGAACCACGTTGGTAAACGGCAAGGCTGAGTCGCCGCAATTCCTCGGCCACTCCAGGTTCCAAAGCCCGCTGCATCGTCTCGAAGGCCACGCTTTCATCATGGCCGGCCTGGGCTTTGGTTGTCGGTGTAAAAATGGGGTTCTCCAAGCGTTGGCATTGCTGCAAGCCCGGTGGTAGGGAGATGCCGCAGATCCGTCCGTCCGTTTGATAATCACGCCAACCCGACCCCTCCAGGTAACCGCGGACGACGCATTCGAACGGAATCACCTCGGCCTTGCGGACGATCATCGAACGCCCTTCCAAGCGGCCCTCCGGATCCTGGGCTCGAATCTCCGGTGGCAACTGGTCGGACAGGAGGTGATGTTCGACCGGCAAAGACTGGAACCAGAACAGGCTCAACTGCGTCAAGACTCGGCCTTTGTCGGGAATGCCGTTGGGAAGAATGTAATCGAAAGCACTGATCCGGTCGGTGCTGATGATCAATAAACGATCGCCGAGGTCGTAGCAATCGCGGACTTTGCCTTGACGTTTGGGAAACGGCAGGTCCGTAGTCATCAACGGGGTATTCATAGCGGTGGCTGGTAGAGGAATCCTTCGGTAGTGGCGACCGACGCCATCGTTTACAATGAGGTGGTCGAGTGTAAGCTGTTCTGTGTGTTTTCGAAAGACTCGACCCGTTTCCTTTCGACTGGCCCTTTCGACTAGCTCGATCTTTTTGTTGGAAAAGCACCTCACGATGGGGTCCATGCAGTTCCGTGTTCCCCAACTTCGAGATTTTGACCCTCTGGTCTGGAACACCGCCTATATCGCCGGTATCGAGGGTATTCCCTGGGCTGGTCGGGTTTCCGTGGGCGAAGATAGTTTCTCGATCGAGCGAGCCATCGATGAATCGGGAAAACTATCGGTGATCTGGCCCAACCGCGAGTATGGGGCCTCGGTTTTGGCCACCGCCAGCCTCAAGTGTCGCGACGAACCCTACTGCTTGCCCTTGGAACTGGCTCGTGGGACCTTGCATCGCGTCCGTCAACGCGCCTTCGATTGGCAGCGTCAAGGGATGAAGATTCCCGAGTCTTATAACCAGGCGATCGACGCCGCCGTGAATCATTTTATCGAAGCCATCCTTTCCCAGTCACAGGCGCCGCAGGTCGCCTGCCGCCAAGCCCAAGCCGCCATCGAAATGGCTTTGACAGCCTCGCGACCTTTATGCCGTGCTTGGGTGACGCAGGTCCTGCAGTATCGGCTGCAGCAGGAACGTCAACTGAACACTTTGCTCGGGATCCGGCTGGACAGCACCGATGGTTGGCAAGCTGATGCTACCGTCGCTCGCAAAGCCATGAATACCGCGGTGATCCAACCTTCCTGGCATCTCGTCCAAGCCGATACCGAGGGGGTAAGCTTGGAATTCTTCGAGGAGCAAATCCGCTGGTGCAAGGAACATAACCTGCGGATCGTGAGTGGACCGCTGGTCTCCCTGCAAGCCCATGCCATCCAGCAATGGATGCATCTGCTGGGGGATTTCGAAGCCCTTTATCAGGCCGCTTGCCAGTATGTCCGTCGGGTAGTGGAACGATTTCGCGGGCAAGTTCAGATCTGGAATGTAGCTTCAGGTTTGAATTCCCCCAACGCTTTGGGGTTGACCGACGAACAGGTCTTACAGTTGGCCGTCGGTATCATCCAGACGGCGCGCCGCAGCGATGCCAAGACACCTATCACGATCACCATCGACATGCCATGGGCCGAATATCTCGGACAAGCCGATAACGCTATCAGCCCTTTCCATTTTGCCGATGCCCTGTTGCGAGCCGAACTGGGGGTTTCGGGTATCGCTTTGGATATGAACTTCAATTACTGGCCGGGAGGGACCTTGCCCCGCGATCTGATCGATGTCTCCGACCTGATCGATCAATGGTCCCTGCTCGGCATTCCCCTGGTGGTCTCGTTGACAGCCCCTCATCAGCTTACCTCCGACCCCAAGGCATACGCCCGCTATTCCGTAGTTGGCAGCTGGAGATTCCCATCGCTGGCAACCAACGACCGCACCGAGTCCAGTCCAGACGTCGCCTCGTATGTGCTGGAAGTCTTCCAAATGCTACTGGCCAAACACAATGTGCAAGGAATCTTCTGGAACCAGCTGGCCGATCGCGTCCGCCATCCCTACCCGCATGCCGGGTTGATCGATATGCTTGGCCAACCTCGCCCCTTGCTGGAGGGACTCTACCAACTTCGTACCAGATACGGGCAATAGGCCGATGTACCGCACCCTCGACGTCTGGCTTCAGCGCCTTCAATGGCCGATCGGGATCATGGCTGCGGCCTGGCTGCCGATCATCGCCTGGGCCTGCTTGCGTTTGGCCAAGACTGTCTGGCAGGCACCTTTCCATACGCTGCTGTTCCTCGGCGGGATCGGACTGTTTGTGCTTAGCTGGCGATGGATTTTCCGTTTTCAACAAGTCGGACTTTGGTTGATGAGGGCTGAACATGAAGCCACCCATCTGCTATTTGCCGTGTTGACGGCGCACCCGATTGTGGGCTGGTCGCGGCAGTCCAAGCAAGGCTCGTATATACGCTTTTTGGGGCAGGGGAACTGGTTGATTCAGATAGCACCTTATTTCTTTCCGACGGCAGCAATTGTTCTCTGGTTGTTGGCGTTGCTGATTCCTTTTGGAAGCCTGCTCGGCCTGACCAGCCTGGCACTGGGTTTCGCCACTGGCTTTCATGTGGTATCGACATGGCGGGAAATTTATCGCGACCGCCACGAGCTGTTGGCCCTGTCATCGAAATTCTGTTGGCTGTTCCTCCCCTCAGCCAACCTGCTGATGCTGGGTGGCCTGATCGCTTATTCCCAGGACGGGTTCCGGCGACTTGCGACCTTCCTGGGCGATGTCTTGTTCCCGTTGAGCTGGATGGTGGGGGTAGTCTGGTCGTGGGTAGCGGCGAGCGTTCTCGGCTGAAGCGGTTGACCAGTCCGGTGCAGCCGCCTGACGATCGAGGGTGGCCAGGCTTTCCCCGCCGTTGAAATCCGGCTGCGTCCAAGGAAAGCTCGGTGGTTATCGAGTAAGATGAGGGGAACTTCAGGCCCACGCGCCCTGAAGCGTGCCGGTGCAACCGGTGGAATCGCGCTGCTGGTCGCCCCCTTGCCACCGGTCATCTCTCCGCTTTGCCTCAAGGAACCCGAAAATGCGAACCGTATTACTTGCCGCGCAAGGCCTCGTTTGGCTTGGCCTGACTATCGCCAGCTCCCTTTGGCACGCGGGGACGGCTTGCGGCCAGGTTTCTATGCGGGTACCGGCTTTTGAAATCCAAGACCTGCGTTGGATCAGTTGGAAGCCACCCTTGTATCATGGATGGCCCACCTTGGCTCAGCGCGCCGACGGCGAACTCCTCTTAGCCTTCTCCGGCGGTCGCGAGAAACACGTTTGCCCTTTCGGCCGTCTGGAATGGATGAGATCGACCGACGCCGGTGAATCCTGGGGGTGGCCACAAGTTCTCTACGACAGCCCCATCGACGATCGCGATGCGGGTTTACTGGTAACTCCGAAGGGAACGATCCTGGTGACCAATTTCACCTCGCTGGCTTACAAGCCGCTGCTGAAAGCTGCCGAGGAAGCCAAGCCGGGGACGCCGGGAGCGTTTGCCGATCCCAAACTGCTCGAGGAATGGCAGGCGGCTGATCGGCGATTGACCGATGAGCAAAAAGTCGGCGAACTCGGCTGCTACATGCTTCGCTCGACCGACGGTGGTCTTACCTGGTCGTCGCGATACCGTGTTCCCCTGAACAGTCCCCACGGTCCGATCGCGTTGAAGGATGGTCGTTTGCTCTATGCCGGCCTCTCCCTGTGGGAGGACCGAAAAGTTGGCGTTTGCGAATCGACCGATGACGGTAAAACCTGGAAATGGTTGGCCGATATCCCACCGCGTCCACAAGACAACCCCAAGGACTATCATGAATTGCATGCGGTGGAAGCCGCCGATGGACGGTTGATTTGCCACATCCGCAACCACAATCAGGAGAATTATCGAGAAGTGCTGCAGTCGATCTCCCACGATGGTGGACGCAGTTGGACGATCCCTCACGCCATCGATACCTGGGGCTTGCCTTCCCACCTGCTGCGTTTACGGAACGGTAATTTGTTGATGACCTACGGATATCGCCGCAAGCCCATCGGTATTCAAGCCAGGCTCAGCCAGGATCATGGCGAGACGTGGAGCTTACCGATGGTCTTGACCGACGATGGCAATTCGACCGATCTCGGCTACCCCTCGACCATCGAAACCGACGACCACCAATTGGTCACCGTTTGGTACGAAGGCCGCAAGGAGGCCCCGTTAGCCCAATTGCGGCAGGCCCGATGGCGGTTACACGGGAAATAGGCCCCGATCGCGACTGGGGGACCTACCAACCCCTGGTCCAGGCCTGAAGGGCCGACACAAGCCTTTCACGCCTTGCCCTTGGCATAGCTCCCCAGCACATCGAAGCGCAGCGTTTGTCGGCCAAGTTTTTCCAAAGCGGAGACCACCACGGGATCGGACTGATGACCTTCGAACTCGATGAAGAACAGGTACTCGCTGGTATTACCCGGAATCGGAAAAGACTCGATCCACGTCATATTGAGTTGATCGTGGCGGAAGACCTGCATGGCTTCGGCCAGGGCACCGCTGCGATGGGGAATCTGAAACATGATGGAGGTTTTGTCGTTGCCGCTCGGACGGGTTGGTCGGTCGCCCAGCACAGCAAAGCGGGTAAGGTTATCGCGATTATCTTCGATGTTTTCGCTGATGACACTCAGTCCATAATGGAGCCCCGCTTCTTTAGCCGCAATCGCCGCCACGTTGGTTCTCTCGGCAGCTAGCTTGGCGGCCGCGGTCGTGCTACCAATCTCACATAGCTTGGCCTCTGGCAGATGCTGGCTGATCCAGTGTCGGCATTGAGACAAGGCTTGCGGCTTGGAATACACTTCCTCGATTTCGTCCAGCGAGCAGCGACCAAGCAGGCAATGATGGATGGGAAGAAGTACTTCACCGCAAATGCGCACCCGATGCCTGGCGAACATCGACAGGGTATCAACGATCCGGCCGTCGGTGGAATTTTCGATCGGCACCACCCCAAACTCGGCTTGGCCATGCACGATGTCTTCGAAGACGGTAGCGATGCTTCCCACCGGGGACAACAGGGCAGCTTCGGTAAAGTACTTCGCCGAAGCCAGGTAGCTAAAAGAATACTTTGGCCCCAGGTAGGCGACGCGTGTTGGCGGCTTGAGGGCATAATCGGTGACGGCCGCGACCGTCTTCAGCACGCGGGCCAGATCTTCCGTTCCCAGCCCTGGCAAAGGCGCCTGCCGGGTCAACCCCTCGAGCCAGGCGAACTGTTCCCAGAGGGCTGGCGGCGGGAGAGAATGTCCCTGAGCCGACTCGGCTTGCCAACGGGTCAGTTCGGCCAACCGTTTTCCAACCAAAGCCGCCACCTGACCATCGATTGCCTTGAGCCTTTCAAGCCGTCCCGGCTCGCCCGCAGCCTCCGCCGCCCCGACTCCGGCCGCCAGGTTTCGCGTTGGCCCGCCGGACGGTTGGCCCGGGTCGTTCTCGACATTCCCCATGGTTGGCACCGACTCCTGCAACTTTTGAAATGGTTCCCGGCTTCCTGTCAAATTGGCAAATGGGCCGGAGCCGCCCAGGCAGCGAAAGCGGACGCCTTGGCCTGGCGAGTAAGGCTTGGGGGGCCCAAGTCGCTGATTTCTCGGAAAAAACTATCTTAACCGCCAGCGGAAAGCTTGGCGATACATCCGGCCCGAGATTGGCACGCAGGTTGCATGACGTGGGGGCAGTCGCATTCGGACCGTGCCTCGATTGAGACCTCCCTCCGACTGGGCGAGCCGACCTTCCACCTATCTCATTTTTAACCGTCACGAAGGAATCTGGAACCATGGCAGCTGGCGAAAAAATCATCGGAATCGACTTAGGCACCACCAATTCGGTCGTGGCCGTGATGGAAGGGAGCGAAGTCAAGGTCATCCCCAACGCCGAGGGGAATCGCCTCACGCCGAGCGTGGTGGCCTTCAACGACAAAAACGAAACCATCGTCGGTGAACCGGCCCGTCGGCAGGCGGTAACCAATCCCAAACGCACCGTTTACTCGGTGAAGCGTTTCATGGGCCGACGACACTCGGAAGTGGAATCCGAGGAGAAGATGGTTCCCTATCAGGTAGTGGGTGGTCCATCCGAATACGTCAAAGTGCAGATCGGAGAAAACCAACATACACCGCAAGAGATCTCCGCCAAGGTCCTTCGCAAACTGAAGGAGGCCGCCGAATCGTATCTCGGGCACCGCGTCAGCAAGGCAGTCATCACGGTCCCGGCGTATTTTAATGACGCCCAACGCCAGGCGACCAAGGATGCTGGGCAAATCGCCGGGTTGGAAGTCGCGCGGATCATCAACGAACCGACGGCGGCTGCCTTGGCCTACGGCTTGGATAAGACCAAAGACCAGAAAATTGTGGTTTTTGACTTGGGTGGTGGGACCTTCGACGTCTCCGTGCTCGAGGTCGCGATGAGTGGCGACGATCAAAGCAGCAAGGTCTTTGAAGTCATCAGCACCAACGGCGACACGCACCTCGGTGGCGATGATTTCGACCAGACCTTGGTGAATTTCGTTGCTGGTCAGTTCCAGAAGGATCACGGTATCGATTTGCGAAAAGAGCCGATGTCGTTACAGCGGTTGCAGGAAGCCTGCGAGAAGGCCAAGAAGGAATTGAGCAGTGTTCCACAAACCGATATCAACCTGCCCTTCATTACGGCTGACGCGACCGGTCCGAAGCATTTGCAGATCACCATCAGCCGCTCGAGGTTTGAAGAACTCGCCGACGAGCTGATTGAACGTTGTCGCAAGCCAGTACTACAGGCTTTGCAGGATGCCAAATTGAAGCCGTCCGAGATCGATGAGGTGGTGCTGGTCGGCGGCTCGACCCGGGTCCCCAAGGTCCGGCAACTGGTGAAAGAGATCTTCGGTAAGGAACCACACCAAGGTGTCAACCCGGACGAAGTGGTGGCCGTCGGCGCAGCGATCCAAGGCAGCGTCCTCTCCGGCGAACGCCGTGACGTACTGCTTTTAGATGTCACCCCGCTGACGCTGGGTATCGAGACCGAAGGCGGTGTGCTGACAGCGCTGATCGAACGCAACACGACGATTCCGGTCGAAAAGAAAAACACCTTCTCAACGGCGGCAGACAACCAAACCGCGGTGACGGTCAGCGTCTTCCAGGGTGAACGCAAGATGGCGGCCCAGAATCGCTTGCTGGGCCGTTTCAATCTGGAAGGCCTTCCCCCGGCTCCCCGAGGTGTGCCTCAAATCGAAGTGAAATTCGATATCGACCAAAATGGGATCCTCAACGTTTCGGCCCGGGATGTCGGTACCGGTAAACAGGCCAGTGTCAAAATCGAGCAGTCGAGCGGGCTGAGCAAGGACGAAATTGAGCGGATGCGCCGCGATGCCGAAGAGCACGCGGACGAAGACCGCAAGTCGTTCGAACTAGCCGAAGCCAAGAACCGTGGCGAGCATCTCGTCTATCAGCTGGAGAAAACCATCAAGGAGCAAGGCGACAAGCTTTCGGAGTCCGACAAGTCCCCCTTGGAAGCGGCCATCAAGAAGGTTCGCGACGCCATCCAAGATGGTCAGACCGAGGCGATCAAGTCGGCGACCAACGAGCTGGAGCAAGCTTCGACCGCCTTCACCAAGACCCTTTATGAGAAGGCTGGTTCGGCAGGCAGCGGCGGCCCGGCACCGGCCGCCAGTAGTGACGATGATGCGATCGACGCCGAGTTCGAGGTCAAGGATAAGGAATAAGCTCGACGCCCCTGGAGGGGTGATCCAAACAGATAACGGGGTGGTTGGTCAGGCCAACCGCCCCGTTTTTCATGGCCATATCTCTTGTGCCCGTGTGAACCAGCGATCGCCGGCCCTTTACTTGGCGAAGGGATCGACGGTGGTTAGCCCTTCGGTGAGCGGATCGGCTGGGGTGGGCGTTTCCGACGGCGCGGCCGCGTCCGCAGGTACTTCATAGCCGAGCATCGCGAGCAGGTCGTCGATACCGCGGGTCAGCTCGTCGATTTTTGGCGTGGTTTCCAGATCCATCGTCGGACGATCCATCAATTCCGGCTTGTTGATCGTATCTTGTAAATCCTTGATCGCAGCCGCAATTTCCTTCATCACGACCCCATTTTCACCGTCGGGCACCAAGGCCGCCAGGCCGAGCGTGTAGCTTTCAGGCAGCGCTCCGAACCGGGTACCGGTCAACCCCAGGCGGACCCCCTGGAGGTGCTCGTGCAATACGCGGCGCTTTAATTTGACGTCGGGGGGTTGCTTGGCATAGGGATTGTCCTTAGGTTCCTTCTTCTTCTTGACCACCACCCCTTCTTCGGTGGAAGGCTCTTCCGGCACCTCAGCCTCGGCCATTTCCTCGCCACTGCTGTCCCCGGAACTCATGAAGAACATCTCGGCCCCCCGCAGGCTTTTCTGCCAAGCCAGAGTTCCGGTCCGCGCGTAGTTCAGGCCGGCGATCAATGTCAGCTTGACCTCCTCCGGTTTGAGATTGGCCGGAACAGGATACGACCCGAGCACCATCAGCGACTTCTCAACCAAAATGGGATCGGACTCGACGTTCGCGATGTTGGCCATGGCGAGACGGAAAACCTCTGCCTCATGGGGATGCTTGAATTTGACGAGCAACTCCATCGCCCTCCCTTTCAACCAGCCATCCGCTCGAGCCGTTCGTTTCCCGGGCTTGGGTTCCTTCAACATGGTCAATAAGCCTTGGGAGACAGTGCTGCGCACTTGATCATTCCAGGTGCCTTGCATCACATCGATGCAGCGTTCAAAACCAGCCAGGGCGGCGGCCCGAATCCCATCGTTTTTGCCTTGGGTGGCCAAATTCATCAACACAGCCATCGTTTTTGGATGCGGCTCGGGGGCAAGCCCGGCTCGAGGGCGAGATTTGTTGAGCCGGTTGAGCACCAGCACCGCATTGATGCCAGCCGCCGGATGGAAGTTATTGGTCGCTACTTTGGCGAAGGTATCGGCGAGAAAATTGCCAAAAGGTCCATAGACCGCGTCGCCAGCCTTCTCGGCCTTGTCGATATCCTCGAAAATCTCGCGCCGAGCTTCATTGTTCATCTCCAGCCCGCTGACGCGGGTCATCGCCGGTAGGAGGAAGCCGATATAGTAGTCGCGAACCCCGGCTTCGCTGTACGGCATCGCCCCCTTGAGCATCTCATCCTTGACCCGCTTTTTCTCCCGCAGCGTAGCCTGATCGGCAAATGGCAACTCGTTGTAGCCAGCCGCCGGCGCGGCCTTCGCCCCTTTCGCTTCCTGGGCCGATAATCGGCCGGCAGAAACGACGCACGTCAGCAATGCGACCAGCAACCACAGTCGTCGAGGACCGGTCGCTCGCTCCCAGGCTAGCCCCCCGCCGCCATTTTCCCCTGGGATTGGGGCCGGATTACCTGGACAAGCACTGGCGGCAGGACGGCGATGAGGCATAGAACGGGCACTATCCATGAGATAAGTCGCAAAGAAAACAGCTTGCCGCGGCTGCTCGCAGGAAGCCGGAACGGGAAGATCTGCCTTCTATTTTAAGCTACCAACTACCTGAAAGCTACCATCTCGGGTACACCACTTTTCCCGCCTTGACTATCATCGTAAGGGTCAAGTCTCGGCCTTCGGGAAAAGCGGTTCCTACCGCCGGAAGGTCCCCCATCCAACCCTGACGTTTTCTTGAATCTGGAGGTTTTGAGGTGAAGTTTCTCAATTTCGTAAGGCTGGCGAACTTCCTGGTGCTAATGCTCGGTTTCAGCTTTCGCCTCGGCATGGCCGATGACAGTATTTTCCCCGACAAGGCCCTCGAGGCAGCGGTTCGCCAGGAGGTTTTTTCCAAGCGGCACTCGGAAGAACCGCTGACGGCCGACGATGTCAAGAATATTTCGCGGGTCATCGGGAAAGGGAAGAAGATCGCATCGCTGGAAGGTTTGCAGCATTGCAAAGCGGTCATGGAAATCGACCTTGAGAATAACGCCATCAGCGATTTAGGCCCGCTAGCCGAGCTAAAACTGTTGCAGTCCGTGAATCTGGCCGGCAACCAGATCGTTTCGATCGACGCCTTAAAAAATCTTGTCGCGCTCCAGTACTTGGAACTAAGCCGAAACCAGGTCGTCGAACTCGGGCCGTTAGCAGAGATGACGAATATGCGATCGCTTTATCTCAGCGACAACCAGATTGCCAGCCTCGAGCCCTTGGCCAAAATGAAGAAGCTATGGACGTTGTATGCCGCCAGGAATCCGCTCAAAGATGTCGCCACCTTGGCGGAATTGACGTGGTTAGAGTCGCTGGATTTGCAGGAGACCGGGCTGACCAGCGTCGAACCATTGCGACAGTTGGGGGAACTCAAACGATTGATGTTGAGGAAGAATCAGCTCGCTGATTTAGGTCCGCTGGTCGCAGCTTGCGAGGCTGATGCCAATGGCCCGCGCCGTTTTGCTCCCTTCCTGAAATTGGATGTGCTGGAGAATCCGCTAAGTGAAACCGGCACCACTCAGTTGAAGAAACTCCAGGAATTCGGGGTTCGCGTCGCAGAAAGCAAGCCCGCGCCATGATGACGCCCGACCAAGTCCTTGAGCGATTGCGATGGCGTTATGCCGTAAAAACCTTCGATCGTTCGCGGAAGCTGGAGCCCGAAACCTGGAAGGCTTTGGAGCAAAGCTTGCTTTTGAGCCCGAGTAGTTTCGGCCTGCAACCGTGGCGTTTTGTGGTGATCTCCGACCCGCAGCTCCTAGAAAAGCTGCCCGCGATTTCATGGGGTCAGTCGCAACCGCGCGACTGTTCCCACATGGTTGTCCTGGGGGCCCGCCGCGGTGTGGATGAAGCGTATGTCGATGAATTCCTGTCGTCGGTAGCTGCCACGCGCGGGGTATCGTTAGCTAGTCTGGCGGGCTATCGGCAAATGGTCTTGGGGGCCGCGGGAACGCACCAGGGGGGGGTGTTGGCTTGGAATACCCACCAGGTCTATCTCGCCTTGGGGCAATTGATGACCACCGCTGCGATGCTGGGGGTCGATACCTGCCCGATGGAAGGACTCGACCTCGATGCCTACGATGAGTTGCTCGGCTGGAAGCAGTCCGAGTATACAACCGTCGTGGGTTGTGCGGTCGGCTATCGCTCCGCCGATGACCTCTATGCGCGGGCCCCCAAGGTTCGCTTCCGATCCGAACGTATCATCCAACATCGTTAGCCCCCTAGTCCGTCGATGCTCACGGAAGAATGAAGGTTTACTCATGAAAGAAGTGCGATTGGCCGTGGATTTAGGCGCATCCGGCGGGCGCGTGCTGGCGGCTTGTCTGGACGACCACACCATCGAACTCGAGGAAGTCCATCGTTTCAGCAACGGTCCGATCGCCATCGGTCGACGGCTGCATTGGGACCTGCTAGGGCTCTGGTCGCAAATCGAAGCCGGCCTGACGAAAGCGGCCGCCACCTATGGGGCGGCGATTCGCTCGCTGGGGGTCGATACCTGGGGAGTCGATTATGTCTTGTTGGACAAGCACGAGGATCTGGTTGGTCCGGCCTTTTGCTATCGCGACCCCCGCACCAGCGGGATTTTCGAGAAGGCATTCGCCCGCTTGCCCAAGCGTCAGTTATTCGCGGAGACAGGCTTGCAATTCATGGAGTTCAACAGCGCGTTCCAACTGCTGTCGATGCGTGAGGAAGGATCCCCCCTGCTGGATGTGGCCGACCGCCTGCTGATGATTCCCGATTTCTTCCACTGGATCCTGACTGGGACCAAGACCAACGAACAAACCAACGCCAGCACCATGCAGTTGTTGCGTCCCCAGGATGGTGAATGGTCGCGGGTAGTCCTGGAAGCTTTCGATATCCCCCCCCGCATCCTCGCGCCGATAACCCCCAGCGGCACTCGTTTAGGAGCGTTGCGTCGCGAATTGGTACAGCGAACAGGGCTCAAGGAAGTCGAGGCCATCGTACCGGCGACACACGATACCGCAGCCGCAGTCTTGGCCGTCCCGTCCACCGAATTCGCCGCCGAGAAACCGCGATGGTGCTATATCAGCAGCGGCACCTGGTCGTTGATGGGGGTTGAACTGCGATCACCAATCCTCACGGACCGTTGTATGGAATTGAATTTCACCAATGAAGGCGGGGTGCTCGGAACGACCAGGCTGCTCAAGAACATCTCCGGCCTCTGGCCCTACCAGCAGTGTCGAGCGGCCTGGCAACGCCAGGGGCATGACTATAGCTGGAGCCAACTGACGCAAATGGCCAGCCAAGCTCAACCGCTGCAGGCGTTTTTCGATCCGGATGATGCAAGCCTGGTCGCCCCGGAAAACATGGTGCAGGCCATCCAGTCGCTCTATCGACGACACGCGCAGCGAGTGCTGGACGACCCGGCCTCGATCGCCCGCAGCGCCTTGGAAAGCCTGGCCATGCGGTACCGGGTCTGCCTGCAGCATCTGGAGGACTTGCTCGGCTATCGATTGGAGACGATCCATATCGTCGGAGGCGGAGTGCAAAACGAATTGCTGTGCCAGATGACGGCAGATGCTACCCACCGTCAGGTGGTGGCCGGACCGGTAGAAGCCACCGCCCTGGGAAATATCATGACGCAATGCCTCGGCAGCGGTCGAATCCAGGATGTGCTCGCCGGCCGCGAGTGGATTCGACGCAGCGCCGCAGTCAAAACGTACCAACCTCAGAATCCAGTTGCCTGGGACGAGGCCCACGATCGATTCCTTCAGTTGTTAGCCAAAGCCTAACAACGCCAGTCATCTATCCGTGTTCTTTGTCCGGAAAGAGCTTGAGCAATTCGAAGGCTTGGGGGGTAGCACAACGTCCCCGCCGGGTCCGAATCAACAGTTCGCTTCGCAACAGGAACGGCTCGACTTCATCTTCCAGAGTATCGGCGCTGACGCTCATGGTATGGCCAATCGCCTCGATACCCGCCGGTCCTCCATGGAAGACGCGGATGATCGTCTCCAGGTAGCGGCGATCCTGGCGATCCAAACCTAGCTCATCGATCCCACGCATCGCCAAGGCTTTCTGAGCCACCGCGAGGGAGATACGGCCATCGGCTTTGCTTTGCGCAAAATCCCGCACCCAGAGCAAATGATTGTTGGCCCAGCGTGGAGTCCCCCGTGAACGCTTGGCGATCTCATGGGCCGACTCCTCATCCATCTCGACCTTCAATTTTTTCGCGTTGCGTGACAGGATCTCGACCAACTCACCCCGCGCATAGAAACCAAGATGTTCCCGAATCTGAAAACGATCCCGTAGCGGCGCACTCAGCATCCCGGCCCGGGTGGTAGCGCCGATCAAGGTGAACGGCGGGATCGCTAAATTTAAGGTCCGAGCGTTGACTCCCTCGCCGAGGACGATATCGATGTGAAAATCCTCCATGGCGGTGTAGAGGTACTCTTCGACCGGTTTGGGCAGGCGATGGATCTCATCGATAAACAGGATCTGCCCCCGCTCGAGATTGGTGAGGTGCGGGATGAGTTCCTTCGGGGCTTTAATCCCCGGCCCGCTGGCAGCGCTGAAGGCCACCCCCATCTCGCGATGCAGGCAGGTAGCGAAGGTGGTCTTTCCCAAACCAGGAGGACCGTCCAGCAGGATGTGGCCCAAAGGCTCGCCCCGCATACGAGCCGCATCGATGGCTATCTGCAAAACCTCCATCACCGATTGCTGCCCTACCATTTCGGCGATCCGCTTGGGCCGAAGCAAGGTGTCGAATTCGCTGGACGGAAGCGCGCCCATAGCGGCCTCCATGCCAGGCGTCTCCACCGCTTCTCCCTGAACTATTTTCTGGCGAACCATACGTGTATCGTAACACCTTCGAGTAACAGCGACCAGCACCTCCGGCGAAGGCTCGCATCGGGCGCTGTGGTCACTGCCGCTTCACTCGAAAGCCTCGGCGATATCGCCACCCGCCCGCGTGGCCATGGCTCGCCAAACAATCAGGTCGACCTCGTTAGGGACGCTGCGGATACTCCCATCCAGCTGAACGACGTGTACCTGCCCGACATGGTAACTCCGCGCGGTAATGGCAGCATACGTCGGGCGGCCGGCTATCCCATTCAAGCCTTCCTGCCAGGCGTTGTAATCGACATCCATAGGCTGCCCGTTCACTGGAACAATCACCTTGGTATTGGGCGGCATGGTCGCGGTAAAGCCGGTGTGATGGACGCGGCCATCGGGCCATTCGGTATGCCCTGTGTCTTTGAAATTACTGCCGCTTTGAAGCAAAGCAGCCAACTCGCTAGCGGTCGCCGGGGGCGTCGGGAGCGGTGCCCCGCCATTGCGGTAATAGGGTTGCCAGGCTTTGACCTCGCTAGCCAAAATCGTGTTGCTGGTCCCATCCAGGATGGCTGCCAGCGGTAAAAAACTATTGGGATAAAACACTCCATCCCCACCCCGAAAGGTAGCGGGCTCAAACACGAACCATGTCCCATAGTTGAAACCATAGCTGGTCGGATACAGCGAAGCTTTGCCAGCGACTACCCGGACCTGCCCAGCCTTTGGATCGCTGGGGCACTGAAAAATCGGCAAGCGAATGTAGTTGATCGCCATTTGGTTATCCCAGGCCAGATTCAGATTGACCTCCAGGCCAAGGTTTTGTTGCTCGAGAAAAGGCAGCAATCGACCATGCACTCCCCACGAGCCGTTGTTGGCGGTGTTGGGGAGTTGATAATCGACGACCACCCCGGGAGGCAGCCCGCGAAAAGTCGCCTCGTAATTCATCGTCGCCAGCCCCAACTGCCGGAGATGGCTGCCACAGTTCATGCGCCGGGCTGCTTCCCGAGCCTGCTGGATGGCTGGTAACAATAAACTGGCCAAAATCCCGATGATCGCGATCACCACCAGCAATTCAACGAGTGTGAAGCCTGGAGTAGGCTTGGCCTCCCGTCGCCGCTCCCTCGCCATCGGACCTCGTCTGGTCATATCGCTTGATTGTATCGTCATCGATTTCCTGAAAATTTTTCGTGGGGCCGCGGCGGCGAGGGGAGGGATGGCCAGGCGACGAATGCAGCTTGGCCTCGGGTTCCTGAATCACCACCCTTAGGCTGATCCCTGGGAAATGGCAGCTTCTTCCTCCAGACTTTAGGCGGCCACCGAATGCAACTTGCGTACCTCCAGCCTCACGAATGAGCTTCGCGATGGCTTTTGGCTGGAATTGCTGGAAAACCACAGGCTTGAGCTTTTCCAGTCCCAACGGGGACGAAGCAACCGCGACGGAGATTTCAGCGCCGGCGCTGAAATCTCCACCTTCGCGAGCCATGCTTCCCAGGAATAACTGGGAGGATAGAAGCGAGCTCGGCAATCGGCTAGGGATACTGCAGGCCGCTTTGGCTAGCGATCGCTAAGGAGCAACATCGATATGGTGCATCAGGAGTTTCTGCCTCAGGGTGCTGCGATGCAATCCGAGAGCCTGAGCGGCCGCCGCACGATTTCCACCACTGCGTTCCAGGAGGGCCTTGATCAAGGGGGGCTCGACCATGGTCATCAATTCGGCATAAAGCGAGCTCCGATCCTGGCTGGCCTCGACCCAATCCCTTACCAAATGCTCGAAGCGTCCGGGCAAGTCCGCCCCGGACGCAGCCACGGCAGCAATCGTGGTCGGCACGCGCCGCGGTAAATGCTCCAGGAAGATACGATTACCGCGAGCCAGCATCGCCGCATGCTCCATGGTATTGCGGAGCTCACGGACGTTCCCCGGCCAACTATCGTGCTCGAGGAAATGGATCACCGGGGGATCCAAGACGCAATGGGCATCGAGGGGGTAGCCGAACCTCTGCAAAAACGAAAGGGCCAGGGGCAAAATGTCTTCCTGCCGCTCGCGGAGGGGCGGCAGCTGGATGGTGAAAACCGCCAGCCGGAAATACAGATCGCTTCGAAAACTGCCTTGGTCGACCAGTTGCTTCAAGTCCTTATGGGTCGCGGCGATCACCCTTGCGCGAAATCCCTTGACCTCGGAGGAACCGACTGGAGAAAACTCCCGCTGTTCGAGAACCCGCAACAGCTTGACCTGCTGGGGCAAGGGCAGGTCACCGATTTCGTCGAGCAGGATCGTTCCGTCTTCGGCCAATTCCAGGATGCCGCGACGCGCCGCCTCGGCCCCTGTGTATGCCCCGCGAGCATGACCGAACATCTCGCTTTCGATCAAGGCAGGACTCAAGGCGGCTGGAGCCATCGCCAGGTAGGGAGCAGCTTTACGCAGCCCGTAGCGATGGATAGCCCTGGCCACAACTTCCTTGCCAGTCCCGCTTTCACCGCACAGCAGGACCGGACAATCGGCCATCGCCGCCATGGCGATCCGCTGGAAAACTTTTTGCATCGCGGCTGATCGCCCCAACAACTCGACAACGGGCTCGGCTGCCTCACGTCCCGCCTCAACCTCCGGTTCAGCCTCGTGCCTCCCCTGCTGGCGGCCCGCTTCCACACTGGCGAAACAGCGGCGAACGCAAGCCAGCGCAGCCCCCAGGTCGAAAGGTTTGGTCAGATACTCGAAGACCGAAGCCTCGACAGCTCGAACAGCGGTCACCAGGTCGCCAAAGGCAGTCATGACGATGAATGAACTCTTGGAACAGTCCTGTCGCAGGCGTTCGATCGCATCGATACCATCCATCCCCGGGAGGCGAACATCGATCAGAATCACCGTTGGCAAAGCTTCCTGGCCAAAGCGTTGCCGACGTTGGCAGGCCTCTGCGATGGCCGCTTCCGCCGAAGCGAAGACCTCGACTTCGAGCCCTTCCGCTGCGAAAGCCCGCTTCAAGGTCGAGCAAATCACCGGTTCGTCATCGATAATCCACAATCGCCGCGTCATCGTTCAGCTATCCGGGAATGCTTCGGGGACCACCATCTCGAACTCGGTCGTTTGGCCCACGCGTCGCCACGTCAAGTTGCCGCCTAGGCGTTGACTAACGCGCAGGGCCATCGGTAAGCCTAATCCAACCCCTTCGGGCTTGGTAGTGACAAAGGTCTCAAATATCTCCGCCGAACAGGCAGGGTCTGGCCCATCGCCGTTATCGCGGATCAGGAAGCGAATCGCGCCGCGTCGGTAGCCACTGGACAGCAGCCCTTCGACCATCGCCGGTCGCACATACTCGACTTCGATCGATACCTCGCCATGGTCAGGGGCCGCCTCGACTGCATTCAGCCCGAGGTTGAGCAATGCCCCCAAAATCGCTTGGCCATCCGGAACATGCCGCTTCGCAGCTGCTTCGGAAGTTACGCTTTGAAAGTCGATGGCTTGATGGGTGGCTTTGGCCAGCAACAACGCCGTCAACTTGGCGATCAAATCCGAAATTTGGATGGGCGGCGACGGTTGCTCTTCGATACCGGTCCTGACCTGCAGGAGACTCTGGAGCGATTGCTCGGCCAACCGCAATTGGGCCAACGCTACCTCCAAGTCATGGTCATCGGCCTGGGTTTGACCGGCCCGCTGCTGGTAGAGTTGGATTGCCAATCGCGCCCCGGTTAACGTATTGCGGAGCTGGTGAGCCATACCGCCGGCGATCTGATTGATCAGGGCCACGCGTTGATTGGTATCGAGAACCGTCTGTAGTTGCTTCCACGATTCCGTCATGTGATTGAGGTCGACAGTCAGTCGATGGAATTCGTCTTCAGGGCCTTCGGGAGGAAGGAGCTCATTGGCTCCCTGCGCTAACCGAGCTACATGTAATCGCAACCGCTGGATGCGTTGTTCGAAGCGATGAGCCAGAGCAACCGCTACGAAACCGATGGCCAGCGTGGAGGCAGCGCCGACAGCCAAAGGAAGCCAAATCGCCTGTTGACGTATGCGGACTTGTTCGAGATGCGGAGCCGCCAACACAAAAATGCGTTTCGAATCGCCAGGGAGACCGAAGTCGTTCCGGGCATAAGCGACATCGCATCGATTCCCCCCCAAGGCAAGGCCATGAATAAAATGAATGCCGTTGGCCTCGGATGAGGGAGAAGAGAGGCGGGGGGGCGTGGTATCCTCCCAAGCGAACCACGGCCGATCCTTCCCCGTCAACAGCTGCGCCTCGAGCCCCGGGGTCGTCAGGACCCGTGGCGGTCGTCCGATCAGAATTCCGATGTCCAGCCCCGACAACGATTGCAGTTGCGATAAGACGTTAGCCGTCAGCGGAAAGTTGGCTGTCGTCAGCTGTCGCATGACCGAAGTCAAATGCTGCTCGGTGGTGCGACGCGCTGTCGCATCTGCCCAAGAGTAAGCCAGCCAACCGATGGCGGCTACCGCCAGGGCCATAGCCGCAAGCAACGGGAGAAGGAACTGGCTGCGCAGGGATTGCCACATGGCTGACGATCATACCACGCTTACCGCCGCGCTAGAACGCGTAAGCTAGGGGAGGACGCGAAAGGTATCGTTCTGCTTGAGAACGATCGGTCCACGGCGAACGTCGTCCTGCGCGAACTCGAGATGGCAATCGAGCAGAATCCCGACCGGCGCATCCTCAGGAATGGCCACCTCAGCTTCGATTCGATTACCGTTGCGTTGGATCGCCTTGGCTTCGTAAGGCCCAACCTGCAACCAACTCGGACTACCAGCAGGAATCCGCGAAGCCTCGACCCCTTCGGCCAACTCGATGGCGATCCGCTGAACGCTGCCACGCCGTCCACTGCCAGGGGTAACCGCAGCAATCCAGGTTCGCCGACGACGGCCGGGCAAAGCATTATTGACGATAGCCCCTTCACCGGCATGCCGTAGCCCGCGGTTGTTGCTCAATTCAGGTTCCCCGCGATAACCGCCGAGAATATAAGGAAAAAGGCCCGGGGTCACATGGTAGTGGTAACCGCGTTCGTCATCGCGATGACCGTTGCACACATCCAGCGTTGACGGGCCTTGCAGGTCCTTGGCGAAAACCCCAGTCGCTTCGTAAGGTCCATAGATCGGGAAACCATCGAAGGCGAACCCGATGACCGGCGAATGCTGCTTGCCATCATCCGCGAAGGGTGATTTCACACAGCTCGGATACTTATGGTAATGATAGACACCCGTCTGCTGTGGGTGGCCACAGCAAGAGTCCAACCAGACCTCGTCGTAACCCTCGACGGCATTCATGCCCCCCGCCTCGAATGGGTTGAAGAAGACGACCCCGTTGAGCGCCATCCCAACAGGCCCCATCGGTAACCGGGTAATCTGCTTGGCTTCGCGGGGCTGCAGCGGCAAGCGAAACTTGAAGTCTTGAACACGAATAGCGTTGGGATTCGAGTCGTTGGGAAAGATCGCTGTCGGGTGGTTGGGATAACCTTGGCTTTCCAGGATCAGGCAAGCCTGATCATGCGAAATCCTCAGATTGGGTATGCCGTCTTTATTGGAATCCCTGCTATGGTACGAGAACAAATCGACATAGCGTCCCGCGTCGCGGTAAAGGTAACGGGGGACTTCGCCGCGTTCCCGAAACCAATTCCCACCCAACGCCTCGTAGACCGCTCCGGGGTCTGGCACCGCCGGCGTGTCGCCCAAAACCGTAGGCCTGGCAATCCCCTCCGCGAAGAGGCCTCCCACCAGGATCACGACCAGGCTGAAGACGTGCAAAGGATTGGACAAGAGGGCATTCATCGCGGTTTCTCCAACATCCACATGGAACCAACACCAAACTCCAACCAGGGGCGACGCCCGGAGCGCGAACCGACCGCCTCATCGGCTTGGGTCGCGGGGAACCGTTGAGTTCCTCCAACCCGCCAGCCGAGGAAAGACTCGGTGAAAACACCATTTTGCCGGTAACTTTCTCGCGAAGGCAGCCCCCTCCTTCCCGCGAGCCCTCACTTCTGTCACACCCACTCCCAGCCCCGGCCGCAGCGAGGGCGGGTCGCGGAGGGGTGGATCCGCCAGGCTGCTCGGCGGTTTCAGGCGAACGGGATCCTGGAGCATCGACGAACCATGGCCAGTGACATCCGAAGGATGTAGCTTGCGCAGCCTCGCCACCACACTCCTCCCAATCGCTGGCCAGAGCTTTTTCTAATTGCAATTTGTTTGCATGTGCGTATATTGTGCTTTATGCAAGCGGGAGTCTTTGTTTCCAATCCTTGATTCAAGTGAGCCATCATGAAGCCTTTTTCGAGCGTGCGTGCGTCGTCCTCTTTTTGGATTTCCCTCTGGTTAGGCGGCATCGTGCTTGGGCTACCCTGGCCGGCGCTGCATGCGGACATCATCGATGGCGGGCACTGGGACTTGGCTGTCGCCTATGTCGGCGGCAGCTGGGAACCGCATTGGCACAACCATGACGACGATGAAGAACTTGAGATGACGGATGCCACCATCCGCGGCATCTTCGACGGTTCCGCGGTTGGAAGCTTGGCCGGGGTCGACAGTCCAGTGTCCCGACCCGTCGGCGCGGCGTGGAATTTCACTGGAGCGGGTACCGGTGAGGACCTCTTTGTATTTCCAGCCAGCAATCCCGAACCTGAACTCCCTTTCCTGGGCTTAGGCACCGAGGAGGTAGTGGCGGGGACGTTTGCGGGCAATCAACTGACCCTCGAGTTCATCGGTATCCGCAGCGGACCCAGCGGTGGCCATTTCAGCGGGTTTGGTTTCTTTGGACCGACGCTGGTTCCGCACTTCAGCAGTTTCGATGAAGGGTTGACCTCCGCGGCCAATCGGAAACTGCTCAGCACAGGCTCGCATGAGCATATCAATCTGGCATTCACCAAGCCCGGCCTTTACGAACTGGAGTTCAACGCCTTCGGAAATCTCGCCGCCCCCGGCAATCCCTATACGGAAAGCGGCACCTTCGTTGCCCGATTCGAAGTGCTGACCGCCGTGCCCGAACCTTCGTCGCTTTGCCTGGCCGGCATTGGCTTGGCGGGATTGGCCAGCCGAAGACGGCGAAAGTAACAGTTGTCGAAGACCAGAGGTTGAGTGCTCCCGGAGAATCGCAATATGGATAGCTTGTCTCACTCCCTGGGTTGCCTGCTGGACGGGTCGGGCCCTGTCGAGTCAGCCATCGGTTCTGCATCAGGCTCACGCTGGACGGTGGGTCGACCAAGCTTCGGCTTCTTCGCCTGGTTGGTCTTGGGAGCCTTTTCCCCCCTGACATCCAACTACGCGCAAACACCTTGCATCGTGGTGGAGCGAGAGGAATGGAGCGAGATCCTGCGAGCCATTGTCGACGAGCGAGTCGATGTTTACTCGCTAGGGGAAA
>JBILTQ010000295.1:0-7164 GCA_044371435.1 Pirellulaceae bacterium | reverse complement strand
CGCGTGCTGCGGCCCATTCGGCAGCTGACTTGAACGCAGTCAGGCTGACGATACGATTGGCATCGATCTGCTCGACCACCCGCGTTCCGACTCGGACGATAAAACGTTGGTGACGCAAGGTGGAGTGGGGCCAAATGACCACTTGGGTATCGCCAATCCCAATTCGGCTGCGCTCGGCTACGGCCTGCCATTGAACCACCAGCCCCAAGGCCTCCGCCTCTCGATGCGTCGGAAAGGAATCGAAAGCCAGCGATCGGACGGAAACGGCCGACCAGAAAAGAGCAATGGCCAGGAACCAGCCAGCGAGCAACGAGGAGAAGGTTTTCATGGCAAACGATTCAACAACCGGCGTAACGAAGCGAGGAATCCCTCCCTTATAGACTAGCCCCGGATTCGGGCCTCGACTACCGCCAATCCTGGAGAATTCGGGCGAATATCCGGTCGTCGATCAAGGGTTGATGGCCGAATGCTGGAGTTCGCTGAGAAAGACTGCCAGCGTTGCCTCCAAGGTTTCGCTGCTGATCCGGTAGGAAGGAGCCGAGGAGCGGAACTGCTTGCAGTGCTCAGCGATCAGCCGGTACAGGAACCGGAAGAGGTTGCGCGGGGTACGCAAGGTTTGCATGGCTGCGATCAAGCGGGCGTCGGCGATCTTGTCGTCGAAGAGCCGCCGCGGGCTGACATCGGCATCCTGGCTACAGCCACGCATGCGGGCCACCACCACATCGAACAGCGCTTCGCCGGTCCATTCGAAGCTGCCGATGAAGTTCTGCTTGTCCAGCCGAGCTCTCTCGTGGAACTCGCGAGTCTCACGGTCGAGATAGTATTGAAGGTCGCTAGGCAACAACAGCTTCAACCCTAGCCCGGGATGTTTGAGTAACTTGTTATCCAATAACGGCCATACCAAGGCCTTCATGCGATCCGCCAGGCCGTTGACCAGTTCCGGTTCATCGACCCGATCGATAAAAACAATCATCCCATGGAGCCCCAGCGACCGCAGCAACAACTGCAACTTGTCCAGCAAAGCGTAGCGGTCATCGCTGCGCCGCGAGGTCGGCAAAGGCTGGCTGGCTAACTCCGAATTGGTAAACCGCATGAACAGCCGACAGAGGTTTGGGGTATCCCGCCGGCCGACCCGAACATGCTTGACCAACCGCCGCGCTATCAGCCAGCGTCCCGCATACCGCAGCAGGTAGGGCAACCAACTGGCGATCGCCATGACGATGATCAGCGTTACCCCACGCAACCATGTCAGACGCTCGCCGCCGATCAACCAGGAACCCAGCAGGCCGGCGAGCAGCGTTCCGAGGATCCCGAGACCGGGCCAACCCCACGTCGAAAGGTTGAAATGACGTAACCTTCGAGCCAAGCGGCGGAATCGCTCCGGAAAAGTGCCTCGCTGCGACTGATCGTAACAAGCGGCTAGCAACAGCAGGTCCCGTTTTTGTCCTGGATCCAATCGTTCGACGGCCAGGGGCGGGTCGGCGAACTGCTGAGACTCGGGATGCAGTCCCGGTTCAGCGAGGATCCCGTCGATCAGGGTGGTGGTTGCCTCACACAAGATGGCATCGAGATGATCCCAAAGCTGGACCGAAGCCAGTACCTTTTCCGGATGCTGCCGGATCCTGGCAGGCAGTCGGCTCAGGAGCGGCCCGAGATACGCGTTGAAATCGTCGTATTCGACGAAGAAGACTCGCTGCTCGGGATGCGCTTGATTATGGCTTAGCAACTGCGCAACCATCTGCAGCCGCATCGCGGTCTTGCCCGAGCCTTTCGGCCCCAAAACGATGGCCGCGGCCGGCTCCCGCGGGTCACCGAAGAGCTTGCTCCAAGCCGGATGGTAGCTGTGGTTGAGGCAGTACTCCTTGAAGACCACATCGGTCTGCGCATCCTCGTCGGCAAACGGGTTGCGACGGAGACCGTGATGTTCCAAAAACTCCTGCTCAGTCATCGGAAGAAAGCCACCCTAGCTTGGGGTGCTATCGCTCCCTTTCCTCGGACTTTCAGACTTGACCGCCGCCGGGCCGTTAGCCGGTGCCTGCCCATTCCCGTTGGTACGCACCACGCGGCCGGCGATAGCGTCGGCCGAGTTGCTGGTGTAGTAGTCACCATAACCATAGGTGGCGCCGTAGCCGTAGCCACCATAGCCGGTGTAGCCCGCAGTGGCCCGAGCACCATCGTAGCGGTATCCGCCGTAGCCATAACCAGCGCGACCGGTGACGCCGTTGATGGCGACCCCCAGCAGATTGGCATTCACCGATTGCAGCATCTGAGCAGCGCGGATAGCGAGCGGCCGGAGGTTGCGGCGAAGGCGCAAGGTCAGGATGACGCCGTCCGCACACGCCGAAGCATTGGCCGGGTCGCTGACCGCCAGGATCGGCGGCGTATCCATGATGATGTAATCGTATTTATCGCGAAGCGCATTGACGACATCGACGAAGTCATCGCTCAGCAGGAGTTCGGCCGGATTCCCCGGGCGACGACCGCAGGTGAGGATCTCCAGGTTAGCCGAGGGGGTCGCTTGGATGGCTTCTTCCAAGGTGAGCTTACCGGCCAGGACGTTGGTCAGCCCGATGTCGTCGCGGGCCCCTATCAGCTTGGCCAACCGCGGACGCCGCATATCGCAATCCAACAACAGCGTCCGCCTTCCCGACTGCGCGATAGAAATCGCCAGGTTGGTGGCCACGGTCGATTTTCCGTCGCCGGGAACCGGGCTGGTGACTTGGATGACCTTGATCGTCCCCGCCTGATTACCGAAGTAAATCGCGGTCCGTACCCCGCGATAGGCTTCGCTGGCCGTCGACTTCGGTTTATGGAACGCGACCAACGACAGGTCAAGGTTCTCGTCCTTGCGGTCCTTGCGGGTCAAGGCGCTCATCTGCAAATGGCCGAGGATCGGCACGCCGAGGTCCCGGGCGATCTCGTCGGGGCCACGGTAAGAGCGGTCGGCCAACTCGAGCAGGTAGGCCAGACCGGTGAACGCGCAAGCTCCGAGGAAACTGGCCAAGGCGGCATACTTCCACAGGTAGGGGCCATCGCGGCCACCCGACTGCGGAATCTCCAGTCGCTTCATCACCTTGCCTGCATAACCGGTACCGAAACTCAGACGTTCCAAGGCGTTCCGCAACTCTTCGGCGCTTTGCGTGATCGAATTCATTTCGTTGCGGACTACCTCGAGTTGAGCGATCGCATTGAGCATCTCCTTGCTCTGGGCCTCGTTGTGCCGCGCGGTATCCTCGAGCATCTGTTGCTCGCGGGTCATCAACATCAATTCTTGTTGCAGCGATGTCATCAGCACCGCCAAGCGTTCCTCGGCCGAGGCCGGTTGCAGATCGATCTCACTGATCGATTTCTTCTTGGCCTCCCGCTGCTCAAGTTCCATCGACTCCATCTCCTTGATCGATTGCTCCATCCGCTCGATACTCCGCTGGAGGATCCGGACTTGCGGATGTTCCGGCCCCAAACTGCTCTCCAACGATTCACGCTTGGCAATCATCGGCTCGAGTTGGGTGAAACGAAGGTTGGATGAGGCGGTGTCGGCTTTGAGGAAGTTTTCCACGGTCATGGCCGTGTTCAACGGGTTGTCGCGAATGATGGTGGGATCGTCGATAAGTCGCCCTACCAGCAGCAACAAGGAATCGGTACTGGCACCGTTGCTGCGTTCCTTTTCCACCGTATCGATGGTCGCTTGGATTTTGCCCAAGCGTGCGCGGACCTCGTCGAGCTTGGTGTTGGCCCGCTGCAAGGCTTCGGTAAACGGATCGCGAACGTCATCACCCGAACCGATCAACGGGTAGTCGCGGCGAATCTTCAGATACTCTTGCTGCGCTTTCTTGGACCGCGTGTCATACTCATCGCGAAATTTGGCCAGCTTCTGCAGGACTTCGGTGCTGAGCAGGGTTGCTTGACGGCTGATGAATTTCTCATAACCCAGGACGATCGCATTTACTACCTCGGCCGCCAGTTCAGCGTCATCGCAGCGAAAAACGATTTCAACAATGTTGGTCGCGGCTTCCTTGGTCCCCGGCCGAACGGTCAATCGATCCTTATCGCGAATCCATTCGATCAACATCTCGGGGGATTTGTCGGAGAGCTTCGCGTTGCTGTTCAGCCGACCGATCTCGATCGCATCCCGCAAGACGACCGCGCTGGACATGATCACCACGTCATCGGCCCGACCGGAAGTGTTGCCTTCCCCGAGGTCCAAGTTCACCATCGGGATCCCTTGGCTGCCAGGGGTGGTCACCTGGATCTTGGCCAAGGCCATAAACTGAGGCGGCATTTGAACCCAAACCAGCACCCCGATGATCAGCCCCAGCAAGCCCCCGAGCACGGGAAGCCACTTCCACCGCCAAAGCATCGACAGCAAATCGGGGGGTTGCTGCCCGGCGGCGACCGGCATTCCTGGGGGGAGATCCGGCGCTTGGTAGGATTGCTGTGGGTAATTCATCAACTTATGTCCAACATACAAGAGGAGTAGGATCTGCCCAACATTCTATCGCAAGCTCGCAAATTCCGTCCAACCTTAACGTCAAAGATTATCGACGCGGGAGATTTTAACACCCTATAACGGGTACAAATGTTTTTATTGTTCCGCTTCCGGGAGTGTTTCCGTTTGTTCCTCGGCCTGCTGCCGATCCTTCAATTGCTTGACCACCGCCGCCGTCTGCGGATCATCAGGGGCCAGCGATAGACAGAATTCGGCTTGCTTGATGGCCAAGGCTAATTGGCCTTGGCTGGCCAGGCGATCGACCCAAACCAAGCGGAGGTTGCGGTCGAGCGGGCTGTAGCGGACCGCTTCTTCGAGGAAGGCCAACTCGTCGTCGGTCCTGCCGAAATGAGCCGCCACGTTCGACAGCCAACGCCCGCGCCATGGGTCGTTTCGCGCGAGTTGAGTAGCCGAAGACTCCAACGCCAGCCAGAGTTGTTCGTGGGTCTGAGGAAAAGTGGCGGCGGTGAAGGGGGTATTGAGGAGCTGAAAAAGGTAGGAAGGGGTGGTGGGGAAAATGGACAGCGGGACTTCCCCGTCGGGGGTATCCATAGCCAAGAGCGTCGCGACCGTCGACGTACGACTCGGGTCAAGCTGCAGCGTCTCCCGCCACAACGCCTCGCAGCGGGGACGGTCGTCGGCCGCATGCCTGGCGATCAACCCCAGTTGAAAAGATTTTTGCGGCACATGCCTGGTCAGCTGGTGTATCCGATCGTGCCAGCCGTTCCACGTTCGGATTTGGATGTCGGGATCTACCAGCAAACGGTCCCAAGCGATCTGCCAATCCAAGGGACTGGCATGGTGGGCGCGAAGGATCAACTCGCGGGCTTTCGCCCAGCGGGAGAACTGCTTGTCTCCCCCCAACAGGGCGCGGTATTGCTGCTGGTCGAAAAGCTTGGGTGGAGCCGACTCGGCCAACTCCCTCTCCTTGTCGGCCATCCCCATCCGCACCAACAAAGGGGAGGTCTCATCCTGGGAAACGGTGCGTCGTCCCGCCGCTTCCTCGAGCAGCTGATCGAGCTTTTCGGTGCGGAACTCATAGAGAACGCTCTCCGCTAGCAACCGCAAGGCCTCGGGGACCTGCTGGATCGAGGCCAGGTGCCAGCCATGCCCCCAGAGACCTGCGAGATAAGCGCTCGGGCTGGCCACCCGAAGGGTCGGATCGACCTGCTCATGCCGCGTCAGCCAGGCATTCATCGCCTTCACCCGCGCCAAGGCCCACATCGAACTCAACGAAGTGATCAGCAACAGCACCGCCAGCATGAGGATCGCAGGCTCCCAACCGGCCGCTCTCCGCGTGGACACCTTGTCGCTCCGCCCTGCCGACGACTCGGCCAAGGCTGGCGCCCCCGCCCCCCAACGCCCACGAACGCTCGCTTCGCGAGCGCCAGGTCGCCCCCAGCTTTCCGGAGTCAAGAAGTTCACGCCGCGACCCTGATCGAAGAGCAGCCGCTGGCGATACATGCCGATCACCATCCCCGCCAGTAAACTCGCCGGCAGGAAAAGCGAAGGGAGAATCAGGGCGAAGTCGACGAACGAGTGGAGCCCCTGGCTGACGACCAACGTCAGCCCCACCACGTAGATCGGGCCGAAGTTCTTTTTCAGCTCGCTTAATTTACTCTGCGATTTGGGGAGCTCCGCACCGATTCGCCGCAAGCCGCGGATCAAGGCGTAGGCCACCAGAATCACCATCAGCCCGCCGATCCATCCCAGGTCGACCAGGGCTTGCAGATAAAGGCTTTCGGCATGGTAATACCAGCCGGTCGCCGACGGATGCTGGAAGGGGAGGTGGGAAAAATGGAAGGTCCCCAAACCGCTCCCGGTCCCCCAAAAGAAAGCGAAAGCGTGCATCGCGACCTGCCAAATATACAGCCGCCCGGCCTGCGACTGGCTCTCCGCCGCTGCCGAACTCAGCAGCAACCCGAATCGCTTGGCCAACCGTTGATCGATTTCAAAGGCCACGATCAGGCTGGCCCCCAGCAGCATTACGATGGCAGCAAACATCCATCGTCCGAGATTCTGTTTGTCGAAACCCGACAGCAGCAGCGCCACGAAACAAGCGGCAGCAGCGCTGATGGCCGCGCCCCGCGAACCCGTGCTCAGAACACAGGCCAGGAGGAAGGCGACGGCGATGACCGAGGCGATCAGGGCGGTGGTCAGTTGCGCTAACGCATCCTCCACATAACGAATGACACGAATCGCCGGACTCTCTTCGCCGTAGGAATAGCGTTGATCGCGGGTCCGCGGCCGCAGGAAGGCCCAAGTGGCCAAACCCAAGGCGGCCGACAGGCAAAGGTTGAGGAATCCGCCAGCGCTGTTTTTGGAGACAAAGAAGGCGAACGATCGATCGGCCCGTAAACCAAACGGATTGAATTGACTCCACGACAATATATGGATCAGACCGAAGACCCCGACCACTGTTCCCAGCAAGGTCAAGGTTACCATCGCCACCAACTGCCAGCGGGGGGTCGAAAAGCAGGTGGCTCCGATCCAAACCATCAGGGCCGACATCACCAGACCGGCGACCGCTGCCCGCGTATGCAACGGTTCCACGCTCAAGGCGAGTTTTGGTAAGCCTTCGATCGCTCCGCCCGTGACCGCATTGCCGCTGGCTTCCGCCTGGTCGGTTAACCCCAGCCGTTGGGCGATGGCAGGATTGGATTCACCCAGGAACCACC
>JBILTQ010000293.1:0-7186 GCA_044371435.1 Pirellulaceae bacterium | reverse complement strand
GACTAAGGTTGGCAAGCATCAACAGGATCTTGGAATCGGGGTTCATCGCGAGCGATTGCCGAGCCGAAAGCCGGTCGCCTGGAATAAATCGCGTCGTGTCTACCGAATTCCGCCGAACGACCACCTTCGTCTTATCAGCGTGGACCGCTCGGAGTGCCGTCTGGATCGATGGGACAAGGAACTCGGCACAAGCCACGACCATGTCCGGCGGTGTCTTGAAACACCAACTCAATGCCTTCGAATCCGTCTCCAAATGAAGGTGCACGATGGAACGAAACCGGAGTAGCCGTTGAAAGAAGGAGATCGCCCGATACGCATAGGGTGAGTGCGCATGCACGATGGATGGCCGTACTTTGGCGAGGGCATACCAGGTTTGGAGGAAGGCTTGGACGCGCGCTCCATATCGATCCGAGAGAATACGCAAGTAGGGAACGAACTTCGTCTTCAACCCCCGCGCTTCCGACTCATCGAAGGCCGCTCCCACCGACGGCGTCCAGACGCGCATTCCTGTGAAAGTGTCTACCAGGGCTGCGGCTAGATCGATCGCCACCAACTCGCCCCCGCCTAACTGCGAAGCCGCCAGCAGTTGGATGACGGAATCGGCCTGGATTGGCTGATGTTTTTCCAAAGTTCTTTGCAACTCAGAGTACCACGGATGGAACGATATCGGTTCGAGACGCAGCGACGGTTCGAGAAAGGGAGGCTTCGCTTGCCATGATGGAGAGTGCCACGAAAAACCGCCTCTCACAGTACGTAGTAAGGCTGCATTCCAAAGCCGGAGCATCCGTGACCGGAAGCCACCATCCACAGGCTCGAGGATTGGACGACCCTCTCCATGGATGCTGCATCAGCCATTCGCGATTCTCCGGACTTCCGGCGAGACAGGATTGGATGAACCTTCCCTCCCCAACCCGAGCCTATGCCTCGCCGATACTCGAGCGACGGACCACATGGCTCAGGCCTTGGAAACACTGTTTCTTTGGGAGCAACGACTTACGCGAAAACAATTCACACTGATCACCGCGACTGATGCCTACGAGCCGCCCATGCCAGGAACATATCGGGAAGGAAAGCGAATAACACGTTCCGAGAATCGAGATGCCCATAGCGAAGCGCCGATTGGAAACAGGTTTTAGCCGATCGAATGTTTCCTTGCCCGTAATGAAAGTACCCTAACTCGAAATAGAGGTTGGCCAAGCGCAACAAGGCCTTGCGCCGACCAAGCTCTCGGCAAAGCCGTTCATACCCGTAGGACAACGCCTTCTGGATGACGTAGATATGATCTTCCAGCATCATCAACGTTTGTTTGCTTGCGTTATTGAGATGGCGACGATAGAGCGTCCCTTTCTCCTCGACGAATTGAAGCTGACTTCGAGAGGCAATCCTCAACCACAGGTCATAGTCTTGTGTCGTCGGCCGCAGGATCTGCTCATCAAAGCCGCCCAGTTTCCGCAGCCAAGTCGTCTTGACCATCACCGATGACACACAGATGGCATTGGCTTGATAGAGTTTGGCGAAGCAATCACCTCGATAATCCTGGGAGGGAGCCTTGACAAACTCGCTTTCGCCTCCGCTTCCTGCATCCCAGGAGACAGTCCGCGAATGCACCATGCTCGCTTCGGGGGCGTCTCGAAGAGCAGCGACTTGCCTGGCCAGCTTGTCCTGACACCACACGTCGTCGGCATCAAGAAAAGCGACCAATTCGCCTTCCGCCGCTTGAATCCCGACGTTCCTGGCAGCCGAAAGTCCACGGTTGGGCTGGCGAATGACTTGAATATGATTTTTAAAGGCCTCCAGCCTTCGTGGCGTCTCATCGGTAGAACCATCATCGACCACGATCACCTGTTGCTTGATTCCCCGCTGCATCAGTGCGCTATCAATCGCTGCCGAGACATATTCCGCCCCGTTGTAGACCGGGATGACGGTGGTGACTTGCATCCGACCTAAGTCTTCGACCCAATCAAGAAAGGGTTAGAGGCAAGCTGTTTTTTGCAAATAAGGTATCGGGCGAATCGAGCTCAGCCGTTGGCGATCGCCAGGCAATGGTCAATTCTCCCGCGTGCCGCCAGGCGAAGCCATAACTCTCGATCGCCTTGATATAAACCTCGCGGCAATGCGGACCATGACATTCGGTAGCACAAACGCCTGTCTGGCTTAGAAAGCTTCGGTCACCCTCGCAGAAAACCTGAAGTTCCGCTCCTTCGATATCGACCTTGAGAAAATCGATTCGCGGAAATCCTACCTCATCCAAAAGCGATCGCATCGTTCGAGCATCTACGACAGTGCCTGTGTGCTCGCTGGCAGCAACCGTTTGACAAGACCAATCGAGTCCGTCACGAAAAATCCCGCGTTGGACGGTCAAGCTACCAGCTTCTGACCATAGAGCCACCGGCAATAAGCGACAGCGTTCTCCATAAATCTCCAGGTTCTTTTGGGCGATGGCGTAATTCTGCGGATCCGGTTCAATCGCCAACAGTCGGCACTGTGGGAACTTCTCGAGAAAAACTACACTGCTCAACCCAATATTCGCCCCAGCGTCGACGATATACTGCGGTTGACGGATTTCCTCCAAGCCATATTGATCTTCGAGGATCACCTGACGAAAGACAGCGAAATCACTCGACCCCCTTCTCAGGATCAATGGCTGGATACGTGACTTCAACCAGATGCGATATGTCGCTATCCCTGTCCCGCCTTCGTCTTCGAAACAGGCGAAGACTTCGACTAACGATCTCCCTCGAACACAGCGCAGGGTCCGCCAAAGAAGATGCCGATCCTTCTTCCATAATCTCGACAAGGAACGAAAGGCCGCCCGCACCCGTGCGGGAAGTAAACGCTGAATCATCGGTTAACCGCCATGCCATTCGCGATCGAGGCGTGATATCGATCGATACTCCAACGTTGATTGAGAGCAATCACCCCCTGGGCCCGGTCCGTCGACAAACCTCTCGTAGCTTCATCGTGGGCTTGGCTTCGTATCTCCGTCACCGCTTCAACATAGTCGACGACGCTCCCACCTTGCTCCATCCACAGGCTGATCCACAGCTCATGTCCTGGACGCAGTCGCAGTTCCTCGAAGTCACAGGTGCAATGATACTGCCCCTGTTCGAAATCGAAGGCAGCCCCTACTTCACGATTCCAACTGGTAACAACTCGGCTTCCGGATACCGAACTGAGAATGACGGCGATCCCAACGTCCCTCAGCGGACTACTGGCGTCCAGCGTCATCCTGATCCGAACCGTCTCTCCAACGCGGTAGAACTCGCAGGGCTGGTCAACTGCATTGAGGGTCTCGATTTCGACAAAGCGGGCCCGACCATCCCCCGATCGGGGCGACTTGCGAAGGTCGCGAACCGCTCCATGCCGTGCCTCGTCGGTTAGATAGTAGGCGATGGCCTCCGGCACATTGCCTTCGAATTTCAGTCGTCCCTCGCGGAGAACGATCGCTCGTTGACAGAGCCGATCCACCAGATCGAGATTATGACTGACAAAGAGGATCGTCCTGCCTTCGCGTGAGATCTCTGCCATTCGATCCATGCAACGCTTTTGGAAACTTGCATCTCCAACCGCTAGCACCTCGTCGATGATCAAGACTTCCGGATCCAGATGGGCAGCTACCGAAAAAGCCAATCGCACCTTCATGCCGCTGCTATAACGCTTCACCGCCGTGTCGAGAAACTTCTCAACTCCAGCAAACTCGGCAATACTTGCGAATTTGCGATCGATTTCCCGCTTGGTCATTCCCAACACGGTACCGTTCATATACACATTTTCTCGACCTGTAAGTTCGGGATGGAAACCTGTACCTACCTCGAGGAGGCTGGCAACCCTTCCTTGAATCACAGCTCTTCCCGATGTCGGCTCAGTGATCCGACTCAGGATCTTGAGGAGGGTACTCTTTCCCGCACCGTTCTTTCCGATGACGGCTAAAGCCTCCCCCTGACGCACCTCGAATGACAAGTCTCGCAAAGCCCAGTGGGTGTCGGCGGCTGCAGCTTGGCTCGTAGAAATTTCCTGGCGACGCAGACGCTGCCAATTATTCCACGGCATCATCAGTAGGCGTAGCACCGACTCCATCGCTGAATCGGGGGGTAACTCGTGCGTACCGATTCGATAAGCTTTTCCCAGGTTCTGTGCTTGGATAGCTAACATGGACGACTACTCGGCCAGGACGGTTCAAGGAAATGCAAACGCGACTCGCCGAACACCCCTCCCGCCTTGGAACTCGTCTTGGGTGCTCCCTCGTCTGCGGGCGCCAGCCTGGTGCGGCACCCACGGGTACGTCCTAGAAGAGCGTCGGCGGGTACGGGCTTTCCTGGCCATCGACCGAGGAGGCCGACGGCCGCTGTTGGGATATCCCACCCCAGCATCGTAAGTTGTGACACCGAGATCATGCCAGATCGGCAAACAGTCGCTCTTGACGGCGGAAATAGAACAATCCCGAAATCAAGAGTAAGCTGGCACTCAGCCCACCAATGGCGATCCAACTCCACGGGATAGCCGTCGAACCGAGCAAGCTAGCCCGGAAACCTTCGATAACACCAACCATCGGGTTAAGGGCATAGAGCGGTTGCCAGGCTTCGGGAACCGCGTTGGCTGAATAAGCTACGGGTGACGCGAACATTCCTAATTGCACCAGGAAGGTCATGGCATGTTTGACGTCCCGATATTTGACCGCCAGCGTCGTCAGCCAAAGGCCGATCCCCAACGCTGCGATCACCATCACTGCGACCAGTATCGGAAGTATCCAAATGTTTCGTGTCGGCACTTGGCCGTGCATCAATAGCAATACCAACAGTGTCACAAGAGCGATGGCCAGGTCCAGAAGTTTTGCCAGGACGCTCGATAGCGGCAGGATGATCCGGGGAAAGTAGACCTTATTGATCATATCGGCTTGGCTTACCAGACTGTTACCGGCTTCGAGGATCGAATTGGCGAAGTAAGTCCAGGGAACGATAGCGCAGAACGAGAAAAGCTGATAGGGCAGGCCTTGCGAATCCACTCGGGCTAACCTGCCGAAGACGATCGCGAAGACCACCATCGTCAGCAGGGGTTGCAGGACGGCCCAGCCGATACCCAAAACACTTTGGGCATAGAGCACCTTGATCTGTCGCCAGGCAAGAAAGCGCAGCATGTCGCGATAGCGGTAAAGCTCGCTGACATCGATGAACCGCCAACCCGACGTACGTTCGATGACGATCGGTTTACGATGTTCGGTCATGGTTGGCCCAACCATAGATACTCTTTCCAGCTAGGGAACACCCGTCCGTAGCTCCGCTGACCCACGACCGCGAAAAGTAGTCCACAACACCGGGTAAAGGCAGCCGAGCATCCCGTAAGCCCTGACTGCCTGCATTCTTCCGCAGGGCAGAATGCGGGAAAACGCAAACCCAAGTTAGACTTCGTTCCCGTCGGTGACCATTCGCTCCCTTTCCCTACCAGCGATTCCCTGCCGCAATGCATCCTAGAATAGTTCGCCTGCGGGTGAGGCATCGGACGAAGTTGCCGGGCTTGGGGTGAATTGAACGCGAGCTCGTCAAGCAGTAACGAATATCGCGATTATTCCTTGTCCGGCTGACCAGGACCGTCGTGGGTGGAAGAAAATCGCGATCGGAGCGGTCGCGCTGGATTGCCCGCGAGAATGAGCTTCGCCGCGTATGATTTGGTGACGACGCTGCCCGCGCCGACGATTGTCTGCGGTGCAACATCAGCCATCACGATTGCGCCCGCCCCCACCCAACTGTCAGATCCAATGAGGACCCTTTGGACCATTCCCGGCTGTTCGCGAATGGGTCTATCCGACCGCTGAAAGCCGTGGGCCCGCGCCCCGCTCAAAAGCAAGACCGAAGGCCCGATGAGAACATCGTCTTCAATAGTCGCAAGCCCGATCTGCGAATACGGTCCGATATAAACATTTTTTCCGATCGAAGTCCCAGCTTTCGAGAACAAGCAACCGAATTCAATGCAGGCGGTGGGGTCGCAGGACGCCAATGCCAGACGATAAAAAGCCACTCGAATATAAGCGCCGAGCCTTCCCGGTAGCAGCGCTAGCAGATGGGAATGCCCAACCAGCGAGTCATCGGGGGTCTTGAGTCGACTGCCGATGAGATGCGAAAGATAAAGCGGTATAACACAGACCAAAGCCAAGCTCTGCCCCACCCGTTTCAGTGGCTGGTTCATCCCGAGCATCCTTGCATAATAGCCGAGTAAAGCTTTTGGTAGCGAGCGATCGTATTCTCCATCGAAAATTGCCTCTCAACCCTCTGCCGTCCAGCAAGCGCCATACGCTCGCGCCATTCCGGCCGCAACAGGATCGCTTGCAGGCATTCCGCTAGTTTTTCATGATCCTGACGCGGTACTAGCAAGCCTTCGATCCCATCTGTTAGATGTTCGCTGTTTCCACCAACATCGGTAACGACTACCGGACATTCGCAAGCCATCGCCTCCAAAAGCGTCAACGAGGAAGCTTCGCTAAGACTGGTGAGAGTGAACACGTCGATAGCTCTCAGGATATCGGGGACATCGTGCCGAATTCCCAAGCAGCGAATCGTATCGGCTATCCCTAGTTCGGCAGCCAAAGACTCGATCTTCGCCCGTTCCGGTCCATCGCCGACCAGCAGCAAGCGAGCCTTGGGGACTTTTGACTGCACCCTCCACCAGGCTCGGAGGAGCGTTTCATGATCTTTCACCGGGTGAAAACGGGCGATGCATCCGACATACAGTAAGTCGGACTCCAGCCCCAAACGCTGCCGTAAGGCGTGGCGTTCGGCAGCGTTCCCGCGTCGCGGAAAGTTCGCCAAGTCGACCCCGTTGGGGATCGTCTCCACCGGCTGGAAACCATCGTGAACTTCAGCCGCCCGGGCAGAAAAATCACAACAGGCAGTTCGAGCGCAACTGAGTCTGGATAGCAACAGGCGATTCGCTAGTCGCCGCTTCCAGGAAACGAAGTCTGGATAATGCCTTCCATGTTCGGTGAAGATGACTTTTACACTCCATGCGCCATAAAGCTTGGCCAACGATGAATAGAAGAAAGGTGTATATTGATGGGCGTGCAGAATATCGATCCGGTTTCGCCGCAGGGCCTTGGCAAATCGCCAAGGGAGCGAATGATCGATTCCCGGCCGACGGTTCAGCAAGACTATCGGTACCCCCTTCGCCTCCAGTTGTTGGCCGAGTAAGCCCTGGG
>JBILTQ010000232.1:0-8568 GCA_044371435.1 Pirellulaceae bacterium | reverse complement strand
AGTTGCCTTACCCAAGGTTTGATAGCTTCTTTCCAGGGAAGTCTCGCACCTTGTCGTCTCAACCAATACTGGCAACGGTCCGACCACCATCGAGCGCGCGATCCATCGATGCGACCATAGGCTAAGGTCGAGCTTTCGTTGGTCAGCTTCCGCTTGTAAGGCTGCTCGCCGTAGCCAAAATCGATAGTCCCAATGCCCGCGTTGGCGGCCTGCTTGCAGATTTCCAAAAACAGGGCCGTACCAGGCGAATACTGCTGGAAGGCAAGATCGTATACCGGGAACCAGTAATGCAAACAGTTCTTCTCTCGTAAACCGAAATGAGCAGCCACTAATTGGTCACCCGCATACAGTACGGACAGCAACCCATGGCAGGCTAGCTCGTGCTGGGCGTGCAGTCGACGCCACAACTGCTGAACCCATTCCAGCGATAGCAGGTCAAAGATATGAGTTCGCTGATACTGGGCCCGCTTGAGCTCGATTACTCGTTCCAGGACTTGCGGATCTCGACAGGCCAACTCCAACCGGAGCGGCCCAAGATCTTTGATCAACTTGCGAGTCTTCTTGCGTTGCTTGAAGATGGTCTTGCTGGACTGTTCCAGGTAGTCGACGTACCCTTGATCCACGCCCTGTAAATCGGCCATGAAAGTCTGGCGACGCTTGAAGGTGAAAGGGCTAAGATCCAACCCCTCATCGACCATCGCGTGAAATTTGAAACTTTCCCTGCCCAGCACCTCGAGTACCTGGCGATAGCCGAAAACCGCATCGGCTCGTTTCAATACTCCATGGACATCGTTGTAACCTGCCGCCAGCGGGACCGCCGTCCGTCCGACGCCCTGCTGGAACCCAAGGAAACCAGCTACCCCTCGATCGTCATGGAATACCGCAATCCGCGCATCGGGTCGCACCGCCCCGACGGCTTTCGCGAAATCGATCGATAGAAAGGGGCTGCTGAACATCGGATGCTGCTTGCGCCATGCATTCCAGAGAACCTCCAATTCTCCTGCTACCGCCTTGGGCTCCATCCGTTCACCGCGAATACGTCGGCTATCGCGTTCCAGGTACGTCATCGAGATTTATCAGCCGATCAAAAAAGCCAGTTGCTAATTCGCGTTACGGCCCCGCTCCTATTATTTTTCCGGCTGAGGAAAAATCGAGCAAAAACTTGCCAAGCCGTCGGCAGCCGCCACCACCCCCGCCGTTTCAGCGGGAAACCGCAGTTTGGCTGAGTTCGCGATAAAGCCCTTCGATTTTCGCGGCGAAGCTCCTGCCATCGAAAAGGCTGGTGACCAGCAGTTGGTAACGCAGCCTCTGCCTTACCTGCCGCAGCCGATCGCAGTCCAGTGCCAACCCCAGGGCGAGAGCCTCGTAGCCAGCCAAATCGGCCGTGATCAACTCCGAAAATCCCAAATGATAGAGTAGACTGCCAGCGACTCTCGAAGCGAAAGTGTCGCCGCTGCAGGTAATCAAGGGGAGCCCCATCCCCAAAGCGTCAGCCGCCGTCGAATGCTGGTTGTAGGGAAAGGTATCGAGAAACAGGTCCGCGAGCACATGCCGCTGCAAATGCTCCTCACCACACACCCGCGCCGCCCCGATCAGGCGGTGTTCATCCACCCCTCGCTGCCTGGCCCACTCCTTCAGATTAGCCAAAACTTCTGGTTGATCGATACGCAACCACAGGACACTCTCGGGGATCTGCTTCAGCAACCGCAACCAAATATCGAAGAGCTTAGGCGTCAATTTAGCACTTGCACCAAAAGCACAAAAGACAAAGCCAGCCTCTGGTAAACCTGCCTTGCGCCGCAGAAGCCGCCGCTCGTTTTCCTGAAAAGCAACCTCTAACCATCCTTGATCATGCCAAGGGCGATAGCGCTGGGAGTCTGCCACCAGGAAGCAATCGGGAAGATAAGCAAGTTTTTCGTGAAAAAACCGTCGATGGCCAGGTGGCACGAGATAGCGATCGACAATCGAGCAATCGATATAGTCGGCTCCAATCGTACCCGCATACCCAAGATAGGCTAGCTGCCGCGGCGCTGGACGAGCCACCAGGATTTCTGGTCGCGCATCACCGGTATGCCCTTGCAGATCGATCAGAATATCGATCTCATCAGCGGCAATGCGGGTGGCTGCCTGGGAAAAGCTGAAAGACTCGATGTCTACAAAGCTGTCGACGGCCTGACGGATGCGTCGGCGGTGGTCACTGTCGTCATCCGGCCCATAGGAGTAAGCATAAACCTCAAAGTGCCGACGGTCATGTCCTTCAAGTAACTCCGGGATCAAAATACCGACAGGATGGGTACGAAAATCGGCGGATAGGTAACCAAGGCGAAGACGGCGGTCCGGAAACCATGGCCGGGCAGGGCGAGCGACGTCTTTGGAGGATAAGCCGTTTCCGGCCGCCGTCTGGGCGATATAGTGGCAGTACTTGACGGCGCATCGCAATTGTTGCGATGGAGTCGCCGCCGGGTCCAAACCCAGCAAATAGAAAGGGGGAATCACCTCCAAAGGGCTAGCCGGCGCATCGCGATCGAGACTTGATAACATGGCTAACGTCAGCGATTCCAAGCGATCCCAGCGACAGCGTTGTTGATCGAGCTGCACCATTTTCGCCAAGACGGATACCGCTTGTGGCCTCAGTCCATAGGCTCGCTCAAAGCAATGCGAGGCTTCGTTCAGCTTTCCCTGTCGCTGGTAAATTCCCCCTAAACCAAGCCATGCCTCGACGCGTCGATCATCCAAGGCCAACGAACGCTGGTAACAGTCTTCGGCTGGCTTGGCTGCATTCATCAACAGCCAGACATTGGCCAAGTTGAAATAGAGGGCCGCATCCTCTGGCTTGAGATCAATGGCTTGCTGGTAGAGCCGTCCGGCCGCCACCAGGTCATGATCGGCCTTCAGCAAGTTGGCCAGATTATTGATAGCCCTGATGAACGTGGGGTCGAGCCTCAGGACCTGACGGTAGGTAGTATTGGCCTCCTCCCGTCGCTGCTGTTGCGCATAAAAATCGGCCAGGTCGCAAAGATAGTCCAAGTTGAGTGGCTCCAGCCGCAGTCGTTGCTCGAGCGCTGTCACCGCCATCACGGGATCGTGGATGCGTTGCCGATGCGCAGCCAAGGATTGCCAAGCTGGCGCGTAGTGAGGATCGCAACGAGTGGCTTGCGTCCAAGCTTCTATCGCTCGGCCAACTTCACCGCACTGCTCGAAGATCACCCCGAGATTGAAGTGGTAGACGGCCACCCCAGGTCGGGCCGCCAGGGCTCGTTCCACCCAACGGATACCTTCCTGTGACTCTCCCTGCTGCGCGCATAAAATACCCAGCAGGTGCATGGCTTCCACATCAGCCGCTTGCTCGATCAGCTTGCGATAGATCGTGGCAGCCGTCCGCAAGTCTCCGGCAGCATGCAAGCAGCGTGCCCGCTCAAGCGATATTTCCATAAATCTCGGCAAGCTCCAGAGTCAGTAACCTCTCCCAGCATATCAGCAGTAAACGCGTCTTGCCTATGTCTTCCTGCATCAAGGTTTTAAGCTTTTTGCAGTCCATGGCTATCGTTATTCCCTCCTGGATAACCCCTGATCACGATACATCCCATACATCCGGAGATAGGCCGTCTCCAGCTTGCTAGCTTGCGCTGAACCAGACCACAACTCGTTCGTTCCCATTGCTAACCGCAACTTCGCGCGCACACCGCACAGCTTTTCCGGATGCATGGCGAACCTAAGGGCTTTTTCAAAGTATTCGTCGTAGCTATGAGCGATCAACTCCGGACAATCCAAGGCAGTAAGTAGACTCCCAGCTACCCGCGAAGCAAAGTGTTCCCCGCTGTAAGTCACCAAAGGTACCCCCACCCCGAGCGCATCGCTGGCAGTGGAATGCTGATTGTAAGGGAAGGTATCCAGGAACAAATCCGCCCAAGTCTGCCGGACCAGATGCTCGGACATCGATACCTGCGGGGCAAATATCAAGCGATCCGTCTCGATCCCACGCTCAGCGGCATACCGGCGCAAATTTTCCTTGGCTCTCTCCCCGGATTCCCGCAACCACAGTCGACTCCGCGGCACTTCCGCCAGCAACCGCAACCAAAGCCCAAAGATGCTCGGCGTGATTTTCTGCGGTGAACTAAATCCGCAGAAAATGAAGTCATCCTCGGCCCACCCTAACTTCGCGCGCGCGATATCCCGCGAAGTCTCCTCCGCCAAATGCCGGGCCTGCTCCAATCGATAGCGATCGTTGAAGAGGTAGCATGGTGTCAAATATACGATCTGTTCGTCAAAGTCGTCTGCCTTCGCAGGAGGCAAGACATACGGATCGGCGATGATAAAATCGATGAAGTCGGCCCCCATCGTACCGGGGAACCCTAAATAGTTGACCTGGATCGGCGCCGGCCGATAGGCCAGGATCTGTGTCCGTGCACCTTCCGTATGCCCCTGAAGGTCGACCAGAATGTCGATTCGGTCCTGCTGAATGCGGGTCGCCGCCTGTCGGTGCGGACAACGCTCCAGATCGGCGAAATGATCAAAGGCCGTGACCAGGCGGCGACGTACCTCGCTCTGATCATCCGGCCCGATCGAATAACCAAAAACTTCGAAATGCTCCCGATCATGCCTCTCGATCAATTCCGGCAGCAGATGTCCCACGGGATGAACACGAAAGTCGGCCGATAGATAGCCGACTCGCAACCTGCGAGTTTCGACGTGGCGTTGCAATCGGTAGTCTGCGGTCGAACACCACCCGGTGATACCGAGGATCGATTCCGCTGCTTCCTGGTGGCCCATACAAAACTGCTGTGACCAACGCCGAGCACAGGCTTGTTGCAAGTCGGACGGAACAGGAGAGGGAAGGACCAGCACCGCGAGCGGCGAGACGCTCTTTGCCTGCGGATCGGCCAAACTCTGCTCAAGGGAAACCAGCAGTTGCCGACCTGTGTCATCGATGTTATCCCAGCAATGCTGCTGGAGCATCAAGTGCATCTGCAGGGCGAGGGTCTCAGTATCGGCTATCCCAGCCAGGATTGCTTGACGAGTCGCTTTCAGAGCTTCCTCGATCCGGCCCATCCGTCGCCAGAGCAAGCCGAGGTTGCGATAAGCGATCGCCGCACGCGGATCGAGTTCGATGGCCCGTCGGTAGGCCTGCTCCGCCTCTCCGATACTCCCCCCTTCCTGCAAGGCATTCCCGAGATTGGTAAATATATCCGGATTGTGCGGGGCCAATTCGGCAGCCCGCCGAAAGCAGTCAACGGCCTGCGACCAATCTCCACCTTCAAACATGACCCCACCGAGATTCAAGTAAGCATCCAGATATTTCGGAGCTAACCTGATCGCCTGTTCGAAGGCAGCGATAGCCCGTGAGAACTCCTTCAAGTGCCACCAGACAATCCCCAGGTTATGGTAGGCTTCGGCGTAGTCGGGCCTGAGCGTCAGCGCCTGCTGGTATGCCTGTCCGGCTTCGGTCCATCGCTGCTGCTGTTGGTAAGCCACACCAAGATTGGCATAGAACATCGATTGCTGGGGCGCCAAACGAATAGCCCGGAGAATTCGCTCGACAGCCGACTGGAGGTTCCCCTGCTGGATGTCGCAAACACCCAAGAGATGCCAGGCATCCGATAACTCCGGGTGTTCAAGCAACAACTGCCGGTAGAGGACTTCCGCCCCCCTCACGTCACCAGCCTGGTGCCGAGCAATCGCTTGCTGGAGCATGTCCGCTGCCTCAGCCATCCCATCCCCCAAATGCTTGTCCGTATACATCCCCGCGACCGCCTCGCGATCTTTCTTCCTTGGCAGCACCATCCCAAAGCCGACGGTAAGCCGCTTCCAGCAACCGGGCCATCGCCCTTCCGTCATGAAGCGGCTGAGGTGGGTGAAGCAGACGCTCTCGCAAAAAACTGAGGGTTTGAGGCTCGCTCGCCAATTGTAGCGCCCGGGCTTCATAGTCATCCAGCGATTGCGTGATCAGCTCGGGCAGCCCCAGACTGCTCAGGAGACTGCCGGCCACGCGTGAAGCCATGGCTTCCCCTGATAAGGTGATGACGGGTAAGCCGACGCGCAAGGCATCAGCCGCCGTCGAATGCTGGTTATAGGGGAAAGTATCGAGGAAAAGATCCGCAAGCCGCTGGCGAGCGAGATGGTCGGGACGCGAGGCATGCTGGGCAAAGATCAAACGCCCCGGCTCAACCGCATGCCGCCTGGCTTGCTGTCTCAAGTTCGCCGTGGTTTGCGGATGAATATCGCGCAGCCATAAAACACTTTTCGGCAGTCGCTTCAACAAGCGCATCCAAACCTCCCACATCCGCTCATTGAATTTATGCGGTGATGAGAATGCGCAAAAGACGAACACATCCTGCGGTAAGCGATGCACTGATCGCTGTTGTATACCTAAACCAGGTTGATCCTGACTGTCATGAACAAGGTAACAGCCTGGAAGATAAAGTATCTTTTCAGCAAAATGCTGAACTTGGCTCGCTGGAATCACGTACTCATCGGCTATCAGGTAGTCGATGAAAGGCGCCCCCAAGCTACCTGGATAACCCAAATAATGCAATTGTAAGGGAGCTGGCCGCTGCGCCAGGATTTCGAGACGCGCACCGCGAGTATGGCCTTGCATGTCGATGAGAATATCGATCTTATCCTGCCTGATCTGCTCAGCCGTCTCGCTATCAGCTGCCAGTTGCTGATCCCGGAAATGATCGACCGACCGAACAAGTCGACTACGAATTTCCGATCGATCATCCGGACCTAAGGCATAGGCATAGATTTGAAAGGCTCCGCGATCGTGAGACGCGAATAACTCCCGGATAAGATACGCTACCGGATGCTCGCCATAATCAGCCGAAAGATAGCCGATGCGTAACGGTCGCAGCCCGATCGCCGACACGGCTGGCCTGGGAGGGGCTACCATCCCCCTCACCCACAATTCCGCGCATCGCCGTTGTTGCGCCGGGGTGGTGGCTCGTGGCAGCGATAGCAATGACAGGGGTGGGATAGTACGGTCGGCTGAAGCCGATGCCGTCTCAGCGGTAAGTTTCTCTACCAGCCGAAGCAAGCCAGTGGCGAGCTCATCCACCCCAGTCCAGTCGCATAGCTGCTGCTTGATTTGCAACCAGGCAGCAGCGGCCACTTCCGGATGGCGGTGGTAGGCAATCGACAAAGTCTCGAACGCCTGATCCCATTCGCCGATTTCCTGCAGGACGACTCCAAGGTTGATGAAGGTCTCATGATTGTCCGCACCGCGCGCGATCGCTGCCTTAAAATACCGCACAGCCAACTGATATTCACCGAGCCGGGTGTGGAGGCAGCCAAGGTTGTTATAAGCCGGGAGATAATCTGGGCATAGCGCAATCGCCGTCTCCAAGGCTTGACGTGCTTGCTGAGAGTAGCCCAGCGTCAACGCAACGACTCCAAGATTGTAGTAGCCTTCAAAGCGTGTCGGGCTAAGTTGAATCACCATCTGGTAGGCTTCGACAGCCGCTGCCAAAGCACCTCGCGCCCGCTGTGCATTCCCCAGATTCAAGTAGGCTTGGACGAAATCGGGACGCAAGGCGATCGCTTTGCGCAAATCGATGATAGCGCGTTCCCAGCGTTCCTGCCGCAACCACACATTGGCCAAGTTGTAGTACGATTCGGCAAACTCGGGACAAAGTGTAATGGCCTCTTCCAGTGCCCGGATGGCCTCCTCCCACTTCCCCAAAGCTTGCTTGACATTCCCGAGATTATTTAGCAATGCTGCCGAGCGTTGCTCGCGAAGCGCTTCTTGATAGAGCTGCTCGGCGACCTCCCAGCGTTGGGCATGATGAGCTTCATACGCTTGCGATATCACATTCATGGGCAACCACAAGCTTATCCGGCCACCGCGAACTCTCGGGACGGCAAAATCTCACAGTCCCCTCCAGCTGGTATGAATATCGCGTTCCGCACCTTCACTTGCAATGGATCCCCGGTGGCCGGTCTCGACCCTCGCTTGCCCGGGCACCCTGCCGGCAACAGCGATTCCGGCGACTGGCGGGCTGGAATCGCTCCTGACAACAGCCGCGGAAGAGCTCCGGCGATCGTCGGAGGGGATTCAAGACTGGTAGCTGCTGGGTCCGAACTGACCACGGGTCGACACGCCTCGAGACCTTCCCCTTCCCGCCTACCTCGGTAGCTCAGCCGTTTATGGCTGAGTCGGAACCACCGGGGGAGCTGAAGGAGCAGCTCCGCCAAAACCGGGTATCTGGAAGCCGCCCGGTAAAGCCGGCAGTGTCGGCAATTGCGGCATATTTTGCTGTAGGCCTTGCTGCAGTGGAGCCAGCTTGCTTTCGAGTGGCCCTAGGATCTTGTTGAGCCCCTTGTCCAATTGGTTTTTCAGCATCCCCTGAGCAGCTGCTTCAGCCACCTGGCGACCGATGGCAGTGAACGCCTGAAAGTCTACTGCTGGTCGTTGCAGGCTACCACGAATCGGAATTCGGATACTCTGTCCAGCCAGCGTCGCCAAAGCTGGAGTTCCATCGATCCAATCGGTTTGAATCGGAATACTAGCGATCAATTCCAGTTGCCCATCGATCCCGACGCTCCCTTCGGTAGTCAATTCCACATCCCCCG
>JBILTQ010000101.1:0-15854 GCA_044371435.1 Pirellulaceae bacterium | reverse complement strand
CTGTGCAGGCATCTGCAGCCAAGCGCCGCTATTGCTGGTACCCTGAGCGGCATTGCCTTTACGCAAGGCGCGAACCTGCTGAACGATAGTCATGATTTGATCGGCTAACGGACCTGGCCCGACCGTGACATCCTCGACGTGCAATTCGCCATCCACGGTCGGTCGCATGGCATCAGCCGGTATCAAGGCTGCCCGATCGATACGCAGGCTCAACTGACCTTGAACGGCGGTGACATCTGCCAGCAAGGGCGCGATATACTTCAGCCAACCTTGGCACATTTGCGGGGTGATAGCGACTTCTTCCAAAACCGTCTCTGGTGCCTGGAGGATGGTTAAGGGCGATTGACGGAGGTCACTGGTCAGATCCCAACGCATGGCACCCTGAGAGACAGGAAAGACCGTCTTCGAATGGAACCTGCCATTGTCGATAGCCAAGGGGATATCAGCGCGTCCGATATCGATACCGACGACTTTCGCCCCATCCCATCCTAACTGCAGCTTGGCTTGTAAAGATTCCGCCCACGTGTCGGATGAGGAACTCTCCCAAGTGATCTCCACCGGTTCGGTGCGCTGCCCCGACATCGCAAGGTAGTTCCCAGTCCAAGGTTTGAGCTTTTCTACTACCTGGGCCGCATCGTAGGTCATTTGTCCGCGCGCGGTAAGTTTCGTCTTGTTTTGAGTGCTGCTGATGGTGGTAGCTCCCCCATAGGCCATCCAAACAGTCTGTAAAGTTGTCTCCGGCAGTTCTAGGCGTCCTGTCTGGAAATCATAGATCCCTTGCATACCAGCTTTGGCTAGCGATTCCTCCCAAAGCAGACTTTGCGCTACTGTATTCGAGCCGCGAGTACTGACCAGCTGACCGGGGGCTGCCGAAGGGCTTTGGTTGGTGGTTTGGAAGACACGAATATCCTTGCCATCCAGAAACATCTGCCATCGCAGGTCGGTCGCCGGGCGAATACTCCAGTTAGCTGTCCCTGTCAAATCGCCTTCGATCGACAGGCCAGTCGCAGCGGAAGTATCCGGCCCCTGGGTACCCATAGCCGACATCAAGCGTTTTGGCTCCAAGCGGAAAGCAGCTTTACCTTCTCGTCCAGCCCCGTCGGCCGTCGCGGAATCTTTGGCTGTCAGGGCGAACGATTCGGCTTGGACAAGCAGTTTCTCGATCTGCAGTCGAGCCACATCCGAGGAGTCGAATCGCCCAGCAAATGCTCCTTCGACCCGAGCTTCCTGCATGCGGAATCCCTGGCTGTTGACACCGAAAGGCTGCGCCGAGAAACTGGCCGCGGTGATCTCAAGATGCTGCGTATCGATGGCGCCACTAGCCTTCATTTCGCAGCGACCGTCCACCAGAAAACCAGGATCCTGCCCGGCGATCAACTGGGCTCGGCGTTGCCATGCTCCGATATCGCCCGTCAATTCAATGGTCACACCGGCTGGTGGCAAAGGTTCGGCACCGGGGGCCGTCGTTGTCCACGTCAGCGGTTCCTGGAGTTCAGCTCGCAGGGACTCTTGCTCACTATCCAGCGTTAACGTCCCTCGGTCCACCTGGAGCAACCGACCTTGATGAAGGGTACCTATCGCCTCAAACGATCCCCTCCAGGCTGGTTCGTTCATCTGGCCCGCCTTTAAACCGATTTGCAACGGAGTCGTCTCCAAACTTCCTTGGGTCGACAGTCGATTGCCAGCGGTTTGGTTCCATTGCCATTGAAGATTGGCGTTACCGGCAAGCTGCGATAGCGGTAAAGCTACCCACTTGGAAAGTCGCTGATGTAAGCGATCGAGATCGACCTTGGACACCAGTTGTCCTGCCTGCAAATCACCTTCACCCTTGATCTCACAAAATTCGGCGGAACAGTCGATCGAGAAATGAGCTTGGCCCTCGGCGGTCCTCTCGACATCGATCGATGCCGTCAGGGCCTTCTCCCAGGTCAACGGGGTGCCCGCTACATTGCCAACCAAGTCACCCAGTTCGATGCGATGTTCCCCTTGGGGATACCCACCATCGCCCAAGCGCTGCAGGCTGAGCAGGCTCGCTTTCCCTTGCGTGAGGGTAGTACCCGCCTGCAACGGGATCACTCCGGGTGCGACGCGGAGCAGCCTCGCTAAATCCACGTTGCCTTGAACATTCCACTGAGCATCAGCGATCCACGGTTCGGCGGCCGAAGGCAAAAGGAAGTTCGTGGGTAAGGAAGCCGCAATACCCAGGGCACCGACATCGGATTCAAGCACCGTGTTCTCGGCGATCCAGCGATCCGGTGTCATTTTGACCACTCCGCTCAACCGCACTTGCTTCAAGGCAGCCCCCTCGCGACCCACCAGGTCGGTGGCGACTACCCTCAACTGATCGATCTGGGCAGTAGCGATTTTCGCGCGGATATCATCCTTGCTCAATAATTCGACATCCGCCTGCACCGTAGCCTTGCCATCGAGTCTCTCGATAGCCAAGCCGGGGATGCGGCGGCGCAGCAACGAATACCACTCCAGCGGTAAGTCCGTCGTGGCGATGGTCATTTGCATCGGCGGCAACCCCGAACGCTCACCGCCGCTTCCTATCAGCGGCTGGGTCCGTACAGTGAATCCGCCTTGAGGCAGGGCTGCCTTCGGCTCGGCCGCCACGAGTTGTTCAATCGCACCGGACAAATTGATAGGAGGAATGGGCTGCTCAGCGGTCGGAAGTGGAAGATCAGCCTCGTGAATGGTCAGTTTCCACGCACTTCCATCGACCGAATCGCTCGCCATAATCGTCGCCTGTTCGACCCGCAGACGACCTTGGGGCAAGGATGCGCTTGCCGTGACTTCCGAACCGGGACTGGAATCGGTCGAACTCGGCGATAACCATGGCTTCAAAGCCTCCTCGAGACTACTGGTACCGGGCTCGATCTTCACTTGCATGCTGGCGCCACGAATCGAGATCACCCCAAGGTTCCGGTAGTCGGTGACCACCCCCCAGAGACCTCGTTCAGTCTCCAGTTCTGCCAGCCTTACCAGTTCCATCCCATTGCCATCAATCAACCGTAGACCCGCCATTTTCAGAGGCTGCCACCAACCGACGCCGATCCCCTCCAGCTCGAAACGAAAAGGGCTGATACCGGCTAAACGATTCACTGCTGCCACTACCAGTTTGCGATTGGACAGAGCCAACGGCGCGCCGATACCGATGGCTGCAACCATCGACAGTAGCCCGGCGAGAAGGAGATTCCTCAGACGCAACCAACCAGGCCGACGACGAGGTCGTCCCTTGGCAAAAGAATCATCCCGAGCGTTTTTTCGCGACATGCTGTGATCCCTTCCTTGGATGGCTGAGCCATGCTTCCTCAAAGCGGGGGGTATCCTCGATGGCTGAACGACTCACCGCATCCACCTTCCGACACGGCCACTCCAACCGGCTCGGCGGTGATACAAAAACCGATCAGCAACCACCGAGGAAGTTCCTAGCGAGCGGTTCCTCGTTGCCCAATCCAATCAAGGGACCGAGCGGGTAGAACCGAACGGCGAGGACTCCTCACACTTCGTTCCGGGGAAGTAGTTATTTCCTTGAGCGGCGTCAAGCCATGTCTAGAAATCCATCCCTGGCTCAGGTGATTGCTAGCTCTCTATCATCTCCTCAATTCATCTTGCTCCTGACTAACCTTTCCGAGTAGACAGGCTGAGCGACTGGCGATGGAAGCCTGAAATAATCCATCCAGCTAACCACCCATTCCTCATACTGACTCTCGGCGGATTCGACGGATGCCACTCACGATTCAACAAATCGCCCAGCAGGTAGGCGGAACTCTTTACGGTTCCGGAACTCTTTGGGTGCAAGATGCCTTACCCCTGCAGGATGCTGGTGCAACCCATCTCACCCTGGTTGATAGCGAGAAAAACGCCGAACGCTTTGCTGCCAGTCCCGCAGCGGTGGCGATGGCTCCCCATGACTTGGCTGACTGCTTGCACCAGAAAACCGGCAAGGTAGTGATCGGGGTCGACCATCTTCATCCTTCGTTTATCGCGGTTATCCAACAGCTGCGTCCACCGGTCACCACATCGCCGCTTGAAATCGATCCCCGAGCCGTTATTCATCCAACAGCCACCCTCGGTAGTCACCTCTCGATCGGCCCCTCGGCAACGGTCGGTGCGCAGTGCATCATTGGCGATCATACCCGCCTCCACCCAGGGGTCCACATCATGGATGGCTGCCAGGTGGCTGCTGGCAGTGAGCTTTTTCCAGGGGTGGTCCTATATCCGGGGACCATAGTCGGCCAACGGACCATCATTCATGCCAACTCGGTGATTGGCGCTTATGGCTTCGGCTATCGCCTAGAGAATGGCAAGCATCAGCGCACGGCCCAGCTGGGCTGGGTCGAAATCGGAGATGACGTGGAGATCGGAGCAGGTACCACGATCGATCGCGGTACCTATGGACCGACCCGCATTGGTAGCGGTACCAAACTCGACAATCAGATTCAGATTGGCCATAACTCGCAACTCGGCCACCACAACCTGATTTGTGCCCAAGTGGGGATCGCCGGTAGCTGTACCACCGGCGACTATGTCGTTCTGGGCGGGCAAGTCGGTGTTCGCGATCATGTGCAAATCGGTGACCGAGCAATGGCGGCCGCTCAAGCCGGTATTGCCGGCAATGTTCCGACGGACGAGGTCGTCTTGGGAGCACCCGCCCTGCCGCAGCGTGAGGCTGTTCAGATCATCATGAGCAGCAAGAAATTGCCTGAGTTACGCAAGGAGGTTAGGCAACTACAGCGAAGGGTGGAAGAACTTCAGTCGGCTTCACAGGATCGTCGGCAGCCATCGGCTTCAGCCCTCGTCCCCGACTCGTCGAATCCCGGTCGATCCTCTGTTGTCGAGGTCGACAACACTCCTCGCCCCTCTTCAAGTGCTGCCTGATGATGTTAGAAAACCTGCGGATCGTCGATGATCGAGAGCCGATCGGTATCGTGGCAGGTTGGGGGAACTACCCCCTTTCGGTCGCCCAAGCCTTGCGTCAGGCCAACCATCGTGTCGTCATCGCTGCCATCAAGGATCATGCCGACCCTTCGTTGGCGAACCACTGCGATGCCCTCCAGTGGTTCGGCGTAGCCAAGCTGGGCGCTCATCAGCGATGGTTCCAACGGCATGGGATCCAACGGGTCGTGCTGGCGGGGAAGCTTTTCAAAGACCGTCTTTTATTTCATGGACGAGGCTGGTTGGGATTGGTCCCTGATCTTGAGTGCATTCGCACTTTCTTCCCGATCTTTATCGGCCGCCAAAGCAACCAGGGGGATGACGCCCTGCTGGGTGCGGTCGTCCGTTCGTACCAGCGGTGCGAGATGGAGATTGTCCCCGGTACCCACTACGCGCCAGAACTGCTGGCGCAGTCCGGGGTACTCACCATGACCAAGCCTTCAGCTACGATCCGTCAGGATATCGAATATGGCTGGGCCATCGCCAAAGAGATGGGGCGCTTGGATATCGGACAAAGTATCACTGTCCGCGACCGCACAGTCCTGGCGGTCGAGGCGGTTGAAGGAACCGACGCGTGTATCCAGCGCACTGGCCAGCTCTGTCCGCGCGGCGGCTTTACCTTGGTCAAGGTCGCTAAACCGCAGCAGGATCGTCGCTTTGATCAACCGACAATCGGTTTGCACACCATCGCGCAGATGCAGCGGACTGGTGGGCGAGCCATCGCCATCGAAGCCGGGGAGACGATCATCGTCGATCGAGATGAAGTCCTCCGTCAGGCGGATGCAGCTGGTATCACTATCGTCTGTTTATCGCATAGCGAGCTCTCCTCATGCGCTGCCTAACCTTCTCGCGAAGCTGGTTTCTCCTGCTGGTCTGGTTAGCCACCGGTTGCCGGATGACCGCCCCGATGACAGTCTGGGAACCACCCTTGAATCGCGCCCGCACCCTGGGTTCGATCGCCATGGCGCCCATCGCAGGTCCGGCCGAACTGACCGCCAAACTACACGAGTCGATGATTGTCAACCAACCGCAGGCAGGGCAACCGATCGCTTTCTTTCATCCACAACTCCTGCAGGAAATGACCAGCATCCAGCTGGCGAGTTTCGATGGACAACCCAGCGATATTGCCGGTTTGAGTGCAGCTCGCCGGGCCAATGCCGATGTGCTGCTGCAAGGTCAGATCCTGCGGGTAAACACCGAACCACCGCCTCCCAGGAAGAGTCCCTTGGACAAGAGCCCTCAGCCCTCCGAGCAGATCAGCCTGTCTTGGGCAGTCATCGATGTCGCCAGCGGAGAAAGAATCGGTTTCAACACCTTGACCATCAATCGCGAGCAGGCGGAGAAAGCCTACCCCGATCTCAATAGTCTGGGAGGAGAACCGGTAGATCGCGTCATTCAAGCCATATCGCGCGAGAGTTGGGCAATGTTCAGTCCGCGAACCAAAGCGGTAGATACGATGTTGGTCTTGCCGTGGTTTATTCCCGGATCCAGTCTGGTCCGTCAAGGGAACGGCTTCGCCCGCCAAGGACGCTGGGATTTGGCCGAGGAGAAGTGGCAGGATGCTGCCGCCAAACACTCTTGGAATGACGCGGCCTGGCATAACCTAGCCTTATCGGCAGCGGCCCGCGAGGATTTCGAATTGGCGCGTCGACGCCTGAATCACGCTAAAACCTGGTGGCCCAATGATCGGGCCGACAAGACCGAGCGTTGGCTCGATGATACCCAACGTGATTATCACCATGCCTTCAGTCTTCCCGACCGCCAGGGAGGCTGGTTGTTACCCGATCCGCCTCCCAGCCTCTCACCGGAAACAGTACCTTCGGCGGACCCTCGCGACATCGATCAATTGCCCTGGTGGACCGCCATACCAGGCGCCAAGCCGCCGGAGTGGAGTTGGCGGCAATGGCTGACCCAACCCTGGTTCATGTAGCCTCGCGTCGCAGATCCAAGGTCATCGGAAAATCGGGGTTCGGTTTCGGTAGGCGCCCGGTTTTGGGACCGGGCGAATGACCATGGGCCCAGAACCTGGTAGCTCGTCGCGATTCGGCTTCCAACGCATTTACCGGAAAGCGATCGTAACTCCGTCCACCGGGATGGCTAACGTAGTAAACGCACCCTCCTAAAGAACGTCCTGCCCGTGTATCGATCAGATCGATCGTCAACGGGGAGTGCACTGGGATCGTTGGATGAAGGCAAGACGGAGGTTGCCAGGCGCGGTACCGCACTCCGCAGACCGCCTGACCGGGAATCGCGGTTTCCTGAAGCGGGCAGAGGAAACCGTTGACCAGGACCTGATGGAACTTGTCGAAGCCCTGAACCTTGAGCTGAAGCCGCTCGACCGAGGAGTCGACGTAACGCGCCGTTCCGCCGTTCGATCCTTCTTCGCCCAGGACATACCAGGGCTCGATTGCATGCCGCAACTCGATGGAGACATCATCGTAGAATACTCTCCCCATTCGCGGGAAACGGAACTCGAGATGCGGCTCGAACCAATTCATCTCCCAGGGCCATCCGGCTGCTTGCAGTGTACGGATAACTTGCCGCAAATCCTCCTCGAGAAAGTGCGGAAGCATGAAGCGATCATGAAGTTGCGTACCCCAGCGGATCGGTGGTTCTCGATAAGGCTGCCGCCAGAAATGAGCGATAAGGTTACGGATGAGCAATTGGGTCGCGAGGCTCATTTGCGGATGAGGAGGCATCTCGAAGGCTCGCAGTTCGACCAGACCGAGTCGGCCTGAGGGGCTATCGGGCGAGTAGAGCTTGTCAATACAAAACTCCGAGCGGTGGGTATTGCCGGTCAAATCCGTCAAGAGATGACGTAGGATTCGATCTACCAGCCAAGGGGGAGCCTGGCCTTGCTGGTCAGGCAACAGGCTCAAAGCCATTTCCAGTTCATACATCGCATCTCGGCGTCCCTCATCGGGACGGGGCGACTGGCTAGTCGGGCCTACGAAGCGACCGCTAAAGAGATAGGATAGGGCCGGATGGTTGATCCAAAACGTTATCAAGCTTCGCAGCAAATCAGGCCGTCGCAGGAAGGGACTTTCAGCGGGACTTGGGCCTCCCATGACAATATGGTTACCACCTCCGGTTCCTGTATGCTTGCCATCGAGATCAAATTTCTCAGTCCCCAACCGCGACTGACGGGCATCCTCATACAAACCGGTAACCTTGTTGACCAACTCGGACCAACTGCGGCTCGGATGGATATTGACCTCGATAACCCCTGGATCAGGGGTCACTTTCAGGACATTGAGACGATGGTCGCGCGGTGGTTCATAGCCTTCGATCATCACCGGCGTTTTCTCTTCTGCTGCCGTTGCCTCGATACACCACAACAAATCGATATAGTCCTCCAGTCGCTCAACCGGTGGCATAAAGATGTAGAGTTTTCCATCGCGAGGCTCAAAGGAGATGGCAGTCCGATGAACCGGAAAGCCCGACAAATCCCCAGGTGGCTGCAAGTCGTTTTCCTCCTCAAGCGGTGGGTAGCCGATCCGCTCCGGCCGGGTTTGGCTTGGCGGTGGTGAAACCGCTGGCCGTTGCGGCTGGATGGTGACTGGCCGCGGCAACGGCGAGCGCGGCTGAAAAGGATCGATCGGAGTCCAGGCCAGGGGATGAGCCGTTCCTGTCCAAGGAAGGGTCTCCAGCGGTAATCGCAAACCGACTGGTGAATCGCCTGGCAGGAGGAACAATCGCTCGCGGCGGACCGGCCACGGACCACTCGACCATGTATATTGCCCCGCGGGACTGGCTTGACTTTGTTGCCATTGCCGACGAATCGGGAGGACCAGAGCCACCGGTTCCCCCAAGCCGCGCGAGAAGACCCTGGCAAGCCGAGCCCGCTCCTCTGGGTCCTCCAGCTCGGCCTGCTGCGGGTCAATATTCTTGGGTAACCGCTGTTCTTTCCAGAGATAATAGTAGATATCTTCGTAAGCTGGCATCAGCCAATGCGGCGCGACCCCCAGCCGCTTCGCTAAAGCCCTGGCGAAGCGTCGGGCAGTATTGAAATCATGGGCGTAATGACGAGCCTCGTCAGCCAGTAACGAAGGATCCTGCCACAAGGCTTCGCCATCGGTCCGCCAGAAACAAGACAAGGCCCAGCGCGGTAACGATTCGCCTGGATACCATTTACCTTGACCGTGAAAGAGCAACCCACCCGGAGCAAATCGACGCTGGAGCCGCCGAAGCAAATGCCCGGCCAGCCGGGATTTGTTGGGACCGACCGCCGCCGTATTCCATTCATCACCCTCCATGTCGTCGATGGAAATAAAGGTCGGTTCCCCACCAAACGTTAGCCGCACATCATCCTGCTCCAATTGCCGGTCGATCGACTGGCCCAAAGCGTCGAGCTGACTCCACTGCATTTCCGTATAAGGTTTGGTCGTTCGGGGATCCTCGTGAATTCTGGTCACCTGCATGGAGAACTCGAAACTACACTCGCAGGGTTCCACTACTCCTTGGATTGGAGCCGCACTCCCTGGGTCCGGAGAACATGCCAGCGGAATATGCCCTTCGCCGCACAACAGGCCGCTGGTCGGATCCAAACCGACCCAACCCGCCCCCGGCAGATATACCTCGGCCCAGGCATGCAGGTCGGTGAAATCCTCCTTCGGGCCGCTCGGACCATCCAACGACGACTGATCCGCGGTCAGCTGGATGAGATATCCGGAAGCAAACCGAGCTGCCAAGCCCAGGTCTCTCAGTACATGGACCAGCAACCAAGCCGAATCGCGGCACGAACCTTTGGCCAACTTCAGAGTTTCTTCCGGGCTCTGAACACCGGGCTCCAAGCGTACACCATATTCGATTTGCTGCTGCAGTTGCTGATTGATCTCGATCAGATGGTCAATCGTCCGCCGCTTCTGTCCGCGAAAGGGCTGGACGAATTTGGCGAAGCGGTCACCAATTTTTTCTCGATCGATCTTCAGGAAAGGGGCTAATTCCGAAGCCTGCCATTCCTCATACTCGAAAGGAAAATCGTAAGCATACGGCTCGAGAAAAAAGTCGAACGGATTGATCGATGACATATCCGTCACCAAGTCCACGATCACTTCAAGTCGGTCTGTCTTTTTCGGAAAAACCAGACGCGCTAAAAAGTTACCCTGTGGATCCTGCTGCCAGTTACAGAAATGCTCATTCGGCTGAACCTTGAGCGAATAGCTGAGGATCGGCGTTCGACAATGCGGCGCAGGTCGCAGACGAACAATTTGAGGACCAAGCTGAATCGACTTGGAATATGCATACACCGTGCGATGGTGCAAAGCAACGCGAATAGACATGCGAACAGCATTCGAAGAAACCGAGACGGCCAAAAAGCTTGCCGACGCTTGAGAGGATCTGTGCAGGGTAATCGATCACCGCCGCTGAGAAAAGGACTATCCCGGTCGATATCGAAAGACAACCGGAATTACCGCTAGCGCCCCTTCCCAGCCGTGGCAGTTGCGAGCCCCAAGCTCCAGCGCTAGCGAGGCTTACAGGTTACCGCTCCCGGCTGGTTCGCAGCTGAGGCGAACCCCGCCCACGCGGCAGGCTCCGCTCATTCGCCGCCTCAAGGTTGGATGGCATCCTTGATCTCATGCAGCGTATCCATCAACGAATACTGGGGACGCCAGCCCCAGGTCCTCCGCGCTAGCGAGGAATCCAAGACTAACCAGGGGATATCGAAAGGTCGCTCGGACCCATCGGCTACCGGCTGGCAGGGACCGATGTGCTCACGGCAGAAATCACTGAGTTGCGCAAGCGAAATAGCCGATTCGGCTCCACCTGAAACATTGACGATTCGCGGCTGAGTGGTCCGCAAAGGACAACTGAACTGCGACCAAAGCAACGAGACCAAATCTTTCGGATTCAAACAGTCGCGTACCTGGTAACCGCTACCGCCGAAACCCAAATATCGCAAGGTCTTACCAGCCGCCCAGGCACGAAGCCAAAAGGAAAAAATCCCTTGCTCCGGTTGACCGAATTGCCCGGCTCCAGCCATCACCCCACAACGATTGATCCACACCGGAAATCCGAAGAGACTACCGTATTCCAAAGCCAATTTCTCCGAACATAGTTTAGAAACGCCGTAGAGCGAAACGGGAGGGGTGGTCGGGAAGGCTTCGGTGATTCCCTCCTCAGAAACGTGAGGGAGCGGTTCCAGTCCAGCATAATGGTAGGCGCGATCGTTCACCTTCAAGGGAATGGCCCGCATGGCTTCGATGGAATAAACGCGACTGGTCGACAGCAGCGTGAAGGTAGCCTGATAGCGACGGCAGTACTCGAGGATCGGGACCGTTCCGAACAGATTCTGGTCGATCAATTCGCTCGAAGAGGTCCGGCCATCGATCCCTGCCAGGACGGAGGGGTTGGCCGCGGCATCGATCACCCAGTCTACCCCTCCGAATTGCTCGAGATCGGCCGCCCGGCGTATATCCCCAAGCCTGGCATCGATCCCCGCCTCGCGCAACCCAGGGAGGTTGCCCTCACTCCCAGACCGCGAAAAGTTGTCGATACCGACTACCTCGATGGGCTGAAAGCGACGCTGCACTTCTTTCGCCAAAACCGATCCAACGAAACCGCAAATTCCGGTGATGAGCAGTCGCTTCATGGGTGTCCCTCAACGGACAATGATCGCGAGAAAGCTTGAGTCGTCTCATGTGTCCGGCGATGGATCGATCGCGGAAGCCTTTGGCCAATTCGGCCGAAAAGCTGGTACCCGCGAACAACGGAAGCACCGCGTCTAAAGCCCTTGGCTACCACTGGCTTGAAGGTGCTAAAGCAGGTATCACGGCGATCGACGGTGAATGAGTTTCGACATCCAATCCAATAAAAAAACCCAGCGGGAGCTGGGTGGCGAATGCGAAAGGTAACCGGATGGATTACCTAGTGACCCCGACGGGAATCGAACCCGTGTTACCGCCGTGAAAGGGCGATGTCCTAGGCCGCTAGACGACGGGGCCATTGTTCAAGTCGTGGACAAACCTTTGGAGTTCAAAAGTTACTTCCAGAACCGGAGAAACGAAGTGTAAACCGAAGAAGTCGACCTGGTCAAGTCGCGATTCAGTGCAGTTCACCTCAAAACACCAGTCGGCTTCGAGGTAGCCAATCATCAGGGTTCCACGGAAGCCAACCATTGAACGCTGAAAGAACCTGGCCGAGATTCGGACCAGGTAAAGAAGTCAACAGCCGCGCTTAGGATTCGTTAAGCTGGTCGGTTTCCGCTTCCGGCTCGCCTTGGTTGCGCTGGATTGCATCGTAAACCTCCCGTCGGTGAACCGGTACCTCGCGCGGCGCCTCAACCCCCAACCTCACCTTGTCGCCGCGGATTTCGACCACGACAATGGTGATATCGTTGTTGATAACGATACTTTCGTTCTTTTTACGGGACAGGACTAACATAACTTCCCTTCCTTAGTTTGGGGATTTCCTCCCCAATCCGACCTCAGTGCGGAGATTCAATATCGTTGGGACGGAAGAATCCGAAGTTCTTTCCGGCCGGCGACACCTTCTCCGGAGCATGTCGCTTTTTTCCTATAACATTAAGCAACTCTAAATGCAGTTTCACCGGAGTCAAGGAAAACAGGGGCTTGACAAGGGAGTTTCTGAGAAAATTCCTCGTTTTTTTCACTGTTGCTCGAGAAAACCTGCTTCGTCTGTGTCGGGTGGAGATTCCCAGCGATTTCCCTTCCCCGGCGTGGCCTTCGATGTTTTCCTGGTCTTCTGCCTGTTTTCGCTGTTTGCTGGTAGCCGTACGCCAGAGGTCAATGAATCCCATTACTTGACGAAAGCCAAGCATTTCTGGGATCCCAGCTTCGGCGCCGGCGACATGTTCCTCGAGTCCGGGGACGCCCACTGGTTTTTCTTCGCGACCGTCGGCGGGTTGACCCACCTGTTTTCACTCCCACTGGCGACCTGGTTGGGGCGTCTTCTCGGGTGGTTGGCTTTGGCTGTCGGCTGGTGCTACTGGATACGCCAAATCTGGCCCTACTGGCTCGCAGGAGCACTCACCGCCCCCCTGTGGTTGGCAGCCCTGACCTGGGGGCACCTTTCGGGAGAATGGGTGGTGGGGGGGTGTGAAGCCAAGGTCTTCGCTTACGCCTCGTCGTTGCTGGGTTTGGCTGAAATATTTCGGCGACGCTGGTCGCTGGCATGGATTTACTTCGGCACGGCCTCGGCCTTCCACGTCCTGACGGGGGGCTGGATAACGCTGGCAAGCCTCCTCAGTTACCTGTGCCTGGCCCGCCCTGGCCCATCCCAGGGGGTGACCAGCGACTCGAAGACTTCCCCGCTTGCTAGGGAATCGCCCTTTCGGTTGCTAGTTGGTTTGTGCCTGGGTGGTTGCCTGGCGCTGCCCGGTTTACTGCCGGCGCTGTTGCTCAACCGCGGGGTCGATATCGCGACCGCCGAGCGTGGGGCGATGATCTATGTCTATCAACGACTCGCTCATCACTTGTCACCAATGCACTTTGCGGCGGAAAGATGGTACCACTTCGCTGGCCTGCTGCTGTTGGTGGCAGCGACTTGGCAACTGCATCGTTCGGTAAGACAAGGCGACGCTTCCAAGCCCGACCAGCCCCTTCCGCAGCCTCCCCTTCGCCTTCCCCAACCCTTTCTGTGGATCGTGGCCTGGGTCAGCATTTTTGCTTTAGCTGGCATCGCCATCGATCTCGGTCTGTCGAGCTGGGCGACTAACTGGTCGGCCTGCCTCTTGCGTTACTACTGGTTTCGCTGGAATGATGTCATTTGGCCAATGTTGCTGGTAGGTTTGGCGGCGCAGCTGTGCGCACGATGGACCTTCCCGCAAGCTGCGATCGGCTGGCTTCCGTCCATGCTTCTCGCGACCTTGCTTGCCGTTCCCGGCATCGCCATCCTGGTCGAACGAAACCTCGCGACTCGCCGCAGCCAGCTTCCGCCAGCCGACCATGCGTCTTTGGTATTTCGCCACGAATCCACAGCCGCCCAGCAGCAGGTCTATCAGGACTGGCTGGATGCCTGCTATTGGATTCGAGCCAATACGCCCGCCAACGCGTTATGCCTGACCCCGCGTTTCCAACAGACCTTCAAATGGTATGCGCAGCGGGCTGAAATCGCCTCGTGGAAAGATGCGCCGCAAGACACGCTTCATCTCATCGAGTGGGAACGGCGGATGCTTGAAATCTATCCTCGCGATGAAGCCGGCTATGGTATCCCGATGAGCGACGAACATCTGCGAGCCATGTACCGCCGCTACCGGATGCAGTATGTTGTAGTTGATCGGCGGTTCCAATCCAGCCCGCCCTTATTGCCCTTGATCTACTCGAATGACACCTATGCTGTCTTTGAGTTCCCTGAACTTTCGGCCCCCGCCGAAGCGGTTTCACCGCCATGAACTGCCTACCTTATGATTTGCCCAACCGACTCGCCCAACGCTTGAGTCGAGCTGATCTACCGGGTGGACGCGTGCAGCGGCGGATGGCGCCAGATATGGCGATGGGAAGGCACCGTGGCCCTGTATCGCCCGGCGTCCATCGAGCGGCCGTGTGTATCTGCCTGGTTTGGCACTCCGACGATTGGTGGCTGCCGCTTACCCTCCGCGCACACCAGGTGGCCGATCATGCCAACCAGGTCTCGCTGCCGGGGGGACGCCTGGAGGGGAATGAGGGCCCCGCCGCCGCCGCACGCCGTGAATTTCAGGAGGAACTTGGTTGTTCCTTGGACGCCGCCGAACGGCTCGGACAACTTTCGTCGTTATACGTTTTCGGCAGCCATCATCATGTTGATGTCTTCGTCCATGCTATTCACGACCGCCCCACTTTTCGCCCAAACCCTGACGAGGTTGCGGAAGTTTTATGGATGCCGGTCCGGGATTTGTTGGATGCCGACCAGGAGGTGATCGCTACGATGCAGCGAGGCACTTCCAAATTCGATGCCCCCGGTTTCCGTTGTCAGAACCATGTGATCTGGGGAGCAACGGCTATGATTTTAGCCGAGTTCGCCGAGATCGTTCGCCAATGCTTGGTTGAGGAGAAAGTTGCATCATGATTCGCGTCGCTATCGTCGGAGCTTCCGGCTACACCGCTTTGGAATCGATTCGTTGGCTGTTGCGTCATCCGGAAGTCCAAATAACCGCGGCAACCAGCCGACAGGGTGACGGTAGTCCAATCGCTTACATGCATCCTGAACTGGAGGGGAGACTCCCGATCGGTGTCGAGGATTTGAATGCAGCTCAGATCGCAGCCCGTTGTGATGTCGCCTTTTGTTGCCTGCCGCACGGGGCATCGGCTCACCAATGCGTCGAGTTGCTCGAGGCTGGTTGTCGCGTCATCGACCTCAGCGCCGACTACCGACTGGGAACGCCAGCCCTCTATCAGCAATGGTATGGCGAAACGCATCCCGACCCCGGTCGACTCGGCCAAACGCCCTACGGTTTACCCGAACTTTTCGGTCCACAGTTACCACAGGCTGCCTTGGTCGCTAATCCTGGCTGCTATCCTACCTCGGCCATCCTGCCGTTAGCCCCGGTGCTGAAGGAGGGCTTGATCGAACCAACATCCATCATCGTCGATAGCAAGAGCGGTGTAAGTGGAGCTGGTCGGACGCCTAAGCTCGGGAATCTTTACTGCGAATGCAACGAGAGTATCGCGGCTTATTCGGTAGGTAACCACCGTCATCAGCCGGAAATCATCGATATCCTCCACCGCTTTTCCGGCCGTACCCCCCAGATCTGTTTTACCCCGCATCTGGTCCCCATGGAGCGAGGAATCCTCTCGACCATTTATGTTCGACCGGTCGGGAAGGTCACGGCCAACCAAGTACGAGACTGCCTGAACAACTACTACTCCAGCATGCCCTTCGTACGAGTCGTGACCCATCTACCAGCTACCAAGTACGTCGCCAGAACCAACTATTGCGACATCACCGTTCGCGAGAACGATGGTTGGATTATCCTG